>NZ_JBIAIQ010000020.1:0-133851 GCF_042871525.1 Streptomyces sp. NPDC005784
TGCTACGACCCCGCCATCCACCAAGCCAACGGCAAGGTCAGCGCAGCCGCTGAGGAACCCTTGGCGGCATAGAGGTTGACTCAGGAAACTCATGCCGTCTCCGCCTCCTCCGCGGGGGTGATGACCGCCAGGATCTGGTCCATGGCGACCGTCGTGCCCGGCGTGACATCCAGCTCGCTGACCGTTCCGGCGTGCGGCGCGGAGATGACGTGCTCCATCTTCATCGCCTCGACCACCAACAGGTTCTGCCCCGCGGTCACTTCGTCGCCGACGGCGACCTTCACGACCGTCACCGTGCCCGGCATGGGGGCGGTCAGCGAGTCGGCACCGGCGTGCGCGGCGCCGGTGAGCGACGCGGCCACCGGGTCGTGGTCGCGCACATGCCAGGCGTCGCCGTCGCGGCCGATCCAGTCGGCGGCGCGGTGGAAGGTGTGGCGGACCCCGTCGAGGGTCACCGAGACCCGGTCCGCGGTGACCGTGTGGCTGCCACGCGGGCTGTACTCCACGGGGTCGAGGACCCGCAGGGAGAAGCCCACCGGCCTCGGGGTGCCGCCGAGCCGCCAGCCGCTCGGCACGGAGAACGGATCGGTCCAGCCCTCGTCCGACGGAGCCAGCTCGGCGAGCCGGACGGCCGCCGCCGCCTCGTACACCTCCTCCGGCACCTCCGCCGGGACCAGCCCGGCCGCCTCCCGCTCGACCAGACCCGTGTCCAGGTCGCCCGCCACCACGTCCGGGTGGGCCAGCAGACGGCGCAGGAAGCCCGCGTTCGTCTGGACCCCGAGCGTGACCGTCTCGGCGAGGGCGGCGCGGAGCCTGCGCAGCGCCGTCGGGCGGTCGGGGCCGTACGCGATGACCTTGGAGAGCATCGGGTCGTAGAGGCTGCCGACCTCGGTGCCCTCCGAGAGGCCCGAGTCGGTGCGCACTCCGTCGCCCTGCGGCTCGTGCAGGGCGAGCACGGTGCCCCCGGAGGGGAGGAAGCCGCGCGCCGGGTCCTCGGCGCAGATCCGGGCCTCCACCGCGTGCCCGGTGAGGGTGATGTCCCGCTGCTCGTAGGGCAGGTGCTCGCCGGCGGCGACCCGGAGCTGCCATTCGACGAGGTCGAGGCCCGTGACGAGTTCGGTGACCGGGTGCTCCACCTGGAGGCGGGTGTTCATCTCCATGAAGTAGTACGAGGACGGGTCGCCGCCGGGGACGATGAACTCGACGGTGCCCGCGCCCCGGTAGCCGCAGGAGCGGGCCGCCTGGACGGCCGCCTCGCCCATCGCGGCCCGGGTGGCGGGGTCGAGGAGCACGCTGGGCGCCTCCTCGATGATCTTCTGGTGGCGGCGCTGGAGGGAGCACTCGCGCTCGCCCAGGTGTATGACGTGCCCGTGCCCGTCCGCCAGGACCTGGATCTCGATGTGCCGGGGCCGGTCGACCCAGCGTTCGACGAGCAGGGTGTCGTCGCCGAAGGAGGCCCGCGCCTCGCGCCGGGCGGCGGCGATCTCGTCGGCCAGGACCGTGAGGTCCCGCACCAGGCGCATGCCCTTGCCACCACCGCCCGCGCTCGGCTTCAGAAGCACCGGAACGCCGATCTCGCGGGCGGCCGCGATCAGCTCCGCGTCCGTCAGACCGCTGCCCGAGGAGCCGGGGACGACCGGGACCCCGGCCGCCTTCACCGTCTCCTTGGCGCGGATCTTGTCGCCCATCAGGGAGATCGCCTCGGGGGACGGCCCGATGAAGGCCAGCCCGGCCTCCGCGCAGGCCCGCGCGAACGCGGCGTTCTCGGCGAGGAAGCCGTAGCCCGGGTGCACCGCCTGGGCGCCGGTCCGGGCCGCCGCCTCCAGCAGCCGCTCCACCGACAGATAGCTCTCCGACGCGGGCGCCGGTCCGATCCGTACGGCCGTGTCGGCCTCCCGGACGTGCCGGGCGTCGGCGTCCGCGTCCGAGAAGACGGCGACCGAGCGCACGCCGAGCGCGCGCAGGGTACGGATGACGCGTACGGCGATCTCACCCCGGTTGGCCACAAGCACCGTGTCGAACATGGGTCCCCTCACATCCGGAAGACGCCGAACTGGGGGTCACCCAGGGGCGCGTTGGCACAGGCGGTCAGGGCGAGTCCGAGGACCTGCCGGGTCTCCATCGGGTCGATCACGCCGTCGTCCCAGAGCCGGGCGGTCGCGTAATAGGCGTTGCCCTGCCGCTCGTACTGCCGGCGGATCGGGTCCTTGAAGTCCTCTTCGTCCGAGGCGGGCCAGGACTCGCCGCGCGCCTCGATCTGGTCGCGCTTGACGGTCGCGAGGACCGAGGCGGCCTGCTCGCCGCCCATCACGGAGATCTTGGCTCCCGGCCACATCCACAGGAAGCGCGGCGAGTAGGCCCGGCCGCACATCGAGTAGTTGCCCGCCCCGTACGAGCCGCCGATCACGACGGTCAGCTTCGGAACGCGCGTGCAGGCGACGGCCGTCACCATCTTGGCGCCGTGCTTGGCGATGCCGCCGGCCTCGTACTGGCGCCCCACCATGAATCCGGAGATGTTCTGCAGGAACACCAGCGGGATGCCGCGCTGGTCGCACAGCTCGATGAAGTGGGCGCCCTTCTGGGCCGACTCGGAGAACAGGATGCCGTTGTTGGCGACGATCCCGACCGGGTGGCCGTGGATCCGCGCGAAGCCGGTGACCAGGGTCTGCCCGAACTCGGCCTTGAACTCGGCGAAGCGCGAACCGTCGACCACACGCGCGATGACCTCGCGCACGTCGTAGGGGGTACGGGAGTCGACCGGCACCGCGCCGTACAGCCCGTACGGGTCGACCTTGGGCTCGGCCGACGGCTCCACGGACCAGGGGAGCTGTCCGCGCGCGGGGAGGGTGGCCGCGATGTTCCGGACGATCCGCAGCGCGTGCGCGTCGTCCTCCGCGAGGTGGTCGGTCACGCCCGACACGCGCGCGTGGACCTCGCCGCCGCCCAGCTCCTCGGCCGTGACGACCTCGCCGGTGGCGGCCTTCACCAGCGGTGGCCCGCCGAGGAAGATCGTGCCCTGACCGCGGACGATCACGGCCTCGTCGCTCATCGCCGGCACATAGGCGCCGCCCGCCGTGCAGGAGCCGAGGACGGCCGCGATCTGCGGGATGCCGGCGCCGGACATCCGCGCCTGGTTGTAGAAGATCCGCCCGAAGTGGTCGCGGTCCGGGAACACCTCGTCCTGCATCGGCAGGAAGGCGCCCCCTGAGTCGACGAGATAGACGCAGGGCAGGCGGTTCTCCAGCGCGACCTCCTGGGCGCGCAGGTGCTTCTTCACCGTCATCGGGTAGTACGTGCCGCCCTTGACGGTGGCGTCATTGGCGACGATCACGCACTCTCGCCCGCTGACCCGGCCGATCCCGGCGATGACGCCGGCGGCCGGGGCCGCTCCGTCGTACATCCCGTCGGCGGCGAGCGGCGCCAGCTCCAGGAACGGTGAGCCGGGGTCGAGAAGGGCGTCCACGCGGTCGCGGGGCAGCAGCTTGCCGCGCGCGGCGTGCCGGGCGCGTGCCTTCTCGCCGCCGCCGAGCGCCGCCGCGGCCAGCTTCTGGCGCAGCTCCTCGCCCAGCGCGCGGTGTGCCGCCTCGTTGGCCCTCCAGGCCTCCGACGCGGGATCTGCCGCGCTCGTCAGCTCCGGTGCCTCTTGCATCCTGCGGTCCCCTCACCAGGTGGTCGACCAGTTAATGAGCGTTAACGCAACCCCTTCAGGTTAACGACCGCTAACCCGCCTGTCTAGAATTGTTTTCATGGCCACCAGAACCGACGCCCCCACCCGGCGCGAGCAGATCCTCAGGGAAGCGGCCCGGCTGTTCGCCGAGCGCGGTTTCCACGGCGTGGGAGTGGATGAGATAGGAGCGGCGGTCGGCATCAGCGGCCCCGGTCTCTACCGGCACTTCGCCGGCAAGGACGCGATGCTCGCCGAGCTGCTGGTGGGGATCAGCGGGCAGCTGCTCACGGGCGGCAAGCGCCGGGTGGCGGAGGCCGAAGGGGGTGCGGAGACACTCCTCGACTCGCTCATCGAGGGGCACATCGACTTCGCGCTCGACGACCGCCCCCTGATCACCCTGCACGACCGCGAGCTGGACCGCCTGCGGGACAGCGACCGCAAGCTCGTGCGGCAGCTCCAGCGCCAGTACGTCGAGCTGTGGGTGGAGGTGGTCCGCGAGGTGTACCCGGAGCTGACCGAACCCGCCGCCCGTTCGGCCGTGCACTCGGTCTTCGGCCTGCTGAACTCGACCCCGCACCTGGGGCGGCCGGGCGCGCTCCCGGGGCGTACGGGGACCGCGGAACTGCTGCACCGGATGGCGCGGGGGGCCTTCGGGGCGGCGGCCGTGGCTCCAGGGAGTCCCGTGGCTCCCGGGGTGACAACAGTGGCTCCTGGGGCCCCCGTGGCTCCCGGGGCGTGACGAGCGTCTCGGGTGGTGACCCCTGGACGGCGCTCGTGACCGACGGGTAACCTCATGTCTGAGCAAGCGCTTAGAAATGACCCAGGTATCCAGGCGGAGGTGGCGGCGGTGCGCCGTACTGTGTTCAACGAGGACCACGAGGCGTTCCGGGAGACCCTGCGCGCCTTCATCGAGGCCGAGGTCGTCCCGGTCTACGACGAGTGGTTCGCCGCCGGCCAGGCGCCGCGCGACTTCTACTACAAGCTCGCCGAGCTCGGCGTCTTCGGCATCCGCGTGGACGAGGAGTTCGGCGGCGCCGGCATCGACTCGTACAAGTTCGAAGCCGTGATGTACGAGGAGACCTCGCGCGCCGGTGTCCAGTTCGGCGGCTCCGGTGTGCACGTGCTGCTCGGCCTGCCCTACATCAAGTCGCTCGCCACCGACGAGCAGAAGAAGCGCTTCCTGCCGAAGTTCGTCAGCGCCGAGGAGATGTGGGCCCTCGCGATGACCGAGCCGGGCACCGGCTCCGACCTCGCGGGCATGAAGACCACCGCCAAGCTCTCCGAGGACGGCACGCACTACGTCCTCAACGGCTCCAAGACCTTCATCACCGGCGGCGTCCACGCCGATCGCGTGATCGTCTGCGCCCGCACCTCCGCGCCCACCGCCGAGGACCGCCGCCACGGCATCTCCCTCTTCGCCGTGGACACCAAGTCCGAGGGCTACTCCATCGGCCGCAAGCTCGACAAGCTCGGCCTGAAGACCTCCGACACCGCCGAGCTGGCGTTCGTCGACGTGAAGGTGCCCGTCGAGGACCTGCTCGGCGAGGAGAACAAGGGCTTCTACTACCTCGGCCACAACCTCGCCTCCGAGCGCTGGGGCATCGCCTTCGGCGCCTACGCGCAGGCCAAGGCCGCCGTCCGGTTCGCCAAGGAGTACGTCCAGGAGCGGACCGTCTTCGGCAAGACCGTCGCCTCCTTCCAGAACACCAAGTTCGAGCTGGCCGCCTGCCAGGCCGAGGTGGACGCGGCCGAGGCCGTCGCCGACCGCGCCCTGGAGGCCCTCGACGCCGGTGAGCTGACCCCGGCCGAGGCCGCCAGCGCCAAGCTGTTCTGCACCGAGGTCGCGCACCGCGTCATCGACCGCTGCCTCCAGCTCCACGGCGGCTACGGCTTCATGAACGAGTACCCGATCGCCCGTCTGTACGCGGACAACCGGGTCAACCGCATCTACGGCGGGACCAGCGAGATCATGAAGACGATCATCGCCAAGGACATGGGCCTGTAAGGTCCGCGAAAAGACTGCGCGGTACAACTGCCCCATGAGTGAGGCACTTCAGAGTCTCCTCGATCTGCTCGATCTCGAGCGGATCGAGGAGAACATCTTCCGCGGCCGGTCCCGGTCCGCCGTCGTCCCACGGGTCTTCGGCGGACAGGTGGCGGCGCAGGCCCTGGTCGCCGCCGGGCGCACGGTCCCCGAGGACCGGCTCGCCCACTCCCTGCACGCGTACTTCCTGCGGATCGGGGACCCCGGAGCACCCATCGTGTACTCGGTGGACCGCATCCGCGACGGCCGCTCCTTCACCACCCGCCGGGTGGTCGCGGTCCAGCACGGACAGCCGATCTTCCACCTCTCCGCGTCCTTCCAGACGTACGAGGAGGGCATGGAGCACCAGGCCCCGATGCCCCCCGCGCCCGACCCGGAGACGCTGCCCACGGCCGCCGAACTGCTTCCGCTGTACGCCGACGTCTTCACCGACGCCGACGTCGTGGAACGCATCCTGGAGGCCCGCGAGTCCGTCGACCTGCGCTATGTCGACGCGCCCCCGTACGGCACCGTCGGCGAGGCCCGCGAGCCGCGCTCCCAGGTGTGGTTCCGCACCAACGGCAAGCTCGCGGACGACCCGCTGCTGCACGTCGTCCTCGCGACCTACGTCTCGGACATGACGCTCCTCGACTCCATCCTGCTCGCCCACGGGCGTGGCGGCTGGGTGACCGGCGACGTCGTCGGCGCCTCCCTCGACCACGCGATGTGGTTCCACCGCCCGTTCCGCGCCGACGAATGGCTGCTGTACGACCAGGAGTCGCCGTCCGCGTCGGGCGGCCGGGGTCTGGGCCAGGCCCGGATCTACACCCAGGACGGCCGGCTGGCCATCTCGGTGATCCAGGAAGGCGTGGTCCGCGTCCCGCGATAGCGACGCGTTCCCCGGTGCGGACCCGTTCCTCGGTAAGACTGAGGCATGACCGAAGCAGTAGCACGCGACGAGGACAGTGGCGGCGAGAGCGGCGACGGAGGCGGCGAGAGCGTCTTCACGGTGATCGTCGCCGCCGCCGCCAATCTCGGGATCGCCCTCGCCAAGGCGGTCGCCGGCGTCATCAGCGGCTCCAGCGCGATGCTGTCGGAGGCCGCCCACTCCGTCGCCGACACCGTCACGGAGCTGCTGCTGCTCACGGCGCTCAAACGCAGCGAGAAACCCGCCGACGAGGACCATCCCCTGGGCTACGGCCCCGAGCGCTACATCTGGGCGCTGCTCGCCGCCGTCGCCACCTTCGTCGGCGGCGCCGTCTTCTCGATCTACGACGGCATCCACACCCTGGTCGCGGGGGAGAAGCTCGGCGACCCGCTCGTGTCGTACATCGTGCTGGCCGTCGCCTTCCTCCTGGAGGGCTTCTCCCTGCGGACGGGACTGCGGCAGGCGCGCGGTGAGGCCGCCCGGGTCGACGCCCCCTTCACGACCTACCTCCGGCGTACGCCCGACACCGCCGTCAAGGCCGTCGTCATGGAGGACTCGGCCGCGCTGGTCGGACTGGTGTTCGCCGCGGGCGGCCTGCTCGGCGGTCAGCTGACCGGATCGGGCGTCTGGGACGGCATCGCCTCGCTGCTCATCGGACTGCTGCTGCTCTACGTCGCCTGGGTGCTCGGCCGTTCCAACGCGGAGCTGCTGATCGGACGGCCGCTGCCCCGCCCGATGCGGGAGCGGATCCGGGCCGAGCTGCTGGAGGTGGAGCACGTGGAGGCCGTACTGGACCTGATCACGCTCGTGCAGGGGCCGCGTGAGGCGCTCGTCGCCGCCAAGGTCGACTTCCGGGACGCGTCGACCGCGGCCGAGATCGAGTGGGCCTGCGAACAGGCCGAGGACCGGCTCCGGGCGGTGTTCCCCTCGGTGAGCAGGGTGTACCTGGACCCGACACCGGGGTACGCCCAGCGACGGGACGAGGGGCTGAATCCCTGGCCGTGAAAGGCGGTTGAGGCGGTCGGGCGGCGAGCGGTTGGATGGCGGCCATGACCTATGCGGAAGAGTCGTGGAACTGGCGCGGGGCACGCGTCCGGGAAGTCTTCCTGGAGGCCGCGGACACGGTCGTCGGGCTGCTCGCCGAACCCGCCGTCGCCGCCGCCTGGAAAAAGCCCGGCGCGCTGCGGGACTTCGGCGTCGGCGGCCTTGCGGCGCACACCGTCTGGCCGGAACTCGCCCTGCCGGACCTGCTGGCACAGCCGTTGCCGGTCGAGCCGGTGGTGTCGCTGCGGGAGTACTACGTGGAGCGGGTGACCTGGCTCGACGCGGGCGTCGACGGCGCGGTCAACATCCGTATCCGGCGCGCCGGGGAGGCGACGGCGGCGGACGGGCACGAGGTGCTCGTGGGACGGGCCCGCGAGGCCGTCGAACGGCTGCGGACCGCGCTGCCCGAGGCCCCCGCCGTGCGACCGGTCCGGATGCCGTCCTGGGGCGACTGGTCCCTCGGCCTCGACGACTTCCTGCTCACCCGGCTGATGGAACTCGTCGTCCACGCCGACGACTTGGCGTACGGCGTGGGCCTTCCGGCACCGGACTTCCCCGAGCGGGTGACCGCGCCGGTGGTCGACCTGCTCGCCCGCCTCGCGGTCCGGCGGCACGGGCCGGTGAACGTCGTCCGGGGGCTCGCACGTGCCGAGCGCGCCCCCGGGTCGATCGCCGGGATCTGACGGGATCAGGGGGCGCCGGGCTCGGGCGAGGCCCGCTTGAGCGGATACGGCTCAGCTCAGGCCGGCTTGCTTGAGCAGATACCGCTCAGGCCAGGCCGGCTTGCTTGAGCAGATACGGCTCAGGCCAGGCCCGCTTCCTTGAGCAGATACGCCGTCATCGGGTCGTAGTGGCGCGGGCTGAGGACGTGGTCGTCGAGCGGGACCACGACCTGGAGCGTGCCCTCCGACTCGGCGAGGAAGAGCGCCGGGTCGTTGCTGTCGGCGTATCCGACGGAGTCCAGGCCCTGTTGGCCCGCGAAACCGGCCCAGCCGTGGTCGGCCACGACCAGGTCGGGCAGCGGGCGGCCCGCCCGCCCCAGACCGGTGAGGATCGCGCGCATCGGCTCGCCCGAGTGGGTGTGCCACAGCGAGGCGCCGTGCTCCAGGACCGCCACGTCCGCGAACTGCATGACGTACCCCTCGTCCGTCTGCAGGCCGTCCGGGATCACCACGATCTCGCAGCCGGCGGCGCGCAGGGCGGCGGCCGTGGCACGGTGCACGTCCAGCAGCCCGCCCGGGTGGCCGGTCGCGAACAGCACCCGCTGCCGGCCCTCGGCCGCCTTGCGCAGCCGGGCCGCGAGACGGTCCAGCGCGTCCAGGGTCAGCTCGGGGTCGATGGTGTCCTGGCCGTACCGGTACTCCGGGTCGTCGTTGACGCCGACCCGCTCCGCCATCACCGCGAGCACGTCCTGCTCGTCGCTCCAGCGGTCGCCGAGTTCCAGACCGAGCCACCAGTTGCGCTCGCCGTTCGCCAGCTTGCGGTAATGGGAGAGGTTGTTCTCGCGGGGCGTGGCGACATCGCCCGCGATACGGGTCTTCACGAGATGGTCGACAAGTTCGGCGCGGCTGGGCGTCCCGGGTATCGGCATACCCCCATTGTGCCGGTGCGCTCCGGCCGGGGGTGCGGCCGTCCCGGTCGCTGGGATGTGCGTCACTCAGGTGTACGGGGACCTGGGGCCGGTCCCGGCGCCGTGCGCTCAGTCGTCCCGGAGCGCGAACCACAACTCCATCCTTACGTCCGGGTCGTCGAGGTCCGCGCCCAGCAACGCGGCGCAGCGGGCGATGCGTTGGCGGACGGTGTTGCGGTGGACGGACAGGGCCACCGCGGTGCGGTCCCAACTGCCGTGCAGGGAGAGCCAGGTGCGCAGGGTCTCGGTCAGGGCGGGGGTCCCGGCGACCGGAGCGAGCAGGGCGTGGGCGTGGGCCTCGGCGTCGGCCGGGGGGACGAGGTCGGCGAGCGCGGGACGGTCGCCGTGGCGGACCAGAGGAGCCCGGGTGGCGCGGGCGCGGGCCAGCGCGCGGGCCGCCTGGGTGTCGGCGGCCGCCCACGCGTGCGGGCCCGCGGGTGCGCTGACCCCGCAGGTCCAGCCCGGCTGCGCGGTGGGCTCGCGGTCGCCGGGGACGAGGACGCGGACGACGTCGCCGCCGACGTCCACCAGCGCGGAGCCCAGCGCGGCCGCCAGCGCGGACGCGGAGACGGCGTCCGGGGCGGGGCCGTCCCCGGCGGGGCGGGCGTGCACGACCACCCACCGTTCGCCGCCGAGAAGCGGTGCCACCGTCTCCGGCGCGGCCCCGAGCAGCAACCGCACCAGCGCAGCCGACCGCGCGGCCCCGCTCCCGCTCTGGTGCTCCCCGGTGAGGAGGGAGAGCAGCACGGCCGCGACGGAGGCGATCGTGTGGTCGCCGGGGTCGCGGCGCGGCGTGGCGACCCCGAGGACGAAGCCCTGGCCACTGCCGAGGGCGTAGGCCGCGAGATGGACGCCGCCCACGGTGTCGGTGGCGGACGACGGGGCGGGCCCCTGAGCCCCGCGGGGCCGCACGACACCGGCAAGCTCGGCGAGCACCACCTCGGGAGCCGGCACGACGGGGAGTGCGTCGGCGGAGTCGGGTCCGGTCGTCGGCGTCCCGGCCGCGTGCGCCCCGGGCGGGGGTGCCGGGTCCGCGTGTGCCGGGTCCGTGGGTGCCCCGGACCGGGCTGTCCTGCCCGTGCTCGTGCTCGTCCCGGAAACGCCGGTCGGGCCGGCGTGTCCCCCGGCCTCGGACGCGGCCTGCGGGAGCCGCGCCGCGTCGGCCGGCCGGGTCGTGTCCGTCGGGCCGACTCGGTTGGCCGGCCGGGTCGCCTCCGCGGCGTCGGCCGGGCGGTTCGTGTCCGTCGGGTGGGTCGCGGTGGTCGGGTGGGTCGGAGGTGCGGGGTGGGGGGTGTCCGTCGGGCCGGCTCGGTTGGCCGGCCGGGTTGCCTCTGCGGCGTCGGCAGGGTGGTTCGTGTCCGTCGGGTGGGTCGCGGTGGTCGGGTGGGTCGGAGGTGCGGGGTGGGTCGTGTCCGTCGGGCCGACTCGGTTGGCCGGCCGGGTTGGCTCCGCGGCGTCGGCCGGCCGGGTCGTGTCCGTCGGCCGGGCCGGCCCGGCCGGGGCCGGGTCCGGCCGGGGAGCCGCGTCGGCCGGCCTCGCGGTGTCTGCCGGGCGGGCCTCAGTCGCTGAGGGGGTCCTGGCGTGGGCCGGGTCCGCCGGGCCGGCCCGGTTCGCCGACCGCGCCGCTTCCTGGGGGCCGGACGGCGGGAGTCTCCCCGCGTGGGCCAGTTCCGTGCCCTCCGGCCCGTACAACGCGGCCCAGCCGCCCAGCCGCTGGGCCAGCTGCCGGAGTACCGCCGGTACCGGATCGGGGCGGGCAGCCGCGGCCGCCAGGCTCTGCTGGGCCTCGGTCACCCGGCGGAGTTCGGCCAGCCGGGCCTGGGCCATGAGCTGCCACACCGCGCGGGCGACCCCGGAGAACGTCGTCCGGGGCGGAACCTCCAGCAGGGGCAGCCCGTGGGTGTCGCAGGCCGCGACCAGGGCGCGCGGGACCGTGTCGTGGACCGGCGCCAGGCCGAAGCCGAGCGCCGCGCCGCCCGCCGCGACGATGCGGGAGACATAGCCCTCGAAGTAGTCCCCCGAGCTGTCGGCCTCGTCCGCGCCGGGGGTGCCCGCGTCGGGACCGGCCGCCGCGGGCACGTGGACCCCGGCCGTCAGCAGCAGCTCGCCGCCCAACAGGTAGGGGTAGGGGTCGGCCATCTCCGAGGTGTGCGCCCAGTGGATCACCGTGTCGGGCTCCGCCGGCCCGGCGATCAGGCGCAGGGCCAGGTCCTCGCGGGCGAGCAGCGCCGACAGCGGCACCGGAGGGGTCGGCGGTACGGCCGGGGCGGACGGTGACTGCGGTTCCGGCACGGTGGACAGTTCCTCCATCCCGTTCGGATCGAATGGATGAAACGTACACTTCGCAGCCGCTTTCCGGCCACCTAATGTCGGTCCCGACCGGCAGCCACGGGTACGGGCGGATGTCCCCGCGATCAGTTGCCGGCTCGTCCCCCACATCCCCGCACGACACGCCACAGAGCACCCCGAGGAGACCCATGGCCGTCGATTACGCAGTCATCGTCGTCTATCTGGCCGGCATGCTGGCCATGGGCTGGTGGGGCATGCGCCGCGCCAAGTCCAAGAGCGACTTCCTCGTCGCGGGGCGGCGACTCGGGCCCGTCATGTATTCCGGCACCATGGCCGCCATCGTGTTGGGCGGCGCGTCCACCATCGGCGGTGTGGGCCTCGGCTACCAGTACGGGCTCTCCGGAGCCTGGATGGTCTTCACCATCGGCCTCGGCCTGCTGGCGCTCAGCGTCTTCTTCTCCGCCCGCATCGCCCGCCTGAAGGTCTACACCGTCTCCGAGATGCTCGACCTGCGCTACGGCGGCCGGGCCGGTGTCATCTCCGGTGTCGTCATGTGGGCGTACACCCTGATGCTCGCGGTCACCTCGACCATCGCGTACGCCACGATCTTCGACGTCCTCTTCGACATGAACCGGACGCTCGCGATCATCCTCGGCGGCTCGATCGTCGTCGCGTACTCGACGCTCGGCGGCATGTGGTCGATCACCCTCACCGACATGGTGCAGTTCGTGGTCAAAACCGTCGGCGTGCTGCTCCTGCTCCTGCCCATCGCGGTCGTCAAGGCCGGCGGGTTCAGTGCGATGAAGGCCAAGCTGCCCACCGAGTACTTCGACCCGCTGGGCATCGGCGGCGAGACGATCTTCACCTATGTACTGATCTACACGTTCGGCATGCTGATCGGGCAGGACATCTGGCAGCGCGTCTTCACGGCGCGCGGTGACAGGACCGCCAAGTGGGGCGGCACCGTCGCCGGTACCTACTGCCTGGTGTACGCCCTCGCCGGTGCCGTCATCGGCACGGCGGCCAAGGTCCTCTACCCGAAGCTGCCCAGCGCCGACACCGCCTTCGCGACCATCGTCAAGGACGAACTCCCGGTCGGGGTGCGCGGACTGGTGCTCGCCGCGGCCCTCGCCGCTGTGATGTCCACCTCCTCCGGTGCCCTGATCGCCTGCGCCACCGTCGCCAACAACGACATCTGGTCGAAGCTGCGCGGCGCCGTGAAGCGCGACACCGAGGACCGTGACACCGAGGACCGCGACGAGGTCAAGGGCAACCGTGCCTTCATCCTGGTCATGGGCATAGCCGTGATCTGCACGGCCATCGCGCTCAACAACGTCGTCGAGGCGCTGACCGTCGCGTACAACCTGCTCGTCGGCGGCCTGCTCGTCCCGATCCTCGGCGGTCTGCTGTGGAAGCGCGGCACGGTGCACGGCGCGCTCGCCTCCGTCGTCGTCGGAGGAGTCGCCGTCATCGGCCTGATGGCCGCCTACGGCATCCTCGCCAACGAGCCCGTCTACTACGGGCTGCTCCTCTCCCTGGCCGCGTACGTGATCGTCTCGCTGGCCACGCCGGCGACCGACGCCGCGGTGCTGGCCACCTGGCGGGAGCGGCTCGCGGGCCGTGACGCCGAACCCCTGTCCGAACCGGTCCCGGTTCACCAGTAGAGTCGTATTACTTGTACTTAGTTGTACATACGCGACTAAGCGTAGGAAAGAAGGCAATACCCCATGAGCAGCAACGAGACGCCCCGCGGCCCCGTCGACTCGTCCCGCATCCCGCGGTACGCGGGCCCCGCGACCTTCGCCCGGCTGCCCCGCCTCGACGAGGTCGGCACCACCGACGTCGCCGTCGTCGGTGTGCCGTTCGACTCCGGCGTCTCGTACCGGCCGGGCGCCCGCTTCGGCGGCAACGCGATCCGCGAGGCGTCCCGGCTGCTGCGCCCCTACAACCCCGCGCAGGACGCCTCCCCGTTCGCCCTCGCGCAGGTCGCGGACGCCGGTGACATCGCGGCGAACCCGTTCAACATCAACGAGGCCGTGGAGACGGTGGAGGCCGCCGCCGACGAGCTGCTCGGCACCGGCGCCCGCCTGATGACCCTGGGCGGCGACCACACCATCGCACTGCCCCTGCTGCGCTCGGTCGCCAAGAAGCACGGCCCGGTCGCGCTCCTCCACTTCGACGCCCACCTCGACACCTGGGACACGTACTTCGGCGCCGAGTACACGCACGGCACCCCGTTCCGCCGCGCCGTCGAGGAGGGCATCCTCGACACCTCGGCGCTCTCCCACGTCGGCATCCGCGGGCCGCTCTACGGCAAGCAGGACCTCACCGACGACGAGAAGATGGGCTTCGGCATCGTCACCTCGGCGGACGTCTACCGCCGCGGCGCCGACGAGGTCGCCGACCAGCTCCGCCAGCGCATCGGCAACCGCCCGCTCTACATCTCCATCGACATCGACTGCCTCGACCCGGCGCACGCGCCCGGCACCGGCACCCCGGAGGCGGGCGGCATGACCTCCCGCGAGCTCCTGGAGATCCTGCGCGGCCTCTCGTCCTGCAACCTGGTCTCGGCCGACGTGGTCGAGGTCGCCCCGGCGTACGACCACGCCGAGATCACCGCGGTGGCGGCGTCCCACACCGCGTACGAACTGACCACCATCATGTCCCGCCAGATCGCGGAGGCCCGAAGCAAGTGACCCACGACCACGACCTGGTTCTCCGCCCGTCGGCTGCACAGACGGAGGCCGCGCTCAACCCTCCCCCCGGCCGCAACGGCGGAGACCTGGTCGTGGAGACCCTCTCCGGTCTCGGCGCCACGATCGTGTTCGGACTGCCGGGTCAGCACGCGCTCGGCATGTTCGACGCGCTGCGCCGCTCCTCGCTCCAGTACGTCGGGCTGCGCGTCGAGAACAACGCCGGGTTCGCGGCGGACGCCTACGGCCGGATCACCGGCGAGGCCGCGCCGCTGCTGCTCTCCACCGGTCCCGGGGCGCTGACCTCGCTCGCCGCGCTCCAGGAGGCGCGCGCCGCCTCGGCGCCCGTCCTCGCCATCAGCAGCCAGATCCCGACCGCCGGCCTCGGCGGCGGCCGGCACGGCTATCTGCACGAACTCCCCGACCAGCAGGCGTCGTTCCGGGGCGTGGTGAAGTCGGTCCACACCGTGCGTACGCAGTCCCAGATCCCCTCCGCCATCGCGGCGGCCTGGGAGTCGGCGCTGACCGCCCCGCACGGCCCGGTCTGGGTGGAGATCCCGCAGGACGTCCTCCTCGACGAGACGAGCCTGCCGATGGTGACGGCGATGGACGCGACCCCCGAGGACGTGGTCCCGCGCCCCGAACTGACCGCGCTGGCAGCCCACTTGCTGTCCTCGGCGGCCCGCCCCGCGATCATCGCGGGCGGCGGTGTCGTACGGGCGGACGCGTCCGGCAAGCTGCGCGCGCTCGCCGAGAAGCTGAACGCGCCGGTCGTCACCACCTTCGGCGGCAAGGGCGCCTTCCCCTGGGAGCACCCGCTGTCCCTCCAGTCCTGGCTGGAGGACCGGTACACGACCGACTTCCTGGAGGACGCGGACGTCCTGCTGGTGGTGGGCTCGGGCCTCGGCGAACTCTCCTCGAACTACCACACGTTCAGGCCCCGCGGCCGGGTGATCCAGATCGAGGCCGACCTCGGCAAGCTGGAGTCCAACCACCCGGCGCTGGGCATCCACGCGGACGCGCGCCTCGCGCTGTCCGCGCTCCTGGAGACGGTGGAGGAACGCCCCGACCCGGCGGCGCCGGACCGCGTGAGCACGGTCCTCGCCCGGGTCGCGGAGCGCATCGCCGCCCAGGAACTCACCCTGGAGCAGGACGTGCTGGCGTCCGTCCGCCGGGCCCTGCCGTCCACGTCGCCGTCCTTCTGGGACATGACGATCCTGGCGTACTGGGCGTGGTCGGCCTTCGACCCGCGCGGCGCCAACACCATGCACTCCGCCCAGGGCGCCGGCGGCCTCGGCTACGGCTTCCCGGCTGCGCTGGGCGCGGCGGCGGCCGATCCCTCCCGCCCGGTCCTCGCGGTCTCCGGCGACGGCGGCGCGCTGTACTCCATCGCCGAGCTGGCCACGGCGAAGCAGTGCGATCTCCCGGTCACCTGGCTCATCGTCGACGACGGCGGATACGGCATCCTGCGCGAGTACATGACCGGCGCCTTCGGCCGGGCGACCGCCACGGAGCTGTCCCGCCCGGACTATGTGGCCCTCGCCGAGTCGTTCGGCGTGCCGGGCGTCCTCACGAGCCCCGAGACGCTGGAGGAGGAGCTGGCCAAGGCCCTGGCCGCCCCCGGCCCCTCGGTGGTCGTCCTCCCGGCGGTCCTGCGGATGTTCGCGCCGACCCACCTGGGCTGAGCGCCCACGCCCACCTGGGCTGAGCGCCCACCCCGGGACCCCTCCCGCAGGGGAGAGGTCCCGGGCCGGCCCGTCTACCAGATCGCCTCGACCCACTCCGGGTGGTCGATGAACGGGTTGCGGTTGTGCTGGTAGGTGTCGTAGATGACCTGGTTGCGCTTCTCCTCGAAGGCGCTCGGCGGGTCCTCGTCGTTCCACGCCTTGAGCACTGACAGCTTGCCGATGAACGGGTTGCTGCCGTTGTTGACCTTCTCGTCGGGCTCCAGGTCGGCGAAGCCGTCGTCGCCCTCGTAGCGGACCGCCATGTAGAGGATCATGCGGGCCACGTCACCCTTGTCGGCGTCGCGCGGCTCGAAGGAGTCGGAGTCGACGAGGCTGCCACCCCCGTTGGTGACCGTGCTGCCGCCGTTGTCGAAGTCCAGGTTGCCCCGGATGCTGTTGACCTGGACGTCCGCCGGGCGCAGATGGTGCAGGTCGGTGCCGGGACCGGTCACCTCGCCGAAGTCGCCGTGCGACTTGGCCCAGGTGTGCTCGCGGTTCCAGTCGCCGACGTCACCGCCGTTGAGGGACTTGGCGCGCGAGACGCCGCTGTACAGCAGGATCACGTTGCTGCTGTTGTTCGGGTCCTGGTCGGTGACCTTCAGCGCGTTCCAGACCGCGGCGTACGAGATCTTGGTCTGGCTGCTGATGATGGTGTGCAGCGAGGACTTCAGGCTCGTGCCGGTCTTGCCGATCGCGTTCTTGTAGTACGTGCTGTCGTACGCGGTCGTCGTTGCGCTCGCGGGGGTCGCGGTCATCGTCGGGAGGGTGAGGCCGACGAGAACCGCGGACGTACTCAGCGCCAGGGTCTTCCAGCGGCCAATGTGCGTGGCGGGCATCGTGGGGTGTCCGTTCTACGCGGGTTGAATGGAGCGGATAACCGGGAGCGTGACATGGACATGAGGTTCCTGGGGTTAAGGAGAGGTGTCGGTTCCGTGTCGGGATTCAACAACTCGGCCGCTGCGTGCGAGACATGACATACCGGACCCCCGGCCGGGATCGCCGAGTGTCGAGCGGCCCCTGACCGGGTGTGGTCAGGGGCCGCCGGGTGTCGGGAGTGCGGTCAGCCGAGGTCGGAGGGGTCCAGTCGGTAGAGCGTCGATGTCGACTGGCCGTTCTGGGCCTCGGAGCTCGAACCCGACTCCGACGTCGTGGTCTTGCTGTACTCGCTCTCCTTCACAGCGGTAGCGTTCTTCTGCACCCAGGCGGTGACCGCGGAGCTGGCGCTGTTGCCGCCGCCCATACCGCCGCCCATGCCTCCGCCGCCGACCTGGATGTAGTGCAGCTCGCCCTTCTTCACCAGCTCCTTGAGCTTGGCGACCGTCATGCCGTTGTCGCTGCCGGTGAAGCCGAACATGGAGATGACGGGCTTGTGGGTGCTCAGGATCAGCTGTCCGGCGCTCTGCGAATTGGACACCGCGAGCAGCCACTTGGCGCCGTCCGCGTGCTTCTCCAGGTACGAGATCAGCTCGCTGCTGGTGCCGCCGCCCATGCCGCCACCGCCGCCGAAGCCGCCCCCGCCGCCGGGCTGACCGCCCGAGCCGTTCGGGGCCGTACCACCGGGAGCCGTGCCGTTCTCGCCGCCGGGGAAACCGCCACCCTGGCCGTCGCCCGCGCCGCCCTGCGGGGCACCGCCGGGCAGCTCGCCGTTCGCGCCACCGCCGGGCGCCGTCTGGCCACCCTCCTGGCCGGCCGCCTGGCCGCCCTGTCGGGTGCCGCCGCCCGGTCCGCCGCCGTTGCCGCCAGGGCCGCCACCGCGACCACCGAAGCCGTTGCCGGTCGACGGACCGGCGGTCGGGTTGGTGCCGCCCATGCCGCCGCCGCCCGTACTCGCCGGAACGGCGACCGCGTAAGCCGTCGGACCCGCGAGGGCCGCGACGATCGCGGCGGTCACGGACGCGGCCAGCAGTCGGGCGCGTCGGCCGGTACGGAAGAGGACCAGGCCCACGATCGCCAGTGCCATGACCACCGCGACGGTGGGCCACAGCCAGGCGTTCCAGTCGGTGGCCCGGCGCAGCAGCACGACCGCCCAGACGCCGGTGACCGCGAACCCGGCGGGCAGTACCCACGACCAGCGCACGTCGCCGCCCCGGAAGGCGCGCAGCAGCATGGTGCCGCCGCCCCCGCACAGCACCGCGATGCCCGGGGCGACCGCGGTCGTGTAGTACGGGTGCATGGTGCCCTCGGCCATGGCGAACGTCAGGTAGTGCAGGAGCAGCCAGCCGCCCCACAGCACCAGCGCGGCGCGCGTGAGATCGGTGCGCGGGGCGCGGCCGCACAGCACCAGACCGCCGACGAGGGCGATGGCCGCGAAGGGGATCAGCCAGGAGATCTGGCCGCCCAGGATGTCGTTGAACAGCCGGCCGAGACCAGCGGTACCGGAGAAGCCGCCGCCCCCGCCGCCTCCGCCCCCGCCGTTGCCCTCGCCGCCGAGGACCCGGCCGAGGCCGTTGTAGCCCATGATCAGGTCCCAGGCAGTGCCGTCCGTCGAACCGCCGATGTAGGGCCGGTCGTCGGCGGGCACGAGGGAGACGGCCGTCGCCCACCAGAAACTGGAGACGGCCAGGACCACGCCCGCGAGCAGCAGGTTCACGATCCGCTTCCTGAGCTTCGGCGTGGCCGCGTAGAGGTAGACCGCGAAGACGGCGGGCAGCGCGATGTAGCCCTGGAGCATCTTCGTGTTGAACGCGAGGCCGAAACAGGCGGCCGAGCCGAGCAGTGGCAGCAGCCTGCCGTTCGTGGTCGCCCGCAGGGCGAGCGCCGCACCCGACACCATCAGGAACACCAGCAGGGTGTCGGGGTTGTTGTCCCGGTTGATGGCGACCGTGATCGGGGTCAGCGCGAGCACCAGCGCGGCGACGGTCGCCGCGCCGTGGCCCCACACCCGTTTCACGGAGGTGTGCAGGATCCAGATCGTCGCCAGTGCGACGAGGATCATCGGCAGCATCATCTGCCAGGTGCCGAAACCGAGGATCCGGCAGGACAGGCCCATGACCATCAGCGCGAACGGTGGCTTGTCGACGGTCATGAAGTTGCCCGCGTCCAGCGAGCCGAAGAACCACGCCTTCCAGCTCTGTGTGCCGCTGAACACGGCGGAGCTGTAGAAGCTGTTCAGGCCGGAGGCCGACAGGTTCCAGGAGTACAGGACCACGGCCAGTACGAGGATCGCCAGCAGCGCGGGCAGCGACCAGCGGGGTGCGGCCGGCGCCGTCTCCGCGGGCCCGGCCGGCGCGGGAACCGGCGGCGGGGCGGCGGGAGTCGTGGGGGCGTCGGGCGATGGGTCAGTGGCAGACGTCACCGTCGCACCCTGACGCGAGGTGATGGGTGCGCACTGTGCTCCACCTGGGGGTGAGCTGTGCATCCGTCCTCCGCACCCCGGCATCCGCATCGCGAGCCTACGCACCGGGTTCCCGTACGCCGGGTTTCCTGATCCGGGCCTCAGCACCCGGGCCTCCGTGCCCCGGCCTCCGCATTGTGAGCCTGCGCGCCGGGTTCCCGTATGCCGGGTTTCCTGGTCCGGGCCTCAGCACCCGGGCCTCCGCATTGCGAGCCTGCGCACCGGGTTCCCGTACGGCGGGTTTCCGTACGCCGGGTTCCCTGGTCCGGGTCTCCGTGCCCCGGGCTCCTCTGCCCTGGGCCTCTGCGCCCCGGGCTCCTGCATCCCGGGTCTGCCTCGATCGTCCGCGTCCCGGGCCCGAGGTCTCCCCCCCCCGACGTCTCCGCGCTTCGCGCCCGCGGGTCTCCGCCCCCAGGTCTCCGCGCCCGTGGGCCTTCGCCTCGGGGTCTTTGCGTCCCGTGCCCCGGGTTTCTGCGTTCCGGGGCTGTGCTCCGAGGCTTTGGGCTCGAACTCTCGTCTGCAGAACACCCGTACAACCATCGGTCGCCCTTGCGAGTCATCAGAGAGCGCGCGCCCTCGGGCGCGTTCGTATCGCTTCAAGGGGATGGGAAGCCTCCATGATTCACCGGATATCCCGGCGTGCCCGTGTGCTCGCAGTGAGCCTCGGCGCCGGGGTCATCGTGCCGCTCGCGGTCGCCGCGGCCCCGGCCGCCGCCGCGCCGGCGCCGACGGTCAGCTGTACGTCGGGCAAGGCCGGTCTGGCCGCCAAACTGCAGACGGACATCACCGCGGCGCTCGCGAACCGCAAGGGCACCGTCGCGGTCGGCCTCTACGACCGCACCACGAACACCACCTGCACGCTCCGCGCCACCACCGCCTTCGACTCGGCCAGCACGGTGAAGGTCACCGTCCTCGCCACGCTGCTCTGGGACGCGAAGAAGCACAACCGCTATCTGACGAGCACCGAGACGTCGCTCGCCACCAAGATGATCACCCAGTCGGACAACGCCTCGACCACCAAGCTGTGGAACCAGCTCGGTCTGACGAAGATCAAGGGCTTCCTGACGGCCGCGGGAATGACGAAGACCACGCCCGGCACCGGCGGCTACTGGGGTCTGACGCAGATCAACGTCACCGACGAGCAGAAGCTGCTCAAGCTCATCACGGCGAAGAACACGGTGCTGAGCGACAGCTCCCGCGCCTACATCCTGAAGCTCATGGGCCAGGTCATCTCCTCGCAGCGCTGGGGGACACCGGCCGGGGCGCCCTCGACGGTCGCCGTGCACGTCAAGAACGGCTGGCTCTCGCGCTCCACGAACGCGTGGCGGGTGCACAGCCTCGGCACCTTCAACGGCGGCGGCCACGACTACATGATGTCGGTGCTCACCGTCGGCAGCAGCACCATGGACTACGGCGTCGCCACCATTCAGGCCGTCGCCAAGGTCATCCACAAGGACCTCGTGCCGGTCACCGTCGCCGCTCAGCGGTTCACGCCGACCTCGCAGCCGACGGAGGCCTTCCCGGCCGTCCCGGCCGGCTGACGACGCCGCGCCCCGGGCATCCGTACGCCCGTATTCCCGCATTCGCACGCCTGTACGTCTTCTTCCGCCCGCCCGGCCAACCTGCCCGGCGGGCGGATGATTGTTGCGGAGGGATGAAATCCGCTCCGTCCGGCGTTGGTGCCTTCCGGCGGAGTGAGATCTACGGAAGGCACTGGAGTGGCAACGGAGCAGGGTTGGGCGCGGCGGCTCGCCGGGTACGCGTGGCGGTACCCGAAGGACGTGGTGCTCGCGCTCGGCTCCTCGCTGGGCGGCATGGCCCTGATGGCGGTGGTCCCGCTGGTCACCAAGGTGATCATCGACGACGTCATCGGCGACCACAGCCGCGGCATGGCCCCCTGGGCGGGCGTGCTCCTCGGCGCCGCCGTCCTCGTCTACGTCCTCACCTTCATCCGCCGCTACTACGGCGGCCGGCTCGCCCTCGACGTCCAGCACGATCTCCGTACCGACATGTACGAGACGATCACCCGGCTGGACGGGCGGCGCCAGGACGAACTGTCCACCGGGCAGGTCGTGGGCCGCGCGACCAGTGACCTCCAGCTCATCCAGGGCCTGCTCTTCATGCTCCCGATGACCATCGGGAACGTCCTGCTGTTCCTGATCTCCCTCGGGATCATGGCCGCGCTGTCCCTCCCGCTCACCCTGGTCGCGCTGGCCGTCGCCCCGGCCCTGTGGGTCGTCGCCAAGCGCAGCCGCTCCAAGCTGCACCCCGCCACCTGGTACGCGCAGGCGCAGGCCGCCGCCGTGGCGGGTGTCGTCGACGGCGCCGTCAGCGGCGTCCGCGTGGTGAAGGGCTTCGGCCAGGAGGACCAGGAGACCGGCAAGCTGCGCGAGGTCGGGCGGCGGCTCTTCGCGGGCCGGCTGCGGACCATCCGGCTCAACGCCAAGTACACCCCAGCCCTCCAGGCCGTGCCCGCCCTCGGCCAGGTCGCGATGCTCGCGCTCGGCGGCTGGCTGGCCGTGCGCGGCCAGATCACGCTGGGCACCTTCGTCGCCTTCTCCGCGTACCTCGCCCAGCTCGTCGGACCGGTGCGGATGCTGGCCGTCGTCCTCACCGTCGGACAGCAGGCCCGCGCCGGCGCCGAGCGGGTCCTCGAACTGATCGACACCGAGCCGTCGATCAAGGACGGCACCAAGACCCTGCCGGCCGACGCGCCCGCCACCGTCGAGTTCGACGACGTGTCGTTCGGCTACGCGGAGGGCCGGCCGGTCCTGGACGGCCTGAGCTTCGAGATCCGGCCCGGCGAGACCCTCGCCGTCGTCGGCTCGTCCGGCTCCGGCAAGTCGACGGTCTCGCTGCTGATGCCCCGCTTCTACGACGTGACGCACGGCGCCGTCCTCATCGGCGGGCACGACGTCCGCGAGCTGACCACCCAGTCGCTGCGCGCCGCGATCGGGCTCGTCCCCGAGGACTCGTTCCTCTTCTCCGACACCGTGCGCGCCAACATCGCCTACGGCCGCCCCGACGCCACCCAGGACGAGATCGAAGCCGCTGCCCGCGCCGCCCAGGCGGACCGTTTCATCGCGGAGCTGCCCGGCGGCTACGACACGAAGGTCGGCGAGCACGGCCTCACCCTCTCCGGAGGCCAGCGCCAGCGTGTCGCGCTGGCCCGCGCCATCCTCACCGACCCGCGGCTGCTCGTCCTCGACGACGCCACCTCCGCCGTGGACGCCCAGGTCGAGCACGAGATCCACGAGGCACTGGGGCACGTCATGCAGGGCCGTACGACCCTGCTGATCGCCCACCGCCGCTCCACCCTCAACCTCGCCGACCGCATCGCCGTCCTCGACGGCGGCCGGCTCGCCGACATCGGCACCCACGAGCAGCTCCAGGCCCGCTCCGCCCTCTTCCGGCGGCTGCTCACCGACCCCGACGAGCTGGGCGGCGTCTCCCCGGGCCACGCCCTGCCCGCGGCGCCGCAGGAGGACACCTCCGTACGGGACGAGCTGGACGCCGAGTTCGACGCCGAGCGCGGGGTGACACCGCACCTGTGGACCGGTGACCGCGAACCCAGGGACAACGCGCTCGAAGGGATGCCCGCCACCCCCGGACTCCTCGCCCAGGTCGAGGCGCTGCCCCCGGCCACCGACGTCCCGGACGTCGACGAGGCCCGCGCGGTCGGGGCCGAGGACTCCTACGGACTGCGCAGACTGCTGCGCGGCTTCGGGGCCCCGCTGCTCATCAGCCTCGCCCTGGTCGCGGTCGACGCGGTGATGACACTGCTGCTGCCCATCCTGATCCGGCACGGCATCGACCAGGGCGTCAACCGGCTCGCGCTCGGCGCGGTGTGGGCGGCGGCCGCGCTCGCGCTGGTCACCGTGCTCGTCCAGTGGGCGGCGCAGATCGGCGAGACCCGGATGACGGGCCGTACCGGCGAGCGGGTCCTGTACGCGCTGCGTCTGAAGATCTTCGCGCAGCTCCAGCGCCTCGGGCTCGACTACTACGAGCGGGAGCTCACGGGCCGGATCATGACCCGGATGACGACCGACGTCGACGCCCTGTCCACGTTCCTGCAGACCGGGCTCGTCACCGCCTTCGTCTCCGTCGTCACCTTCTTCGGCATCATGGTCGCCCTGCTGGTGATCGACGTACAGCTGGCGCTGGTCGTCTTCGTGACGCTGCCGCCGCTGGTCATCGGCACGTTCTTCTTCCGCCGGGCGAGCGTCAAGGCGTACGAACTGGCCCGCGAGCGCGTGTCGGTGGTCAACGCCGATCTCCAGGAGTCGGTGTCCGGGCTGCGGATCCTCCAGGCCTTCCGGCGCGAGGACGCGAGCGCGCGGCGGTTCGCCGAGGGCAGCGACAGCTACCGCAGGGCCCGGATCCGCGGCCAGTGGCTGATCTCCGTCTACTTCCCGTTCGTCCAGCTGCTGGCCTCGGGAGCCGCGGCGGCCGTGCTGATCGTCGGCGCCCAGCGGATCGACTCCGGCACGCTCACGACCGGCGCGCTGGTCGCCTACCTCCTGTACATCGACCTGTTCTTCGCACCCGTGCAGCAGCTCTCGCAGGTCTTCGACGGCTATCAGCAGGCCACCGTCTCGCTGGGCCGCATCCAGGAACTGCTCCGCGAGCCGACCTCGACCAAGGCCGCCGCCGAACCGCTGGAGGTGCCGTCACTGCGGGGCGAGATCGCGTTCGAGGACGTCGACTTCGCGTACGGCCCCACGGGCGAGGCCGAAGAGGCGCTCAGCGCGGTGTCGTTGCGCATCCCCGCCGGGCAGACCGTCGCCTTCGTCGGCGAGACCGGCGCGGGCAAGTCGACGCTCGTGAAGCTGGTCGCGCGGTTCTACGACCCGACGGGCGGGCGGGTGACGGTCGACGGCAGGGATCTGCGCGACCTCGACATCACCGCCTACCGGCACCGGCTCGGCGTCGTCCCCCAGGAGGCCTACCTCTTCCAGGGCACCGTCCGCGACGCCATCGCCTACGGCCGTCCCGGCGCCACCGACGCCGAGGTGGAGGCCGCCGCCCGCGCGGTCGGCGCGCACGACATGATCGCCACGCTGGACCGCGGCTATCTCCACGAGGTCGCCGAGCGCGGCCGCAACCTCTCCGCGGGACAGCGCCAGTTGATCGCGCTGGCCCGCGCGGAGCTGGTCGATCCGGACGTGCTGCTCCTCGACGAGGCGACGGCCTCGCTGGACCTGGGGACGGAGGCCCTGGTCAACCAGGCCACCGACCGGCTGGCGGGCCGCCGCACGACTCTGGTGGTCGCCCACCGGCTGACGACGGCCGCCCGCGCGGACCGGGTCGTGGTGATGGACCACGGCCGCGTCACCGAGGACGGCACCCACGACGAACTGCTCCGCCTCGACGGCCGTTACGCCGCGCTGTGGCGGACCTTCGTGGGTTCCCCGGAGCCCGAGGAGCCCGTCAGCTCCTCGGCTTGATGTCAGTTCCCGGGCCCGATGTCAGCTCCTCGGCTTGATGTCGGAGATCCTCTTCGTCGCCAGATCCGACTGCACCGTCAGGTACGTGTACGTCGGGTGCTGGACGGAGCCCCAGGTCAGCCGGACCGTCGACCAGGTGTGCCCGGCGCCGCTGTCGCCCGGCGTCACCTTCCACGCGCTGGGCACGTCCTGGGCGCGCAGCACGCCGTCGGCGTGCTGGCGGTTCTCCCACCCGGCCAGCCGGGTGCGGAACCCCGGGGTCAGGTAGAAGGACCGCAGTTGGGTGCTGAGACGGCCGGAGCCCGTGTCGGTCACGGCGTCGATGTAGGCGCCGTAGAAGTCGGCCACGCGGTCGTAGACGGGACCGTTGCTCCCGCTGCGGGCGGGCGGCGGAGCGGTGGAACTCGCGACGGCCGGCACCGAGGCGCCGGCGGTGATCAGAAGGGCCGCGGCCACGAGTGCGCGGTTGGTCGTGCGGGATGACTTGATGCCGGACATGAACTACCACCTTTCGTTTTCTGATCAGTTGGACCCCGGGTAAACGGGCACGGTTGCCCTGAAAAAGGGAAAAACCTCTCGCGAGTGAGGCGGGACCGACAGCGATGTCGTAGCGGTACGCAACCATCCGCCGTACGTCCTGCGTCCGTACACCAGTACGCTGATTGCTGCGGGAGGGACGACAGTGGACAGTGGTGCGATACGCCGACGGCTGGCGCTGGGGCTGGCCGTGCTGACCGCGGCCGGACTGCTCGCGTTCATGAGTCCGGGCAGTGCCCTGGCCGCCCCGTCCTCCTGTTCGGGCCGCAAGGTCCGCACGTTGCCCTTCACGACCGGCTCCGTACAGGTGTACAAACGCAGCGGTTACGTCTGCGCCGTGACCTTCCCCGGGGCGCGGGGCTCGCGCAAGCGGATGTCCGTCAGCGTGCAGGCGCGCGGTGGCCGGCCGGTGATGGACTCCGGGCACTTCGCGCATCACGCGGGTCCGGTCACCCTGTACGCGGGCCATCGCTGTGTCCGGGTCAAGGGCTCGGTCGGTTCGGGATCGGTGAGTTCCGGCTGGATCCTCTGCTGAGTCGTACATGGCCCAAGAACCCCTGGTGTCACGGGAGTTGCTCCGTTAGGTTCCGGCGGACATCTGCCTATTCCCAGGGGAGAGTGCATGCGCAAGGCGCTCAGATGGCTGCTCGCGCTCACGGTGCTCATAGGCACGCTGAGCACGGCGGGGGCGGCCACCGCGGCCCCCAAGCTCTCGGCTTCGCTCGAGCAGGGGGGACCCCCATCGCCGGAGGCCCACGGCACGACACGAACCACCGGCACCACCAGTACGGCTGACAGTGCTGTGGACGGAGACATCCTCGACCGGCTTCTCGCGATCCCGGGCATGAGCCTGATCCAGGAGAAGCCCTACACCGGCTACCGGTTCTTCGTCCTGAATTACACCCAGCCGGTCGACCACCGGCACCCGTCCAGGGGCACGTTCCAGCAGCGCATCACCGTGCTGCACAAGGACACCGCGCGCCCGACGGTCTTCTACACCGGCGGCTACAACGTCTCGACCACCCCGAGCCGCCGCGAGCCGACCCAGATCGTGGACGGCAACCAGGTCTCGATGGAGTACCGCTTCTTCACGCCGTCCCGGCCCGACCCCGCCGACTGGTCCAAGCTCGACATCTGGCAGGCGGCCAGCGACCAGCACCGCGTCTTCGAGGCCCTCAAGTCGGTCTACGGCCAGAAGTGGATCTCCACCGGCGGCTCGAAGGGCGGCATGACCGCCACGTACTACGAGCGCTTCTACCCGCACGACATGGACGGCGTCGTCGCCTACGTCGCGCCCAACGACGCCGTGAACGACGAGGACTCGGCGTACGACCGTTTCTTCACGTCGGTCGGCACCAAGGAGTGCCGCGACAAGCTGGACGCCGTGCAGCGCGAGGCCCTCGTGCGCCGCGAGCCGCTGGAGAAGAAGTACGCGGCCTACGCCGCCGACAACGGCTACACCTTCACCACCGTCGGCAGCCTGGACAAGGCGTACGAGGCGGTCGTGCTCGACTACGTGTGGGGCTTCTGGCAGTACAGCCTGCTGAAGGACTGCGACACGATCCCGGCGGACTCCGCGCACGCGAGCGACGACGACATCTGGAACTCCGTCGACACCATCTCCGGCTTCTCGTTCTACACCGACCAGGGCCTGGAGCCGTACACGCCGTACTACTACCAGGCGGGCACCCAACTGGGCGCGCCCACCATCCACTTCCCGTACATCGAGAAGAAGTACATCCGCTACGGCTACCAGCCCCCGCGCAACTACGTGCCGCGCGCCATCCCGATGAGGTTCCAGCCGTCGGCGATGCGTGACGTGGACGGCTGGGTCCGCCACCACGCGCACCACATGCTGTTCGTCTACGGCGAGAACGACCCCTGGGGCGCCGAGCGGTTCCGCCTCGGTTCCGGGGCACGCGACGCCTACGTCTTCACGGCGCCGGGCCTGAACCACGGCGCCAATGTCGCGGGACTCGTCGCCGACCAGAAGGCGCTCGCCACCGCCCGCATCCTCGACTGGGCGGGCGTCGCCTCCGCGACGGTCCGGGCGAACCCGTCGGCGGCCCGGCCGCTCGCGAGGTTCGACGCGAGGCTGGACCGGCGTGACGTCGAACGCGAGATGACGCTCCGCCCGTAACCGGATCCCGGCTGTGCCCGCCCCCGGTTCACACCGGGCGGGCGCAGCCCACCGGCCTGGTGCCGCCGAGATCGACGTAGAGCTCCGTGCCGGACGGGCACTTGGAGCGGGCCGTCACCGCCGACGTCACCCTGTACTCCGGGCGCTTTCCGCCCGTGCCGTCGCACGCCGTCTCGCGGACCTGCCCGCGGCCCGATCCGTAGACGCAGTCGCCGACGACGGTCCGGGGGCCTCCGCCGCCGCCCGGGTCGCCGGGGTGCGGGGGTTCGAGTTTGCGCATGCAGGCGTAGCCCTGGGGGACGGCGGCGTCGCCGCTCCTATCGGAGGAGGGCTCGGTCTCGCTGATGTGCAGGACGAAGTCCGTGGTCGCCGGGCAGGACGGGCCGTCCTCGACGTTTCCGTCGTAGCGGGCGATCACCCGGGCGGCGGCCCGTTCGCTGCCGCAGGGCACCTCGGTGAAACTGGTCGTGCCGAAGGAACTGCACTCGCCACGGCCGAGGAAGACCGATCCGTAGCCGGAGGGGCGCGTCGAGGCCGCTGCCGGGTCGGGGGCGGCGGCTCCGGAGCCGGACCAGCGGTCGCAGCCCGAGAGGGCGGCCCCGGCCAGCAGCAGGGCGCACACCGTTCCCGCGGAACGCCGACACACCGCGCTGGCTCGCATGGCTTACCCCCCGACCCCCGCCCAGCGTGACCCGCGGAAGCGGGCACACGCCAGACGTGCGGGGCCCTTTGGCCCACTTGGGGGTGGCGCGCCGGGTGGGCTGCGTAGGGCTAGTACGTCAACCCGTACCCGATCGGATACAGCACCTGTGCCGGGTCGTCCGCCCGCTGCACCGCCACCGGCAGCTTGCCCCGGGGATCCACCCGGCCGGCGATCACCCGGGCGGCGGCGCGCACTTCGACATCGGTCCAGGAGTACGAGGCCAGGCAGGCGCCGACCCCTGGGAGCAGGGCGATGTCGTACGGGTTGCGGATGGCGACGGCGATCACCGGGACACCCGTGGCGAGCAGACGCTCGACCAGGGTCTTCTGGGACCCGGTCGCCGTCACGTTGTACGTCCCGACGACCACCGCGTCCGCGTCGGCCGCCGCGGCGACGGCCTTGGCGATCGTCGTCGCCGACGGTGCCGTACCCGTGGACAGGGCCGTGGCCGTGAAGCCCAGCTCGGTCAGCGCGCCGGCGAGGACAGTGGTGGGCGGCCCGTCGGACAGTGACGGCGAGGCGGGATCGGCGCCCACCACCAGCACCCTCGGGGTACACCGCCGGGACAGCGGGAGCAGCCCCTCCTTGTTGACCAGCAGCGTGGTGGTGCGCTCGGCGATCCGGTCGGCCGCCCTGAGATGTGCCGGGATGCCGACCACCCGGTCGACGCCCCCTTCACGCACGTACGGGTCGCTCAGAACTCCGTGCTTCGACTTGAGCCGCAGGATGCGCAGGATCGATTCGTCGAGGCGGGCCTCGGTCAGCTCGCCGCCGCGTACGGCGTTCAGCACCGCGTTCCACGCGACACTCAGGTCGGGCGGGTTGAGGAGCTGGTCGACACCGGCCTTGAGGGCGAGGACGGGGACGCGGTCGTCGCCGTACTTCGTCCGGACGCCCTCCATGCCCAGCGAGTCCGTCACCACGACGCCGTCGTAGCCCAGTTCGCCGCGCAGGATGCCGGTGAGGATCGGGTGGGAGAGGGTGGCGGGATCGCCGGCCGGGTCGAGCGCCGGGACCATGATGTGCGCGGTCATGATCGAGTCGATGCCGGCGCGGATCGCCGCCCGGAAGGGCACCGCGTCGAGGGCCGACCACAGTTCGCGGCTGTGGGTGATGACGGGGAAGCCGAAGTGGCTGTCCACGGCGGTGTCGCCGTGGCCGGGGAAGTGCTTGGCCGTGGCCGCGACGCCGGAGCTCTGGTACCCCTTCACCTCGGCTGCCACCATGCCCGCCACCGCGTCGGGGTCGGCGCCGAAGGAGCGGACGCCGATCACCGGGTTGGCCGGGTTGACGTTCACGTCGGCGTCGGGGGAGTAGTCCTGGCTGATGCCGATCGCGCGCAGTTCGGCGCCGCCGATGCGGCCCACCGTCCGGGCGTCCGCCCGCGAGCCGCCCGCTCCCAGCGCCATGGCGCCCGGGAACAGTGTCGCGGGCTTGCCCACCCGAGCCACTATCCCGTGTTCCTGGTCGGTGGAGATCAGCAGCGGCAGCCCGCGCGGCTGCTCCAGCGAGGCCCGCTGGATCCCGTTCGACAGGTCGGCGATCTGATGCGGATCCCGGGTGTTGTGCGCCCAGGCGAAGTAGATGATGCCGCCGACGCGGTACTTGGCGATCAGCTCGGCGGCCGTCCGGACGCCGATCTCCTTGAGGTTGGCGTCGATGTCGGCCTGGTCGGGCGCGGTGGCCGAATGGCCGTACACCCGCATGACGAAGAGCTGGCCGACCTTCTCCTCCAGGGTCATGCGGGAGATCAGGGCGCGCAGTGCCTTGTCCCCGTGGGGGCGGGCGTCGGCCGCGTGGGCGCGGGGTCCGGCGGCCAGCGCGGCGGTCATGCCCGCCGTGGCGGCGAGAACCGTACGCCGGGAGGGCCTTGACGGTCTGTCCGGCTCGGTCCGCCCGGACGGTCTTGCGGTGCTTCCCGTGCTGGAGTCGCGCACGAGCGCTCCTTCCCTCGTGAAGGAAACTTCCGAGGAATCACGAATATCCGGGAAGTTTCTTCCAGTCAAGGGTGTGCACAGTATCGGGGAAGGGGCCGCCACCGGCGCAGTTGGAGGGGGGCGCGCCGGTGACGGCGTGCTGCCGGCCGCAGGCGGCGGAGAGGGTTGGTCAGCGATCGCAGCCAGCAGCGAAGCCGACACCGCACTGCGGAGACTCGTCCGGCAGCATGCGGATGTGACGAAGCGCGAGGGGCCCGGGTTCCCGGGATCCGAGGGAACGCCGGAAGTCGGTGCAGGTGGGGTGGATGAGTCGGCCGGGCCATCTCAACCGCGCGTGCGCAGGACGTTCCCGGCCTTCCACGAGGTGTTCGTGACGTGGGCTGCCGCCGGAGCCGCCGGGGAGGACGGCCGAGCCGGACCGGTGAGTGCCGCGGGCGTCTTGTCGCGGAGATCCCGGGCGGCTAGCTTCCCGACGGACGGCGCCAACCGCGCCTGCGACCCGACTGGGAAAGCGGTCCACAGATGCACTCCGTCGCCTCCGTTGTCACACTCGCCGTCGTCGGTGCCGGGGACCGGGGGACCGGCCACGCACGCTGGGCCCTGGACCATCCCGACCGGGCCGAGGTGGTGGCCGTGGCCGAACCCCGGGAGACCCGGCGGCGCCGGTTCGCCGCCGCCCACGCCCTGGAGCCGGACGCCGCGGTGGACGACTGGCGGGTGCTGGCCGCCCGCGGCCGGATCGCGGACGCCGTGCTGATCTGCACCATGGACCGCGAACACCTGGAGCCGGTACTGGAGTTCGCGGCCCTCGGCTACCACATCCTGCTGGAGAAGCCGATGGCCCTGACCGAGGACGAGTGCCGGCGGATCGTCGACGCGGTGGAGAAGGCCGGGGTGACCCTCGCGGTCGGGCACGTCCTGCGCTACACCCGGTACACCCGCGCCGTGAAGGAGGTCGTGGACTCCGGCCGGATCGGGGAGATCGTCAATGTCCAGCACCTGGAACCCGTCGGCTTCTGGCACCAGGCCCACTCCTTCGTCCGCGGCAACTGGAGCCGTACGGACCGGGCGACGTCCATGCTGATGGCCAAGTCCTGCCACGACATCGACTGGTTGCAGCACATCCTCGGGCAACCCCCGGTCCGCGTATCCAGTTTCGGACGCCTCTCGCACTTCCGGCCCGAGAACAGGCCCGAGGGCGCCGCCGACCGCTGCCTGGACTGCGCGGTGGAGAACACCTGCCCGTACTCCGCCCGGCGCGAGTACGGCGACCGGCTCGCCCGGGGCGAACACCACTGGCCGCTGAGCGTGCTGGTCGACGACTTCACCCCCGAGGCGCTGGACACCGCCCTGCGCGAGGGCCCGTACGGGCGATGCGTGTACGCCTGCGACAACGACGTGGTCGACCACCAGGTGGTGTCGATGGAGTTCGCCTCCGGGGCCACCGCCACCTTCACCATGACCGCCTTCACCGAACAGGCCGACCGCCGGACCCGGATCTTCGGGACCCGCGGCGAACTGCGCGGCGACGGCGAGAGTCTGAGCGTCTACGACTTCCTGACCCGGACCGAGGAGGCCGTCGACCTCGCCGCCGCGGGCGGTATGGACGCGGCGGGCGGCCACGGCGGTGGCGACGCCGGTCTCATGGACGCGTTCGTCGCCGCCGTCGCCACCGGGAACCCCGGCCTGGTGAAGTCGGGCCCGCGGGAGTCCCTCACCAGCCATCTCACCGTCCTGGCCGCCGAACGCGCCCGGCACGCCGGTACCGTCGAGGCCGTATAACCACTGGACACGCGTCGCCCCGACCGCATAGGAATCGCAGCGGACAGATACCGGGCGGCGAAGGGTGCGGGGCGTTGGCTTTCCAGATGAAGGGGCCGGTTCTCGAAGGCGGGCTGGTACGGCTGGAGCCGCTCGGCCACCGGCACACGACCGACCTCGCCGAAGCCGCCGAGGAACACCGGGACTCCTACGCGTTCACCTGGGTGCCCCGGGCCGACGAGGTCGGGGACTACGTCGACGCGCAGCTCGCCCGCGCCGCGACGGGCATGCTCGCCCCCTACGCCCAGGTGTCCCTGGCCTCCGGACGGGCGGTCGGCGCCACGTCCTACTGGGAGCCGCGTTCCTGGCGCACGGACGACCGGCTCGACGCCGTCGAGGTCGGGTTCACCTGGCTCGCCTCCTCCGCGCAGGGCACGGGCCTGAACGCGGAGTCGAAGTTCCTGCTCTTCCGGCACGCCTTCGAGGAGTGGGGCGTCTCCCGCGTGGACCTGAAGACCGATGCCCGCAACTCCCGCTCCCGCGCCGCGATCGAGCGCACCGGCGCCCGCCTCGAAGGCGTCCTGCGCAACTGGTCCCGCTCCTGGGCGCCGGGCGAGGACGGTCTGCTGCGCGACTCCGCGATCTATTCGGTGACGGCCGCGGAATGGCCCGAGTGCCGGGACCGGCTGGCCGCGAGGGTACGCAGAGCGACCCTCGCGGCCACGGATACCGTCCGCTAGGGGTCCGTCAGGGGCACACACCGCCGCAGCGCTCACCGGGCCAAGTGGGCTGCCGTGGCGCGCGGTCCCGCTCACCCGCTCCACCACGAAAGACCGACCGGTGTCCCGACGGGACGGCGGAGCTCACCGCCCGCGCTGGGCGGCGCGCCGGCCCGCCCGCTGGTCCCGGGGGTCGAAGAGGGACTCGGTGCGCGGCGGGTGCGCGGGGCGCTCGGGAACGGCGGCCGTGCCGCGGCGCCGACGCGGGGTGGCCCGGCTCCAGTCCCCGTCGCCGAGGACGAGCTGGGGGTCGAACATGACCACCACTCCGGCCAGGATCAGGAAGACGACCGGTCCGATGAGCATGGGCAGCAGGATCGAGGTGGGCGACGCGTTGCCGTTCATCCCGGTGATGTACGACGCGTCGGTCGCGCCGCGCAGGTGCACTCCGAGGGCGGCCATGCCGGTGTAGTGCATGCCGGTCAGGGCGATGCCCATGAGGAGACTCGCGCCGAGGGCGGCCGGGAAGCCCCGGTAGGAGGCGGCGGCCCACAGGGCGGCGGTCGCGGCGGCGACCGCGATCAGCACGGAGGCCCCGACCGTGAGCGAGTCGTACTCGAGGGACCCGTTCAACTGGAGCGCCGCCATGCCCAGGTAGTGCATGGCGGCCACGCCGAGCCCGGTGAAGATCCCGGCGGCGGTCAGGGTGGCGGTGGTGGCTCCGCGATATCCCACGGCGAAGACACCGACGCCGACCACCGTGATCGCCACGACGAGACTGAGCCCCGTCAGACGGGCGTCGTAGTCGATCTGGATCCCCTGGATCCGGAAGCCGACCATCGCGACGAAGTGCATGGTCCAGATGCCGCAGCCGATGGTCGCCGCCCCGAGCACCAGCCAACCCGGCTTCCACGACTGCCGGTTGTACAGAGAACGGACGACGCAGCGCAGCCCCAGAGCGCTGCCCAGACAGGCGACGAGGTAGGAGACCACCGGAGTCACCAGCCCGTATCCGAAGCCGTCCACGGTGCCTTGCATATATGCCAACTCCCCCTGAGAACGGGTTACTTGGGGGAGTACGGTCTCGCACTCAGGTTGCGTGAGCGGTCACGTACGGTAGGTCTTTGAGTTAACTCTGTGATGCGGCTTCGCTCAGCGGGCGGACGAGTTGTTCACATCTTGGGATCGACGGACGTCTCCCCGCGCCGTACCGGACGCCTGCCCGCGCCCCTTGGCGGCGTCCGGGCCGGGTCACTCCGGGTCGACGCGCAGGTCCAGCCGCCAGTCCTGGCCCACCAGATCCGCGCCGAAGGACCGGTGCGGTTTCTCGGCGACCAGAACGAAGCCGTGGCGCCGGTAGATGCGGCGGGCGGCGGCCAGGACGTCGTTGGTCCACAGGACGAGCTCGTGATAGCCGACGTCGCGCGCGAACTCGGTGACGGCTCCGACGAGACGGTCGCCGATGCCGAGACCCCGCGTCTCCGGCTCGACCAGCAGCAGACGCAGACGGGCCGTGCCGGGAGCGTCGTCCCGTACGCACATCACGCATCCGACGGGCCGCCCGTCGAGCTCGGCGATCCACACCCGCTCCAGGTGGGGGTCGTGATCCTCGGCGAAGTCGGCGACGATCCTCGCGACCAGGCCCTCGTAGTCGGTGTTCCAGCCGTACTCGGCCGCGTACAGCGCCGCGTTGCGCTGCACGATCCAGCCGAGGTCGCCGGGGCCCGGTTCGCGCAGGACGACATCCTCGCGGCGGGGCGCGGCCCGCCCGTCGCCCAGGAGCGTCCGCACCGTGCGCATCGCCTCCGCGAGCCGCAGCCGGTCGGCGGGGGCCACGGTCTCCAGCAGGGAACCCACGGTCTGGCGCGCCCGCTCGTCGAGCAGACCGGCGGCCTCCCGGCCGCGCGCGGTGAGCGTGATCCTCCGACGCCGCGGGTCCTTCTCGGACGCGGCGCGCTCGACCAGCCCGTCCTGCTCGAACTTGTTCAGAATCCTGCTCAAGTAACCGGAGTCCAGGGAGAGTTCGGCCCGGAGATCGGCGGCGTCCACCTGGGACGTGTGCGCCAGTTCGTAGAGGACGCGGGACTCGGTCAGCGTGTACGGCGCGTAGAGATGACGGCCGTAGTCGAGCGCGCCGATGACGTTCGTGTAGAAGCGGTTGAAGGAGCGGATGTCCTGGATGGTCATGATCGGCCCCGAGTGTTGGCTGTACACGGTCGGCCTGCTGTCCTCCTGGGTACCTGACCCAGTCAGAGATAATCGCCAACCCGAGCATAGAACCGCCGGGCCTCTGGGGCCTACCCTGCGGTGCGGTGGCCTCGGCGGTTTTCGGGTTCCGGTCCGGCCGGTGGGTGGGTCGGGGCCGCGCCGGTACATCCGCCCGCATCCGAACGGATCCCAGCGGCGTTTCGAGATGCGGGCGGGTCGTGATCCGTCCGGCCTGCGGGCATTCGATGTACCGGCACGTCCCCTCCCGCGCGTCCCCGGCTGCGGGTGCGTCGTGGTGGCCCACCATTTTCCCGGGCCGGGGAAATTCAGCCCCTCCGGCGTTTGACGAGCGGGGTCCGGGGCGGAGCCCCAGGTGCGATGGGGGTCCCCCCCTGGTCGAGCGAAGCCGAGACCTTGGGGGAGGGTAGGGGCGGAGGGCGAAGAAAAGGCTGATCCCCTGGGAACCCCGAGAACCCGGCCCCCCGGGAGACCCCTCGCGGCAGTGGGTCCAGGCCCAGGGGAGTCCGGGAAGGAGAGGTCAGTCCCGGGGTGCCCCGGTGGAACCCCGAACCATCAGTTCCCCCCGCACCGTAGCGATCCCGCCCGGCGGCGGCTCCTCGCGGCCCATGGCGATCCGCCCGGCGCGGGCGCCCGCCTCGGAGAGCGGCAGCCGTACGGTCGTGAGCGCGGGCACGGCGTCGATGCTGAACGGCAGATCGTCGAAGCCCACGACGGACACGTCGTCCGGGATGCGCAGCCCGGAGTCGCGCAGGGCCGCGCAGGCGCCCAGTGCCACGGTGTCGTTCGCGGCGACGACGGCCGTCAACGACGGTTCACGGCGCAGGAGTTCGAGCGTCGCCTCGTAACCGGACCGGCGGTCGTAGCGGCCGTGCACGGTGCGCCGCGGGTCGTCCTCGATGCCGTGTGCGTCGAGCGCGGCGCGGTGGCCCTCCAGGCGGTGGCGGGTCGTCGTGCGTTCCTCGGGGCCCGCGATGTAGCCGAGCCGCCGGTGGCCGAGGCCGATCAGATGCTCGGTGAGCTGTTTGCCGCCGCCGCGGTTGTCGAAGGTCAGCGCGATCGCCTCGGGCGCGTCCGGCGCGGGCGGCCGTCCGCACAGCACGACCCGGGTGCCCGCCTCCGCCAGCCTGCGCAGCTTCGCGGCCACGGCGCCGGCGTGGGCGGTGTCCTCTATGGCGCCGCCGGTGAGCACGACCGCGGCGGCGCGTTGGCGCTGAAGGAGCGTGAGATAGGTGAGCTCGCGCTCCGGGGAGCCGCCGGTGTTGCACACGACGCCGAGCCGCTCCCCGCCCGCGCGCCCCCCGGGACCGCCGATCTCCGACTGGATCGCGGCCGCCATGATCCCGAAGAAGGGGTCGGCGATGTCGTTGACCAGGATCCCGACGAGGTCGGAGGTCGCCGCGGCCAGCGAGCTCGCGGGCCCGTTCAGCACGTAGTCCAGCTCGTCCACCGCGCGCAGCACCCGCTCACGTGTGGAGGAGGCCACGGGATAGTTCCCGTTCAGTACGCGCGACACCGTCGCGGGAGAGACCTGCGCGCGGGCCGCCACGTCCGCCAGGGTCACCGTCATCTCGTCGTCCTCCGGTCGCGCGTCTCGTCGTACCACTTCGTACGTCTCGTACGTCGTCGTGCCTGGTCATACCTCGTCGTACGGCGTCGAACACGGAGTCGAAGGCCGAGTGCGCCGCTTCCTGTGGGCAGGGTCCGTGCAGACCATACGGCCAACGGCCCCCGTTGTTCGCCCCCTCGAACAACTCGACTTCGCGGTGGTCTTGTCCGGACCGCTGCACAGAGGCTAGCTTCTCAGGGATAGAAAGCGCTTGCTGCCGCGCTCACCTGTGAGCGTGCTCGGCGCCTGACGCGTACGAAGGGAATGACGTGACACGCAAGACGGTGCGGATCGCCATGAACGGCGTGACGGGACGCATGGGCTACCGCCAGCACCTGGTCCGCTCGATCCTCGCCCTGCGCGACCAGGGCGGTCTCGACCTCGGCGACGGCACCGTGCTGTGGCCCGAACCCGTCCTCGTCGGCCGCCGTGAGCAAGCCGTGAAGGCGCTCGCCGAGCGGCACGGCCTCGACCACTGGTCGACGGACCTGGACGCGGTGCTCGCCGATCCGTCCGTCGACCTCTACTTCGACGCCCAGGTGACCTCCGCCCGCGAGGAGGCACTCCGGAAGGCCGTCGCCGCGGGCAAGCACATCTACACCGAGAAGCCCACCGCCACGGGCCTCGACGGGGCACTCGAACTGGCCCGCCTCGCGCACGCCGCCGGCATCAAGCACGGCGTCGTGCAGGACAAGCTCTTCCTCCCCGGCCTGCTCAAGCTGAAGCGGCTCGTCGACGGCGGATTCTTCGGGCGGATCCTGTCCGTCCGCGGAGAGTTCGGCTACTGGGTCTTCGAGGGCGACTGGCAGCAGGCCCAGCGGCCCTCCTGGAACTACCGCGCCGAGGACGGCGGCGGCATCGTCGTCGACATGTTCCCGCACTGGGAGTACGTCCTGCACGAGCTGTTCGGTCGCGTCACCTCCGTGCAGGCGCTCACCGCCACCCACATCCCGCAGCGCTGGGACGAGCGGGACAAGCCCTACGACGCCACGGCCGACGACGCCGCCTACGGCATCTTCGAGCTGGAGGGCGGCGCGGTCGCCCAGATCAACTCCTCCTGGGCCGTGCGCGTCAACCGCGACGAACTGGTCGAGTTCCAGGTCGACGGCACGGAGGGTTCGGCGGTCGCCGGACTGCGCAACTGCCGTGTCCAGCACCGCAGTTCCACCCCCAAGCCGGTCTGGAACCCGGACATCCCGGCCACCTACTCCTTCCGCGACCAGTGGCAGGAGGTTCCCGACAACGCCGAGTTCGACAACGGGTTCAAGGCCCAGTGGGAGCTGTTCCTGCGGCACGTCTACGCCGACGCCCCCTACCGCTGGGACCTCCTCGCCGGCGCCCGCGGCGTCCAACTCGCCGAGCTGGGCCTGAAATCCTCGGCCGAGGGCCGCCGCCTCGACGTACCGGAGATCGCCCTGTGACCATCCGACTCCCGGGCGCCGACGGCCGGTTGCGGATCTACGAGCCGCGCACCGACCCCCTCGCCGTCCTCCCCGACGGCGAGCCCCTGGCCTCCCGCACGGTCTTCTCGGCCGCGCATGTCGTCGCCGACCCGTACGCGGACGTCTCGCCCGACTCGCCCGCCGCCGTCGACTGGGACGCCACGCTCGCCTTCCGGCGCCATCTGTGGTCGCACGGCCTCGGCGTCGCCGAGGCGATGGACACCGCCCAGCGTGGGATGGGCCTGGACTGGCCCGGGGCGGCCGAACTCGTGCGCCGGTCCTCCGCCGAGGCCAGGGCCGTCGGCGGCATGATCGCCTGCGGCGTCGGCACCGACCAGCTCACGGCCCCCGCCACACTCCACGAGGTGCGGGCCGCGTACGAGGAACAGCTCGCCTTCGTCGAGGAGTCGGGCGCGCAGGCGATCCTGATGGCCTCCCGCGGGCTCGCCGCGACCGCCGCAGGACCCGAGGACTACCTCGACGTCTACGGCCAACTCCTGCGCCAGGCCGCCGACCCGGTGATCCTGCACTGGCTGGGCCCGATGTTCGACCCGGCCCTGGAGGGCTATTGGGGCTCCGGTGACCTGGACGCGGCGACGGAGGTGTTCCTGGAGGTGATCGCCGCCCACCCGGACAAGGTGGACGGCGTCAAGGTCTCCCTGCTGGACGCCCGCCGCGAGATCGAACTGCGCCGCCGCCTCCCGGACGGCGTCCGCTGCTACACCGGCGACGACTTCAACTACCCCGAGCTGATCGCGGGCGACGAACGGGGCTTCAGCCACGCGCTGCTCGGCATCTTCGATCCGCTCGGCCCCCTCGCCGCGCGGGCCGTACGCGTCCTGGACACCGGGGACGTCAAGGGCTTCCGCGAACTCCTCGACCCCACCGTCGAGTTGTCCCGCCACCTCTTCCAGCGCCCGACCCGCTTCTACAAGACCGGCGTCGTCCTGCTGGCCTGGCTCGCCGGCCACCAGGAGCACTTCGCGATGGTGGGCGGCCTCCAGTCGGCGCGCTCGCTGCCGCACCTCGCGCGCGCCTACGAACTGGCCGACGGACTGGGCCTGTTCCCGGACCCCGAACGCGCCGAAACCCGGATGAAGACCCTGCTCGCCCTGTACGGAGTGACCCCATGAGCAGCCTCGCCCGCTTCTCCGTCAACCAGATGACGGTCAAACAGCTGTCGATACCCGAACTCGTCGAAGCCTGCCTGGAGATGGGCATCCCCGGCGTCGGCCTCTGGCGCGAGCCCGTGCGGTCGTACGGCCTCGGCGCCACCGCGAAACTCGTCCACGACGCGGGCCTGGCCGTCACCACCCTCTGCCGGGGCGGCTTCCTCACCGCGATCGAACCGGGGGAGCGGCAGCGAGCCCTGGACGACAACCGCGCGGCCGTCGACGAGGCCGCGACCCTCGGCACCGACACCCTCGTCCTGGTCTCCGGCGGCCTGCCGCCCGGCTCGAAGGACCTGCACGGCGCCCGTGAGCGCATCGCCGACGCGCTCGGCGAACTGGGTCCGTACGCCGCTTCCCACGGCGTACGGCTGGCCGTCGAACCACTCCACCCGATGTACGCGGCCGACCGCTGTGTGGTCTCCACGCTCGCCCAGGCACTGGACCTCGCGGAACGCTTTCCCGCGGACCAGGTGGGCGTCACCGTCGACACGTACCACCTCTGGTGGGACGACACGGCCCCCGCCCAGATCGCCCGCGCGGGGGCCGGGGGCCGCATCCACACCTTCCAGCTCGCCGACTGGACCACCCCGCTTCCCGAGGGCGTCCTCAACGGCCGCGGCCAGCTCGGCGACGGCTCGATCGACCTTCGCGCGTGGCGGGGGCTCGTCGAGGCGGCGGGCTACACCGGACCCATCGAGGTCGAACTCTTCAACGACGCGCTGTGGGCCCGGGACGGGCGCGAGGTGCTGGCCGAGACGGCGGCACGGTTCCTGGAGCACGCCGGGCAGTGCCCCGAAATGCCGTCGGACCAGCAGTGATTCCGTACCGCCGCGGTCGGCCGAAAAAATCTTCCGAAGTCCGTGCAACCCTTCCCCGACCTCGCGGGTCGTATGTGGCATCAGGACCTTTGGAGGGGGATCCGGGGGGATCGCGGGGGTTCTGATACGGAGGGGAAAGCCGAGGGGCCCGGTCGACGGACCGGGCCCCTCGAAGTTTTCGCGGGCCCCGTTCGGACGAGTTGTCCACAGCGCCGGAGCACTGTCGGAGGCGGGCGGTACCTTCGGATCATGACCGATCAGGCGGGGGCCGCCCAGGCGAGCGAGCGGCGACTGGCCACGCTGGAAGGCGTGCTCGAACGCATCACGTACGCCAACGAGGAGAACGGATACACGGTCGCCCGGGTCGACACCGGCCGCGGCGCCGGCGATCTGCTCACCGTCGTCGGCTCGCTTCTCGGCGCCCAGGTCGGCGAGTCCCTGCGCATGGAGGGCCGCTGGGGCTCCCACCCGCAGTTCGGCAAGCAGTTCACCGTGGAGAACTACACGACGCTGCTCCCTGCGACCGTCCAGGGCATCCGCCGCTATCTCGGATCCGGCCTGGTCAAGGGCATCGGCCCGGTCTTCGCCGACCGCATCACCCAGCACTTCGGACTGGACACCCTGCGGATCATCGAGGAGGAGCCCAAGCGGCTCATCGAGGTCCCGGGACTCGGCCCCAAGCGCACGGGGAGGATCGCCGACGCCTGGGAGGAACAGAAGGCGATCAAGGAGGTCATGCTCTTCCTCCAGACCGTCGAGGTGTCCACCTCCATCGCGGTCCGTATCTACAAGAAGTACGGCGACGCGTCGATCTCGGTCGTGAAGAACCAGCCCTACCGTCTGGCGTCCGACGTCTGGGGCATCGGCTTCCTCACCGCCGACAAGATCGCCCAGTCCGTCGGCATCCCGCACGACAGCCCGGAGCGCGTCAAGGCCGGCCTTCAGTACGCCCTGTCGCAGTCCACCGACCAGGGTCACTGCTACCTCCCGGAGGAGCGGCTGATCGCGGACGCCGTGAAGCTGCTCCAGGTCGACACGGGCCTGGTCATCGAGTGCCTGGCGGAGCTGGCGGCGCCCGCGGAGGAGGGCGAGGACCCCGGTGTCGTACGGGAGAGGGTTCCGGGCCCGGAAGGCGGCGACCCGGTGACGGCCGTCTACCTGGTGCCCTTCCACCGCGCCGAACTCTCGCTCTCCGCACAGCTGCTGCGCCTGCTGCGCACCGACCGGGACCGGATGCCCGGCTTCCACGACGTGGTCTGGGACAAGGCACTGGCCTGGCTGCAGGGGCGTACGGGCGCGGAGCTGGCCCCCGAGCAGGCGGCGGCGGTCCGGCTCGCGCTCACCGAGAAGGTCGCCGTGCTCACCGGAGGCCCGGGCTGCGGCAAGTCGTTCACGGTCCGCTCGATCGTGGAGCTGGCCCGCGCCAAGGGGGCCAAGGTGGTCCTCGCCGCGCCCACCGGCCGGGCCGCCAAGCGTCTCGCCGAACTCACCGGAGCCGAGGCCTCCACCGTGCACCGGCTCCTGGAGCTCAAGCCGGGCGGCGACGCGGCCTACGACAGGGACCGGCCGCTGGACGCCGACCTGGTCGTCGTGGACGAGGCCTCCATGCTCGACCTGCTGCTCGCCAACAAGCTGGTCAAGGCGGTGCCCCCGGGCGCCCACCTGCTCTTCGTCGGCGACGTCGACCAACTGCCGAGCGTCGGCGCGGGCGAGGTGCTGCGCGATCTGCTCGCCGACCGCGGTCCGGTCCCCGCGGTGCGCCTCACCAAGGTCTTCCGCCAGGCCCAGCAGTCCGGGGTGGTGACCAACGCGCACCGGATCAACTCCGGGCAGCACCCGCTCACCGACGGCATGAAGGACTTCTTCCTGTTCGTCGAGGACGACACCGAGGAGGCCGGGCGGCTCACCGTCGACGTGGCGGCCCGGCGCATTCCGGCCAAATTCGGCCTCGACCCCCGCCGGGACATCCAGGTCCTCGCGCCCATGCACCGGGGCCCGGCCGGCGCGGGTCATCTGAACGGACTGCTCCAGCAGGCCATCACCCCCGGCCGTCCGGACCTCGCCGAGAAGCGGCTCGGCGGCCGTGTCTTCCGGGTCGGCGACAAGGTCACCCAGATCCGCAACAACTACGACAAGGGCGAGAACGGCGTCTTCAACGGCACCGTGGGCGTCGTCACCTCCCTCGATCCGGTCGAACAGCGCCTGACGGTGCGCACGGACGAGGACGAGGAGGTGCCGTACGAGTTCGACGAACTCGACGAGCTGGCCCACGCCTACGCGGTGACCATCCACCGCTCCCAGGGCAGCGAGTACCCGGCGGTGGTGATCCCGGTGACCACGGGCGCCTGGATGATGCTTCAGCGCAATCTGCTCTACACCGCGGTCACCCGGGCCAAGAAGCTGGTCGTCCTCGTCGGTTCGCGCAAGGCGATAGGCCAGGCGGTGCGTACGGTGTCAGCGGGACGCCGGTGCACGGCCCTGGACTTCCGGCTGTCCGGCTCGTGAACCACCGACTCCTCGCGAGGCGAACCGGCCCGTTCGAGCACTGAACGGGGCCTTTCGGGCGCGAGAAGCGGTCCATCACAAAAAATGATCGATCAAACGAGTCATGAAGGTCACAGAGCACTTCCAGTCGCGCCACGAACGGGGCAGGATGAGCAGGTTGGCGGCACTGAGTGCCGCCGATAGGCCCAATGGTCGACCCCGAGTGCACTCTCCAGGGCCAAATGGGGGATGGTAGAGACAGTCAGGGCACCTCGAAGAAGAGGCACAACGTCGGTGAGGGATGACGTGAGCGACAACTCTGTAGTACTGCGGTACGGCGATGGCGAGTACACCTACCCGGTGATCGACAGCACCGTCGGCGACAAGGGCTTCGACATCGGTAAGCTCCGCGCCCAGACCGGTCTGGTGACGCTGGACAGTGGGTACGGCAATACGGCCGCCTACAAATCCGCGATCACCTATCTCGACGGTGAGCAGGGCATCCTCCGCTACCGCGGTTACCCGATCGAGCAGCTGGCCGAGCGGTCCACCTTCCTGGAGGTGGCCTACCTGCTGATCAACGGCGAGCTCCCGAACGTCGACGAGCTCTCCACCTTCAAGAACGAAATCACGCAGCACACCCTGCTGCACGAGGACGTCAAGAACTTCTACAGGGGCTTCCCGCGCGACGCCCACCCGATGGCGATGCTGTCGTCGGTCGTCTCGGCGCTGTCGACCTTCTACCAGGACAGTCACAACCCGTTCGACGAGAAGCAGCGCAACCTCTCCACGATCCGGCTGCTCGCCAAGCTTCCGACGATCGCGGCGTACGCGTACAAGAAGTCGATCGGCCACCCCTTCGTCTACCCGCGCAACGACCTCGGGTACGTCGAGAACTTCCTGCGCATGACCTTCTCGGTCCCCGCGCAGGAGTACGAGCTCGACCCGGTGGTCGTCTCCGCGCTGGACAAGCTGCTGATCCTGCACGCGGACCACGAGCAGAACTGTTCGACCTCCACCGTGCGTCTGGTCGGCTCCTCGCAGGCGAACATGTTCGCCTCGATCTCCGCCGGCATCTCCGCGCTGTGGGGCCCGCTGCACGGTGGCGCCAACCAGTCCGTCCTGGAGATGCTCGAGGGCATCAAGGCCAACGGCGGCGACGTCGACTCCTTCATCCGCAAGGTGAAGAACAAGGAGGACGGCGTCCGCCTGATGGGCTTCGGCCACCGGGTGTACAAGTCCTTCGACCCGCGCGCGAAGATCATCAAGGCCGCCGCGCACGACGTCCTGTCCGCTCTCGGCAAGTCCGACGAGCTGCTGGACATCGCCCTCAAGCTGGAGGAGCACGCGCTCTCCGACGACTACTTCGTCTCGCGCAACCTCTACCCGAACGTCGACTTCTACACCGGCCTGATCTACCGCGCCATGGGCTTCCCGACCGAGATGTTCACGGTCCTGTTCGCTCTCGGCCGGCTGCCGGGCTGGATCGCCCAGTGGCACGAGATGATCAAGGAGCCCGGCTCCCGCATCGGCCGCCCGCGGCAGATCTACACGGGTGTCGTCGAGCGCGACTTCGTGCCGGTCGAGGCCCGCTAGAGGCTCGTACACGACCACCGGGCTCCGTGCGAGGGGCCCGGTGAAGCCTCGTATCAAGGCAAAAAAACGGAAAGCGCCCTGCTACTGGTCCCCCCACGGGCCGGCAGTCAGGGCGCTTTCCTTGTCCCGGTGCGGATTCCCCCCACGGGATCCGGCCGGGCGTCTGTGGGACAGCGCCTGAATCGCTGTGTGCCGGCACGGGGCCGGCGGTGTAGCCGAGCGAGCGGAACTCGCCGTACTGCGGTGGTGCGGTGCGATCTGCCGGGACGCGTACGGATCGGGAGGGCCGCTCAAAGCTCCCCGCTGTACGTGCCCCGGCGACGCAATTTCCGGGAACGTCCCCCAAGACATCCCCAGATGCCAGTCACGCCCCCCAAGACGCTTCTGACATCGCCAACTTAGACTGACGAACCCCTTCGGTGGTTACGTTCACATCACTGTGATCTGAGTCTCTTGCGTATGTCCTGAAGATAGGCAAGAGACCCGGTATGGGAATCGAGGACCAAGCGTAAGGAAGATGCGCGAGCCTTGTGAAGAGCTTATGTGAGGCTCGCGTTGGACTCTAGGGGGACTCATGGTCCGTCGTCACGCGAATGCTCTCAGTCGAAGGCTGTTCGTGACCACGAAGACCGACGAGAAGGCCATCGCCGCTCCCGCGATCATGGGGTTCAGCAGGCCTGCGGCGGCCAGCGGAAGCGCCGCCACGTTGTAGCCGAAGGCCCAGACCAGGTTTCCCTTGATCGTCGACAGAGTGCTGCGCGCCAGCCGGATCGCGTCCGCGGCGACCCGAAGGTCCCCGCGGACGAGTGTCAGATCGCTCGCTTCGATCGCCGCGTCCGTTCCCGTGCCCATCGCTAGGCCCAGATCCGCGGTCGCGAGCGCCGCCGCGTCGTTCACCCCGTCGCCGACCATCGCGACGGTCCGCCCCTCGCGCTGCAGCCGCTGGACCACGGCGACCTTGTCCTCGGGCAGCACCTCGGCGATCACGTCGGCGGAGCCGATGCCGACCGCCCGTGCCACGGCCTCGGCGACCGCCCGGTTGTCCCCGGTCAGCAGCATCGGTGTGAGCCCGAGGGCGCGCAGTTCGCGGACGGCCTCGGCGCTGGTCTCCTTGACCGTGTCGGCGACGGTCACGACACCCACCGGCGCGTCGTCAAGGGCGACGACGACGGCCGTGCGGCCCGCCGCCTCGGCTGCGCTCTTCGCGTCCGCAAGCGCTTCGGGGAGCACGCCCGGGAACCGGCCGACGGTGACGTCGTGGCCCTCCACCCGCCCGCGTACGCCGCGGCCCGGCACGTTCTCGAAGTGTTCCGGCGCGGGAAGGCCGCCTGCGCGCTCCTGAGCGCCTGCCGCGATCGCTCGGGCAATCGGATGCTCGGAGGCGTGTTCCAGGGCTCCGGCGACCCGCAGGACGTCCTTCTCGGCGGTGCCGTCGACGACGTACACCTCGTGCAGGCTCATGCGTCCCGTCGTCACCGTGCCGGTCTTGTCCAGCAGGACGGTGTCGACGCGGCGCGTGGACTCCAGGACCTCGGGTCCCTTGATGAGGATGCCGAGCTGGGCGCCGCGGCCCGTGCCGACCATCAGGGCGGTCGGGGTGGCCAGGCCGAGCGCGCACGGGCAGGCGATGATCAGCACCGCGACGGCGGCGGTGAAGGCCGCGACCGTGTCGCCGGTGACCGCGATCCAGGCCGCGAAGGTGCCGAGCGCGACGATCAGCACGACGGGTACGAAGACCCCGGAGATCCGGTCGGCGAGACGCTGCACCTCGGCCTTGCCGTTCTGCGCGTCCTCGACGAGCCGGGCCATCCGCGCGAGCTGGGTGTCCGCGCCGATCCGGGTGGCCTCGACGACGAGCCGGCCCCCGGCGTTCACGGTCGCACCCGTGACCGTGTCGCCGACGCTCACGTCCACCGGTACCGACTCGCCGGTCAGCATGGACGCGTCCACGGCCGACGCGCCCTCGACGACGGTCCCGTCGGTGGCGATCTTCTCGCCGGGCCGTACGACGAAGCGGTCGCCGACCGTCAGCTGTGCCACGGGGAGGCGGACCTCACGGCCGTCCCGCAGGACCCGGACGTCCTTGGCGCCGAGCTCCATCAGCGCCCGCAGCGCCGCCCCCGCGCGCCGCTTGGAGCGGGCCTCCAGGAAGCGGCCGAGCAGGATGAACGCGATGACGCCCGCGGCGACCTCGAGGTAGAGCGTGGACGCCCCGTCCGTACGGGAGACGGTGAACTCGAAGCCGTGCCGCATGCCCGGCATACCCGCGTCGCCGAAGAACAGCGCCCACAGGGACCAGCCGAACGCGGCGAGGGTGCCGACCGAGACCAGGGTGTCCATGGTGGCCGCGCCGTGCCGCGCGTTCGTCAGGGCGGCCCGGTGGAAGGGCAGCCCGCCCCAGACCACGACGGGCGCGGCGAGCGTCAGCGAGAGCCACTGCCAGTTGTCGAACTGGAGGGCCGGGATCATCGACATGAGGACGACGGGCAGGGCGAGCAGCGCGGAGACGGTCAGCCGTTGGCGCAGGGCGGCCGTTTCGGGGTCGTCGTCGGCGGGCGGTTCCGCCTCCTGGGGCGCCGCGGGCGGCGGGGGCTCCTCGGCGGTGTAGCCCGTCTTCACGACCGTGGCGATCAGATCGGCGACCCGTACCCCCTCGGGGTAGGAGACCTTGGCCTTCTCCGTCGCGAAGTTGACGGTGGCGGTGACGCCGTCCATCCGGTTGAGCTTCTTCTCGACGCGGGCCGCGCAGGAGGCGCAGGTCATCCCGCCGATGGAGAGTTCGATGTCCGAGGTCGTGCCTATGGGCGTCTCGGGTGCTGCGGTGGTCATGGTCCGGCTCCAGGAATGAGCCGGACCGCGCGGAGCCGGTATCAGCCGGTCGGCACGGCCCGGTGCGGAGGAGAGAGAGCTGCTGGGGCCCGCTCAGGCCGGGCCGACGAGCTCGAAGCCCGCCTCGTCCACCGCGGCGCGGACGGCGCTCTCGTCGAGCGCGGTCTCGGAGACGACGGTGACCTCGCCGGTCGAGGCGACGGCCTTCACCGAGCTCACGCCGGGGATCCCGGAGATCTCGCCGCTGATGGAGCCTTCGCAGTGTCCGCAGCTCATGCCGCTCACCTGGTAGACGGTGGTGACGGAACCCGGGGTGCCGGTCTGGGCGGTCATGGCGTTACTCCTCGTCGAGGCGTCCGGTGCGTGCGTGTGCGGGAGGGATCCCTGGGAACCCAGGGTTTCCCTCGATGTTCACCACACTATACCCCTAGGGGGTATTTCTCCAAGTGGGGTCGCGGCGGGCCAGCGAGCGCGCCCAGGCCACCCCCGCGAGCGCGACGAGGAACAGGCCGCCCACCCAGAACAGCGCGAAGAGGTGGTCCTGTCCGCCGCTGGGGTGTCCCGGCCGGCCGGGACCGAACGCCGTCCGGTCGAGTCCCGCACGGCCAAGCCGGGCCACCAGCCACAGCGCGATCCCGTGCGTGGAGTCCCGCAGCGCGTGCAGCAGGGACACGCCGAGACAGGTGCCGAGCACCGGAGCGGTGAACCGGAAGTGCCCGTCCGGGCGGCGGTACGCCAGCAGCGCCGCACCCGTGACCGCGGTCCACAGGCCGTGCCCGAAGGGGGTGAGCACCCCGCGCAGGATCTCGGTCTCCAGGAGCGTGCGCAGATCGACGCCCTGCAGGGACACGGCCGCGTCGAAGGCGTTGCCCGCGCTCTCCAGGGCCGCGAAGCCGAACCCGAGCGTCGCGCCGAGCACCAGGCCGGCCCGCGGCCCGCGGATCCGGGTGTGCCGGCGCAGCACGTACATCAGCGCGCCGAGCTTCACCGCCTCCTCGATCAGTCCGGTACCGGCGTACATCCACAGTGAGGGGCGCGGCAGTTGGTACTCCATCACGGACGCGCCGACCACCCCCAGGGTGCCGCCGGTCAGGAAGCAGCCGAGGATCAGGTTCACGCCCAGGTCGCGGCCGTGCCGCTCGTACGCCCAGAGCGCGAAGACGACGGGCACCAGAAAGCTGCCGAGCAGGATCAGGGTCGGTACCGGCGTGGCGCTCTTCGTGGCGTACGTGATGATCGCGGTCAGCGTCCAGAGGGTCAGCCCGATGCCCAGGAAGTGCTTCCAGAGGCCGACGCGGATCCGGGGGTACGACGGCGGGGGCTGCTGCGGTCCGGGAATGCGGGCCCGTGGTGCGCCCGGTGGCTGATTCTGGGTCACGGCCATCCCTTTGTCCCTCGGGGGCGGACCCGCGGGCTCGGACGGGGGACCCGCGTTCCGACGCGTCGGGGTACCCCATGGATGCGTGACACAGGGGCGCGTGGACGGATCGATCGCGGATCACTGATCGATTTGTCCGAACCTTATGGCACATATCCCTGATGTCGCAGGCCGGAATGTCGGCGCGGGCCCGTCCGGCGGGGCTCAGCGGCCGGCGGGCGGGCCGCCTTCGAGGAGCGGCTCCAGATAGCGGTGCATGACCGTCTTCAGCTCCGCGATGTAGGCGTCCCGTTCGGTGCCCTCGTGGGACATGATCAGGGTGAGGCCGGCCTTGAAGAGGTGGAGCGCCATGTTCGCCGTGCGGGTGCGCCGGTCGGACGGCATGTCCGGCAGCCGGGTCGCGATCATCTCCTCGACGCGGGCGAGGAGGGTGCAGTGCACGGTGCCGATCTCCTCGATGATCGCTCCCGGGACGTCGGGGCCGTGCATCAGGACGGCGAAGGCCGGGTTCTCGACGTTGAAGGCGATCAGCGGGTCGAGGATCGCGTCGAGCATCCGGTCCAGTGGGAGGCCGATGTTCTCCGGGGCGAGCGCCTGTCCGTGCGACTGTGTCCAGTGCTCCAGCAACTGGTCGCTGAGGCCGACCGCGATGGCTTCCTTGTTCGGGAAGAACTGGTAGAGCGTGCCGGGTGAGACGCCTGCCTCGCGGGCGATGGCGTTGGTGCTCGCCGCCGTGTAGCCGGACTGGCAGAACACCGAGGCCGCCGCTTCCAGCAGCTGGGCGATGCGGCGCTCGCCGCGGGCCTGACGGCGGCGCGGCTTTTCCTCGGCGCGCTGCTGCCGTGTCGGCGACTCCTCGGTCTGCTGCTTCTCGGGCACGGGTTATCCCCAGCTTCTCGGGACGCGATTGACAAACGCGAGTGGTCGCTCGCATTCTTGAAAAACGCGAGCGACGACTCGTGTTTGCCATTCTATGGCAATGGGCGATCCGTGACGCCTGCAAGGATGCGGGTCATCGGATCACGGTGAAGGGGACACCGCATCATGTCCGAAGTCAACGGCGCGGATGACGGGCCCGGGGCGAGGCCCGACGAGGGCGAGGGCCCAGGCGGGGGTACGGGCGGGGGCTCGGGTGGAGGCTCGGGCGGGGGCTCGGGTGGAGGTACGGGCGAGGGTGCGCGGCTCGGCGGATGGACCCGGTTCGTGACCGCGCGGCCACGGCTCTCCCTGCTCGTCGCCCTCCTGCTGACCGCGCTCGCGGTGGTCGCCGGCAGCGGGGTCGCGGACCGGCTCGGCAGCGGCGGCTGGGAGGACCCGACCGCGGAGTCGACCTACGCGACCAAGGCGCTGGAGCGGGAGTTCCCCGCCTCGCAGCCCAATCTGCTGCTCCTGCTCGACGCGGGCGGAGCCTCGGTCGACGACCCCTCGGTCGCCGCCGAGGCCAAGCGGATCGCTGCGCGCCTGGCCGCCGAGCACGGCGTCACCGGCGTCGGCTCCTACTGGCAGTCCGGTTCACCCGCGCTGAAGGCACGCGACGGCCACGAGGCGCTGATCGCCGCCCGGATCACCGGCGACGAGACGGCCGCGGCCGACACCCTGGACCGTCTCGCACCCTCCTACCGGGGGAGGAGCGGCCCTGTCGAGGTCAAGATCGGCGGACCGGTCGCCGTACGGCACGAGATGCAGACGACCATCAAGGAGGACCTGACCCGGGCCGAGATGATCGCCCTTCCGGTGACCCTCCTGCTGCTGGTCATGGTTTTCGGCAGCGCCGTCGCGGCCCTGCTCCCGCTGGGGGTCGGGATCATCGCGATCCTCGGCACCAACGCCGTGCTGCGCGGACTCACCGAGGTCACGGACGTCTCGGTCTTCGCGATGAACCTCACGACGGCCCTCGGCCTCGGTCTCGCCATCGACTACGCCCTGTTCATCGTCCGCAGGTTCCGCGAGGAGCTGGCCACCGGCGCCCCACCGCGCACCGCGGTCGGCACCACCCTGCGCACCGCGGGCCGCACGGTGCTCTTCTCCTCCCTCACGGTCGCCGTGTCGCTGGCAGCGATGCTGGTCTTCCCGCAGTACTTCTTGCGCTCGTTCGCCTATGCGGGCATCGCCGTCGTGCTGCTGGCCGCGGCCGCCGCCCTGATCCTGCTCCCCGCCGCGCTGATGCTCCTCGGCGACCGGGTGAACTCCCTGGACCTGCGGCGCCTGTTCCGGCGCGGAAGGCCGGATCCGGCCGGCGCCGGGGCCCTCTGGGGACGCATGGCCTCCCTCGTGATGCGCAGGGCACCGCTCTTCGCGGTGGCCACCACGGCCGGCCTCATCGTCCTCGGACTGCCCTTCCTGGGCGTGAAGTTCGGCACCGCCGACGACCGGCAGCTGCCCTCGGGCGCGGAGTCGCACATCGTCCAGCAGCACATCCGCGACGGCTTCCCGGGAAGCCCCGGCGGCGCTCTGGAGGTCCTGGCCGAGGGCCCGGCCACCGGCACCCAGTACGCCCGGTACAGGGAGCGGATCGCCGCGCTGCCCGAGGTGCTGCGCGTGGACGGGCCCCTGGTGAAGGGCGACGCCGCGTACTTCTCGGTACTGCCGAAGGGGGAGGCCGTGGACGAGGGGGCCCAGCGGCTGGTGGGCGAACTCCGGGCGACGGACGCTCCGTTCGACACCTCCGTGACCGGCACGGCGGCCGTCCTGGTCGACTCCAAGCACGCGATAGCCGACCGGCTCCCGTGGGCGGCCGCGTTCATTGCGATCGTCACGCTGTTCCTGGTGTTCCTGCTGACCGGCAGCTTGCTGATCCCGGTCCAGGCGGTCCTGTTGAACGCGCTCAGCCTGACCGCGATGTTCGGTGCGGTGGTCTGGGTCTTCCAGGACGGCCACCTCTCCGGCCTCCTCGACTTCACCGGTTCCGGTTCGATCGAGACGACCCTCCCGGTCCTGATGTTCTGCGTCGCCTTCGGCCTCTCCATGGACTACGGCGTCTTCCTTCTCTCCCGCATCAAGGAGGAGTACGACCACACCGGTGATCACCGGGAGGCGGTCCGTTTCGGGCTCCAGCGCACCGGCGGCCTGATCACCGCCGCCGCGGTCATCCTCGCGGTGGTGATGGTCGCCATCGGCACCTCCCGGGTGGCCAACACCAAGATGCTCGGACTGGGCGTCGCGCTCGCCGTGCTGATGGACGCGATGGTCGTCCGCAGCCTGCTGGTCCCGGCGGTCATGCGTCTGACCGGCAGGGCCACCTGGTGGGCGCCCGGACCGCTCCGGCGCTTCCACGACCGTTTCGGACTCAGCGAGGGGTCGGCACAGGAACCGGCCCCGGACGCGGTATCGGCGACGGACCCGAACGCCGACCCGAACGCCGACCCGGACGCGGTATCGGCGACGGACCCGAACGCCGACCCGAACGCCGACCCGGACGCGGAGTCGGCGCCGGGCCGGGACAAGGCCGAGGCGCGCGGATAGCGTTCCCCGCGGAAGCTGATCTCCGAGCAGAGGGCGGGAGCCGATGCGGGCAGTGGTGTTCGAGCGGTACGGGGAGCCGGCCGAGGTACGGGACGTGCCGGACCCGGCGCCCGCGGAGCACGGGGTCGTGGTGCGGGTCGAGGCCACCGGGCTGTGCCGGAGCGACTGGCACGGCTGGATGGGCCACGACCCGGACATCGCGCTGCCGCATGTGCCGGGCCACGAACTCGCCGGGGTGATCGAGGCGGTGGGCGCCCGGGTGACGGGCCGGCACCCCGGCGACCGGGTCACCGTCCCGTTCGTCTGCGCCTGCGGAAGCTGTCCCGCGTGCGCGGCGGGCGACCAGCAGGTGTGCGAGCGGCAGACCCAGCCGGGATTCACGCACTGGGGCTCCTTCGCCCAGTACGTCGCGCTCGACCACGCCGAGGTGAACCTGATCGCGGTGCCGCCGGAGTTGTCCTTCGCGACGGCGGCCTCGCTGGGCTGCCGGTTCGCCACGGCGTTCCGCGCGGTGGTCGCGCAGGGGAGGGTGACGGCGGGGGAGTGGGTCGCGGTCCACGGCTGCGGCGGCGTCGGCCTCTCGGCGGTGATGATCGCGGCGGCGTCCGGTGCGCGGGTGGTGGCAGTCGACGTGTCACCCGCGGCGCTCGACCTGGCACGGAAATTCGGGGCAGCGGAGTGTGTGGACGCCTCGGCCGTCGCGGACCCGGCACAGGCGGTCCGCGAACTGACCGGCGGTGGCGCGCATGTGTCGCTGGACGCCCTCGGGTCGCCCGCCACCTGCGCGGCCTCGGTCAACGGTCTGCGCCGTCGCGGCCGGCACGTCCAGGTCGGCCTGCTGCCCTCACCGACCGGCGCCACCCCGGTCCCGATGGCCCGGGTGATCGCCCTCGAACTCGAACTCCTCGGCAGCCACGGAATGGCGGCCCACGCCTACCCGGCGATGCTGGAGCTGGTCCGGGCCGGCGTACTGCGCCCCGACCTCCTCGTGACGTCCACCATCACCCTGGACGCGACCCCCTCCGCCCTGGCCGCCATGGGATCGGCCCCGGGTGCGGGGGTGACCGTCATCGAGCCGTGGGCGTGACGGTCGTCGAGCCGTGGAGGTGACGGTCGTCGAGCCGTGGAGGTGACGGTCGTCGAGCCGTGAGGGTGCCGGGAATCAAGTCGGCGTGAGGGCAATCCAGTTGGGCGGTGCCCCACCCTGGGTGGGGCACCGGTTCGTCGGTATCCGGTCAGGCGCCTCTGCGGCCCCGGTTTCCTGGGCGGGAGGCGGCCCAGGAGCGGACGGTGTCGGCGTACCAGTAGGGCTTTCCGGACTCGACACGGTCGGGTGGTGGCAGAAGTCCGTGCTTGCGATAGGACCGGACGGTGTCCGGCTGCACCTTGATGTGTGCGGCGATCTCCTTGTACGACCAGAGCCTGCGGTCGGTCATGAGTGGCACCTCCCTGCGCGCGTCGCGGCGGCGGCCTGGGGGCGGTCGTCGGGGGAGCCGGGCGCTGCGCTGGTGATCACAAAGCGTGTGCCCCGTGAACGACGCGGCGTGAGGGCTGGGCTGTGGCTGTTGACCGGGTGTGACGTAAGACCCGCGTATACGGGACATGTGTGACACGGGGGTGTTTTTTGTGACACGAGTGACGCATTGGCCCCTGAGGGGCGGAGAGTTGCCGGTGCGGTTCTCCGCAGGACGGTTTCTGCTGCTGTCCGCGCAACGGTCTCCGTACTCGCCCGCGAGGAGGTTTCCGGCGCTCGTCGCGGGGCGATGTCCGACGTTGTTCGCCTCTCCGGCCGGCGCGCGGCGGAGGCGGCCGCCAGGGGGGTGCGGCAGAGGCGCGCGGGAGGAGCGGGCGACCCGCCGGGGCCCGAGTGCTCGGCGGGTCGTCGGGGTGCGGCTCTCACGCCCCGCAGGACCTCAGGAACGCCCGGGTGCGCCGGGCGATCGGGAGTGGCTTGTCCGGCGGGCACGGGTACATGTCCTGCTCGACGATCGCGAAGAGCTCGACACCGAGCTGCTGCGCGGCGGCGAGGACGGGCTCCAGTGCCGGTACGCCGGACGGCGGTTCGCACATCACACCGCGCGCGACGGCGGGCCCGAACGGCAGCTCCTCGGCCCGTACGCCGGCCAGGACCAGCGGGTCCACCTGCTTGAGGTGGAGGTAGCCGATGCGTTCGCCGTACGTCTCGATGAGCTTGACGCTGTCGCCGCCGCAGTAGGCGTAGTGGCCCGTGTCCAGGCACAGCGACACCAGCGAGGAGTCGGTCGCGTCGAGGAAGCGCGTGACGTTCTCCTCGCTGTCGATGTGCGTGTCGGCGTGCGGGTGGACGACGATCCTCAGCCCGTAGCGCTCGCGCACCTCATGGGCGAGCCGCTCGGTCTGGGCGGTCAGATGGCGCCACTGGGTCGGCGTCAGCCTGCTGTCCTCCAGCACCGCGCCGGTCTTGTCGTCCCGCCAGAAGGCCGGGATGACGACGAGATGCCCCGCGCCCGTCGCCTGGGCGAGCGCCGCGATGTCCGAGACGTGCGCCCAGGTGGACTCCCACACGTCGGGACCCCGGTGCAGCCCGGTGAAGACCGTGCCCGCCGAGACGCTGAGCCCGCGCCGGGCGGTCTCCTCCCTGAGGACGTCCGGATCGGTCGGCAGATAGCCGTACGGGCCGAGCTCGATCCACTCGTAGCCCGATCCGGAGACCTCGTCGAGGAAACGCTGCCAGGGGACCTGCCGCGGATCGTCGGGGAACCAGACGCCCCAGGAGTCGGGAGCCGAACCGATCCGGATGCGCGACAGTGAGGACGGAGGCGACGACCTCGGTGACGACTCCGACGAGGGCTCGGGCTGTGACCGCGGCGATGACTGAGGTGGCGACGACGTCATGGGCGTCAGCTTCGGGCGGCTCCGGAGAGGTGTCAAGCGTCGTCCGAATGTCTGGACAAAACGTTGACAGGCTTCGCGTGCGGCACTAGACCTGGGGGCAGCCGTAGAGACCGCAGGGAAGGGAACTCGATGGCGTACGAGCTGATCACCATGGGGCGGATCGGTGTGGACCTCTACCCGTTGCAGACGGGGGTCCCGCTGTCCCGGGTGACCTCCTTCGGCAAGTTCCTCGGCGGCTCGGCGACCAATGTCGCGGTGGCCGCCGCGCGGCTCGGACGCCGTACGGCCGTCATCACCCGAACGGGTGCGGATCCCTTCGGAACCTATCTGCACGAGGCGCTGCGCGACTTCGGCGTCGACGACCGCTGGGTCACCGCGGTCCCCGGGCTGCCGACCCCCGTCACCTTCTGCGAGATCTTCCCGCCGGACGACTTCCCGCTCTACTTCTACCGGCAGCCCAAGGCCCCCGACCTGGAGATCGAGGCCCACGAACTCGACCTCGACGCCGTGCGTGACGCCCGCGTCTTCTGGATGACAGGCACGGGACTCTGCGCGGAGCCCAGCCGCACGGCCACGCTCGCCGCCCTGGCTCACCGGGCGCGGTCCGGTACGACAGTCTTCGACCTCGACTGGCGCCCCATGTTCTGGAACGACGCGGCCGGGGATCGCACGACCTCGAACGATCCGGCCCCGGGCGCGGCCTGGGGCGATCCCGAGGTCGCGCGGCCCTTCTACGCCGAGGCCCTGCGCCACGCCACCGTCGCCGTCGGCAATGTCGACGAGGTCGAGATCGCCACCGGAGAGCGTGAACCGCACGCCGCTGCCGCCGCCCTCCTCGAAGCCGGTGTCGAACTCGCCGTGGTGAAACAGGGACCCAAGGGCGTCCTCGCCGTCCATCGCGACGGCACCACCGCCGAGGTCCCGCCCCTCCCGGTCGAGGTCCTCAACGGCCTCGGTGCGGGCGACGCGTTCGGCGGCTCCCTCTGCCACGGACTGCTCGCCGGCTGGGACCTGGAACGGATCATGCGCCACGCGAACGCGGCGGGCGCCATCGTCGCCTCCCGCCTGGAGTGCTCCTCCGCGATGCCCACCCCGCACGAGGTCGAACAGGCCCTCACCGCCGGAGCGGTGCGATGAGGGCGGGCCACGTCGGGGGAGCCCGCCACGAACAGGGCGGCGACACACCTCCGTCCGCCGAGACGGCCGATTCGGCCCGCACGACGACTCCTGCGGACGAAGAGCCTTCCAGCACCCCCGCGCACAGCCCTTCACCCGCCACCCCCGTGCGGCGGGTCGCCGCCGGCACCCCGCCCACCGAAGTGCCCACCGAAGTGCCCACCGAACCGCTCACCGCCACCCCCGTCACCCCCGCCACCTACGACCGTCTGCGCCCCCCGTCCCCCCGCGTCGACGTCCTCGCCCTCGTCCAGGTCCGGGCCCGGCACCCCGAGGCGATCGCGGAGGCAGCCGCGCGGCGGGTGCGGCGGCCGCTCGTCGACGGCTCGGGGCGGCTGATGATCGTCGCCGCGGACCACCCGGCGCGCGGCATGCTGGCCGTCGGCGACCGGAGGCTGGCCATGGCGGGGCGCGCCGATCTGCTGGAGCGGCTGTGTCTCGCGCTCTCCCGCCCCGGGGTCGACGGCGTGCTCGCCACCGCCGACATACTCGACGACCTGCTGCTGCTCGGCGCGCTCGACGGCAAGGTGGTCATCGGGTCGATGAACCGCGGCGGACTCGCGGGCGCCGCCTTCGAACTGGACGACCGCTTCACCGGGTACCGCCCCAAGGACATCGAGCGGCTCGGCTTCGACGCGGGCAAACTGCTGCTGCGCATCGACTACGACGACCCGGGCTCGCTGCGCACCCTGGAGTCCACCGCCCGGGTGATCGACGACATGGCCGAACGGCAACTCCCGGTCTTCGTCGAACCGTTCCTCTGCCGTCGCCGGGACGACGGCACCCTGCGCAACGATCTGAGCGCCGAGGCCGTCACCAAGTCCATCGCCATCGCCGGCGGCCTGGGCGGCAGTTCGGCGTACACCTGGCTGAAGGTCCCCGTCACCGAGAACCCCGACGACATGGCCCGCGTCATGGAGACCTCCACGCTGCCCGCCGTGCTGCTCGGCGGCGATGTCGGCGAGGACCAGGAGGGTGCGTACGAGAAATGGCGCGGGGCGCTCCAACTCCCCACCGTGCAGGGCCTGGTGGTGGGCCGTTCGCTGCTGTACCCGGCGGACGGCGATGTCGCCGCGGCCGTGGACACCGCCGTAGGACTTCTGTGAGGGCCGCATGAGTCGTCCGAGCAACGAGCTGTACGTGCCCAAGGGCAGCACCGCCGACGCCCACTACGCCCTCGACATCGACCCCGTACGGGCCGGCTGGACCCACAGCAGCCTGCGGATCGTGGAACTGGCACCCGGTGGCACCCACACCTTCACCACCGGGGACAGTGAGTGGATCGTGCTCCCGCTCGGCGGCGGCTGCACGGTGCGCACCAAAGACGGCATGGACGAGGAAGAGTTCCAACTCCTGGGCAGACGGAGTGTGTTCGACGGAGTCTCCGACTTCGCGTACGTTCCCCGTGAGGCCCGGGCCCAGATCGCCTCCGGCGCGGGAGGCCGCTTCGCCCTGGCAGGAGCGAAGTGCGAGCGCCGACTCCCCGCCCGCTACGGCCCCGCGCCGGAGGTTCCCGTCGAAGACCGCGGCAGCGGCAACTGCGCGCGCCAGGTGCGCAATTTCGCCGCCGCGGACGTCTTCGACTGCGACCGGCTCATCGCCGTCGAGGTGATCACCCCCGGCGGCAACTGGTCCTCGTATCCGCCCCACAAGCACGACGAACACCTGCCCGGCGTCGAGTCCCGGCTGGAGGAGATCTACTACTTCGAGATCGACGGCCCGAACGGTTTCGGCTATCAGCGCGTATTCCCTTCCCGTGAGGGCGGTTCGGACGTCCTCGCCGAGGTCCGCACCGGCGATGCCGTCCTCGTCCCCGACGGATGGCACGGCCCGTCGATCGCCCAGCCCGGTCACGCCATGTACTACCTGAACGTCATGGCGGGGCCGGGCGGGGACAGGGAGTGGCGGATCCGCTTCCACCCGGGACACGCAGAGAGCACAGGGGGATACCGATGACCTCGACGACGAGGCTGACGGTCGCACAGGCACTGGTGCGGTTCCTGGCCGCGCAGTACACGGAACGGGACGGCGAGCGGCGTCGCCTGATAGGCGCCACCTGGGGCATCTTCGGCCACGGGAACGTCGCCGGGATCGGCCAGGCGCTCGTCGAGTACGCCGACGAGATGCCGTACCACCAGGGACGCAACGAACAGGCCATGGTGCACGCGGCGGTCGGCTACGCGCGTCAGTGCGGCCGGCTGTCGGCGCACGCCGTCACCACCTCCATCGGGCCCGGCGCCACCAACCTCGTCACCGGCGCCGCCCTCGCCACCATCAACCACCTCCCGGTGCTGCTCCTGCCCGGCGACGTCTTCGCGACCCGCCCCGCCGACCCGGTGCTCCAGCAGCTGGAGGTCCCCTTCGCCGGGGATGTGTCGGTCAACGACTGTCTGCGCCCGGTGTCGAAGTACTTCGACCGGATCGCCCGCCCCGAGGCCCTGATCCCGGCGGCCCTCCAGGCGATGCGCGTGCTCACCGACCCCGTCGACACCGGCGCCGTCACGCTCGCGCTGCCCCAGGACGTGCAGGCGGAGGCGTACGACTGGCCGGAGGAGTTCTTCGCCGAGCGGACCTGGGCCGTGCGGCGCCCGGCGGCCGACGCCGGCGAACTGGCGCGCGCCGTCGCGGCGGTCCGCGAGGCCCGGCGTCCGCTGATCGTCGCGGGTGGCGGCGTCCACCACAGCCGCGCCGAGGAGGCGCTCGCCGAACTCGCCTCCGCCACCCGCATCCCCGTCGCCTCCACCCAGGCGGGCAAGGGCTCGCTGCGCTGGGACCACCCCCAGGACGTCGGCGGCGTCGGACACACCGGCACGGCGACCGCCGACGAGCTCGCCCGCACCGCCGACCTGGTGATCGGCGTCGGCACCCGCTACACCGACTTCACCACCGCCTCCGGCACCCTGTTCGGCGCGTCGGGTGTCCGTTTCCTCAACCTCAACATCGCTCCGTACGACGGCCACAAGCTCGCCGGGACACCGCTGATCGCCGACGCGCGCGCCGGTCTCGAAGCCCTCACCGAGGCGCTGCTGCTGCACAGGCACCGCGCGGAGCCCGCGTACGTCACCGAGTACACGGACGACAAGGAGCGCTGGGAGTACCGCGTCGACGCTGCCTACGAGGCCGAGGACATCGACATCCGGCCCACCCAGCCGCAGGTCCTCGGCGTCCTGGACGAGCTGGTCACCGAGGACGACATCCTGATCAACGCGGCCGGCTCGCTCCCCGGCGACCTGCACAAGCTGTGGCGGGCGCGGTCGCGGGACCAGTACCACGTCGAGTACGGCTACTCGTGCATGGGCTACGAGATCCCGGCCGCGATCGGGGTGCGGATGGCGGCCCCGGACCGGCCCGTGTGGGCGCTGGTCGGCGACGGCACGTATCTGATGATGCCGACCGAGATCGTCACCGCGGTCCAGGAGGGCATCGCGATCAAGGTGATCATCCTCCAGAACCACGGGTACGCCTCGATCGGCGGTCTCTCCGAGTCCGTGGGCGGCGAGCGGTACGGCACCGCGTACCGCTACCGGGCCGAGGACCGCAGCTACACGGGGGCGCCGCTGCCGGTGGATCTCGCGGCCAACGCGGCCAGCCTGGGTATGCGGGTCCTACGCGCGAAGACCGTGCGTGACCTGCGGGCGGCCCTGGCCGAGGCGCGGGGGGCGGACACTCCCACTTGTGTCTACGTGGAGACCGAAACGGCAGACACAGTGTCGGGCGCGCCTCCGGCCCAAGCCTGGTGGGATGTACCTGTGGCCGAGACCGCGACCCGATCGTCGGCGGTCAAGGCACGTGAGGAGTACGACCGGCACGTCGCCGCCCGACGCCGCCATCTGTGAAGGAGTGCATGGCCATGACGAAGACCGTCGACCACTGGATCGGTGGCAAGACCGTCGAGGGTGCGTCGGGTACGTACGGGCCGGTCACCGACCCGGCGACCGGCGCCGTGACCACGAGGGTCGCGTTCGCGAGTGTCGACGAGGTCGACGCCGCGGTCGCCGCCGCGAAGGACGCGTACGCGACCTGGGGACAGTCCTCGCTGGCCAAGCGGTCCACGATCCTGTTCAAGTTCCGCGCGCTGCTCGACGCCAACCGGGACGCGATCGCCGAGCTGATCACCGCCGAGCACGGCAAGGTGCACTCGGACGCGCTGGGCGAGGTCGCGCGCGGTCTGGAGATCGTCGAGCTGGCCTGCGGGATCACCGTGCAGCTGAAGGGCGAGCTGTCGACCGAGGTGGCCTCCAAGGTCGACGTGGCGTCGATCCGGCAGCCGCTCGGCGTCGTCGCGGGCATCACGCCGTTCAACTTCCCGGCCATGGTGCCGATGTGGATGTTCCCGCTCGCCATCGCGTGCGGCAACACCTTCGTCCTCAAGCCGTCCGAGAAGGACCCGTCGGCCGCCATGAAGCTCGCCGAGCTGCTGGCCGAGGCCGGTCTGCCCGACGGTGTCTTCAACGTCGTGCACGGTGACAAGGTGGCCGTCGACCGCCTCCTGGAGCACCCGGACGTCAAGGCGGTGTCCTTCGTCGGCTCGACCCCGATCGCCCGCTACATCCACACCACCGCCGCCGCGAACCACAAGCGGGTCCAGGCCCTGGGCGGCGCCAAGAACCACATGCTCGTCCTGCCGGACGCGGACCTGGACGCGGCCGCCGACGCGGCCGTCTCCGCCGCGTACGGCTCGGCCGGCGAGCGCTGCATGGCGATCTCCGCGGTCGTCGCGGTCGGCTCCATCGGCGACGAGCTGGTGGCCAAGATCCGCGAGCGCGCCGAGAAGATCAAGATCGGTCCCGGCAACGACCCGGCCTCCGAGATGGGCCCGCTCATCACGGCTGTCCATCGCGACAAGGTGGCGTCGTACGTGAAGGGCGCCGCCGACCAGGGCTCCGAGGTCGTCCTCGACGGCACGGGCTACACGGTCGAGGGGTACGAGGACGGCCACTGGATCGGCCTCTCGCTCCTGGACCGGGTACCGGTGACGGCGGACGCGTACAAGGACGAGATCTTCGGCCCGGTGCTGTGCGTCCTGCGCGTGGACACCTACGACGAGGGCGTGGCGCTGATCAACGCGTCCCCCTTCGGCAACGGCACCGCGATCTTCACCCGGGACGGCGGTGCCGCCCGCCGCTTCCAGCTGGAGATCGAGGCGGGCATGGTCGGCGTGAACGTGCCGATCCCGGTGCCCGTCGGCTACCACTCCTTCGGCGGCTGGAAGGACTCCCTCTTCGGGGACCACCACATCTACGGCAACGACGGCACGCACTTCTACACCCGCGGCAAGGTCGTCACCACTCGCTGGCCGGACCCGTCGGAGGCGCCCGCAGGCGTCGACCTGGGCTTCCCGCGCAACCACTGAGGCCCCGCCCGACCCACCCCGTTAAGCCGTCCGCTATGCGGACGGCTTAACGTTTTTTTGACGCCCCCGCAACGATTCCCGTTCATCGGGATGAACCGGGTGATGCAGGTAACTGACGAGTGCGACCTTTGAAAGCATGGTCAGATTCCATGAGATCATGATGATTGCAACAAGGTGACGTTGTCGCCTGCGAAAGCGATGTGACCTGCGTCGCTTCACTATTGCGGATTCCGTAGGTAAACGGCCATTGACGCAACGGTTTCCGTCAAGGTTCCATCAGCGCGGGAGCGGACGAGAAAGAAGTACGACGCGATCCGCCGGAGGCGATATCGCTCCCGCCCGAACCTCAGATGCACGAGTCGATCGGAACCGCTTCATGACCGACACGCTCCGCCCCGTCGAGACCGCCGTCCTGGACGCCGCCCCAACGGCCACAGGGAACCCGAAGACGCTCAAGCGTTCCATCGGCGTCGTCGGCGGCACCCTGCTGACGTTGTCCTGCGTGACCCCGGCCTCGACGCTGTTCGTGGTCATACCCGACCTCTTCGGCTCACTCGGCACCGCGACCGCCCTCACGATCGCGATCGGCTCGCTGCTCTGCATCGCCGTGGCGTTCTGCTATTCGGAGCTGGGCACCCTCATCCCCAGCGCCGGCGGCGAGTACGCCATGGTCTCCACGATGGCCGGACGGCTCGCGGGCTGGCTCGTCTTCGTGATGTCGCTGCTGGTTGTCATGATCGTCCCGCCGGTGATCGCCATCGGAACAGCCGACTACCTTGCCCCGTTGGTGCACCTCGACCCGGCGATGACCGGCGCCGGAGTGATGCTGCTGGCCACCCTCGCCGGACTGCTCGACCTGCGCGCCAACGCCTGGATCACCGGCATCTTCCTGGTCCTCGAGGTCATCGCCGCCGGCCTGGTGGCCCTGCTGGGCTTCACGCACAGCCACCGCGGCCTGGGCAGCCTCACCTCCATGCAGGTCGCCGGTACCGGCGGTCACACCGACCCCGTGACGGCCATGCTCGTCATCTCCGGGCTGGCCATCGCCCTCTTCGCCACCCAGGGCTTCTCGACCGCCGTCTACCTCTCCGAGGAGTTGGAGAACCCGCGGCGCAACGTCGCCCGCACGGTGCTGGCCACCCTCGCCATCTCCACGGTCGTCATCCTGGTCCCGGTCGTCGCCATCACCATGGGCGCCTCCGACATCAAGGAGCTCACCGGCGGCGACATCAGCAGCATGGTCACGGCCTGGTCCAACTCCGCCGTCGGCACCTTCGTCAGCCTCTGCGTCGCCCTCGCGATCATCAACGCGGGCATCGTCATGGTCATCCAGAACTCGCGCGTCCTGTTCGCCTCGGCCCGTGACAAGGCATGGCCCGAGCCGGTCAACAACGGCCTGTCCAAGCTCGGCCGGTTCGGCTCCCCCTGGGTCGCCACCCTGCTGGTGGGCGTCCCCGGCGCCGCCCTCTGCTTCGTCAACCTCGACACCCTGTACGGCGTCACGGGCGTGGCGGTGACCGCCATGTACCTGCTCGTCGCCGTCGCCGCCCTGCTCGCCCGGCGCGGCCACCACCGCCACACCCCCGCCTGGCGGATGCCGCTGTGGCCCGCGATGCCGGTCCTGCTGATCGTCGTCCTCGCCTACGTCCTCACCCAGCAGGAGACGGTCTACCTGGTGTGGACCGGCGGCATCACCGCCGTCGCCACCCTCTACTGGGCCTTCTACCTGCGGCCGCGCCGCCACACCCGCTGGCTGGTGTCGATCCCGGAGGACACGCAGGTCTGACCGGAGTGGTCCGCCCGGCGGATCCCTCCCGCCCGGCCCCGCCCCTCGTGGCTCTCAGCGGAAGTCCCACGTCACCACCGTGCACGTCCCGTCGTCCTTGCCACCCGCGCTGCGGTACGTGGCAAGGGCGACGTCGTTTCCGGTGTCCACCCCCACCCACATTCCGTAACAGCCGCGTTCCCGGGCCAGGGCGGCGAGTTCGCGGACCAGCGCCCGCCCGGTGCCACGCCGCCGGAAGGGCTCGGCCACCGCCAGCTCGTACAGGAACATCTCGGTGCCCTTGTCGGGATGGATTGTCTCGACGCCACTGACGAAACCGACCGGGACCTCGCCCTCGTAGGCCAGGTACAGGTGATGGCCCTGGGCGTCCAGGAACCGCCGGGCCCACTCGGGGCGCACGGGACGGTCGAAGAGGTACTCGGCGGCGGTCAGTTCCCCGACGGTGGCGGCGCGGCGGATCTCCATGGGGCGTTCGTACCACGGACGCGGTATGCGGGACCGGTGCCGTACTCCCGTGGGAGGGGTGCGGGTTCACCCCGGCGGCTGCCCCGGTTGTCGGTGGGCGCCCGTACCGTTGAGGCATGGATCTTCGACTGCCCCGGCCGCGCGGGCCGCGCCGGGGGCAACTCCCCGCTCGCACCACGGCGCGAGCCCGCGGGAGATGGGCGGCCGCCGCTGCGGCCGTCGTGCTGCTCGCCGGTGCGGGCACTTGGACGGCCGTCGCCTCCGACGACGCTCCCGCCGTGCACCGCGCCGACCGCGTCATGGCCATGGACGGCGGAGTGCGGCTCGACACCTCGTACTTCACCGCGGGCCCGTCCACCGTGCGCCGCCCCGCCGTCCTCCTCGCGCACGGCTTCGGCGGCAGCAAGGCGGACGTCCGCGACGAGGCGCAGAAGCTCGCCCGCGACGGATACGCGGTGCTGACCTGGTCGGCGCGCGGCTTCGGCAAGTCCACCGGAAAGATCGGGCTGAACGACCCCAAGAGCGAGGTCGCCGACGTCTCCCGGCTCATCGACTGGCTCGCCCGGCGGCCCGAGGTCCGGCTCGACGGGAGCGGCGACCCGCGCGTGGGCGTGGCGGGCGCCTCGTACGGCGGGGCGATCTCCCTGCTGGCCGCCGCGAACGACCCGCGCGTCGACGCCATCGCCCCGGCGGTCACATACTGGAACCTCGCGGACGCCCTGTTCCCGAACGGCGTGTTCAAGAAGCTCTGGGCGGGCATCTTCATCAACTCCGGCGGCGGCTGCGCCCGGTTCGAGACCGAGCTGTGCGCGATGTACAACCGGGTCGCGGAGTCCGGGAAGCCGGACGCGGCGGCGACGAAGCTGCTCGAGGAGCGCAGCCCCTCCGCGGTCGGCGACCGCGTCAAGGTGCCCACCCTCATCGTCCAGGGCCAGTCCGACTCGCTCTTCCCGCTCGGCCAGGCCGACGCGATGGCCAAGGCGATCAAGGCCAACGGCGCACCCGTGGACGTCGACTGGATCTCGGGCGGGCACGACGGCGGCGACATGGAGACGGACCGGGTCACCTCCCGCGTCGGTTCCTGGTTCGACCGCTATCTGAAGGACGACAAGGGCGCCGACACCGGCCCCGCCTTCCGCGTCACCCGCACTGGAGGCATCGACTCCACCGACGGCGCCGCCCTGCTGCGCGGCGCGAGCGCGGACAGCTACCCCGGACTGGACAGCGGGCGGCACACCGTCGCGCTGAAGGGCCGTGAGCAGAGGTTCCAGAACCCGGCCGGCGCCAGCCCGCCCGCCATCTCGGCCCTGCCGGGACTCGGCGGCTCGGGCGGCCTCGCCCAGCTCTCCACCCTCGGCGTCGGGATCTCCCTCGACTTCCCCGGCCAGTACGCCCGCTTCGAGTCCGCGCCGCTCCGTGCCGACCTGCCGATCACCGGCTCGCCGACCGTCACCGTGCACGTCCGGTCGAGCACCGACGAAGCGGTCCTCTTCGGAAAGGTCTACGACGTCGGTCCGGGCGGCACCCAGCAGGTACTGCCCTCGCAGCTCGTCACCCCGGTCCGCGTCGAGGGCGCGAAGAACGGCAAGGACCTGTCCCTCACCCTTCCCGCGATCGACCACGAGGTCCGCAAGGGCCACCGGCTGCGCCTGGTCCTCGCCTCGACCGACCTCGGTTACGCCTCCCCGGCGGCCCCGGCGACGTACACCGTGTCCCTCAGGAGCGACCTCCAGGTGCCGACGGCCCCCGCGGTGAAGACCGCCGCCACGCCGCTGCCCGCCTGGGTGTGGTGGCTGCCGCTCGCCGGCGCGCTCGCCGCCCTGGCGCTGCTGGTGACCGGCCGCCGCCGCACGAGCGCCCCGGCACCCGATACCGGGCTGGCCGAAGTCCCGCTCCAGATCACCGGCCTGAGCAAGCGCTACGCCAAGTCGGCCGACCGGTACGCGGTACGGGAGCTGTCGTTCCGCGTGGAGAAGGGCCAGGTCCTCGGCCTGCTCGGACCGAACGGCGCGGGCAAGACGACCACTCTGCGCATGCTCATGGGCCTCATCAAGCCCGACGAGGGCGAGATCCATGTCTTCGGGCACGCGATCCGCCCCGGCGCGCCGGTCCTCTCCCGGGTCGGAGCGTTCGTCGAGGGAGCGGGCTTCCTCCCGCACCTCTCGGGCCGCGAGAACCTGGAGCTGTACTGGCTGGCCACCGGCCGTCCCACCGAGGACGCCCACCTGGAGGAGGCCCTGGAGATCGCCGGACTCGGCGACGCCCTCGCCCGCGCGGTACGCACCTACTCCCAGGGCATGCGTCAGCGCCTGGCCATCGCCCAGGCCATGCTCGGCCTCCCGGACCTGCTGATCCTGGACGAACCGACCAACGGCCTCGACCCGCCACAGATCCGCGAGATGCGCGAGGTGATGATCCGGTACGCCGCCGCGGGCCGCACGGTCATCGTCTCCAGCCATCTCCTCGCCGAGGTCGAGCAGACCTGCACCCATCTCGTGGTCATGGACCGCGGCCGGCTCGTCCAGGCGGGCCAGGTGTCCGAGATCATCGGCTCCGGCGACACCCTGCTCGTCGGCACCGCGTCACCCGTCGACGAGCCGGTCGTGGAGAAGGTGGGCGCCCTGCCCGGCGTGCTCTCGGCAGTCGCGACCGAGGAAGGGCTGCTGGTCCGCCTCGACGCCGACGGCAGCGCGCAACGCCTGGTCGTGGAGCTCGTACGCCTCGAAGTACCGGTGGCGGCGGTGGGCCCCCACCGCCGTCTGGAGGACGCGTTCCTCACCCTGATCGGAGGCTCCGCATGAGCACGCTTCTCGAGCGGACCGAGACTGCGGACGGGTACCGGGCGCGCCGCACCCTGCCGCTGCGCGTCGAGCTCGTCCGCCAGCTCAAGCGCCGCCGCACCCTGGTGATGGGGGCGGTCCTCGGGGCCCTGCCCTTCGTCCTGCTCGTCGCGTTCGCGATCGGCGGCCAACCGGGCGCGCGCAACGGCCGGATCACCCTGCTGGACACGGCCACCGCTTCGGGCGCCAACTTCGCCGCGGTGAACCTGTTCGTGTCGGCGGGCTTCCTCCTGGTGATCCCGGTCGCGCTGTTCTGCGGCGACACCATCGCCTCCGAGGCGAGCTGGTCCTCCCTGCGCTATCTGCTGGCGGCACCCGTGCCCAGAGCCCGGCTGCTGTGGTCCAAGCTCACCGTCGCGCTCGGTCTCAGTCTCGCGGCGATGGTCCTGCTGCCGGTCGTCGCGCTGGCCGTGGGTACCGCCGCCTACGGCTGGGGCCCGTTGGAGATCCCCACCGGCGGCGCGCTCTCCGCGGGCACCGCCGCCCAGCGGCTGCTCGTGGTGATCGTGTACATCTTCGTGTCCCAACTGGTCACCGCCGGGCTCGCGTTCTGGCTGTCGACGAAGACGGACGCCCCGCTCGGGGCGGTCGGCGGAGCGGTCGGCCTGACGATCGTGGGCAACGTCCTGGACGCGGTCACCGCCCTCGGCCACTGGCGCGACTTCCTGCCCGCCCACTGGCAGTTCGCCTGGGCCGACGCCGTCCAGCCGACACTGGAGTGGGGAGGGATGATCCAGGGCACGGCGATTTCGGTAACGTACGCGCTCGTCCTGTTCGCCCTGGCCTTCCGCGGTTTCGGGCGCAAGGACATCGTGTCGTAGGTCTCGGGAGGGTCTCCCACCGGTCTCGACGGGCCTCCACCGTGGCCGCTTCGAAATCCTTCCGCAACGCATCCGAGCGCTCGTCCCGGCCCTCTCGGCCGTCACAGTCACATATATCGGCCCACACAAGGGCCGTACGCCGAGGGGGCACAGATGGGGAAGAACCACATACGGACGGCGGCCGACGCGGGCCGCCCATGCGACGGCGCGCGGACGGCGACCCGTCGACGGATCGGCGCCTCGCTGCTCGCGCTGACGGTGGCGGGCGCGGTGCTGCTCACGGGATGCGGCGCGGGCGGCGGAAACCACTCCTCGGACGGTGCGGACAAGTCCGGCGGCCGCAACCTCCCGCTGCCCGCCCCCGTCCAGCCCACGGGCGGCGCGACCGGGCGCGACCAGCAGGGCGAGCAGTCGGACGCCCCCGATGTCACGCCGTCGCCCGACTACCTCTCCACCTTCGCCCTCGACGTCGACACGGCGTCGTACGGGTACGCCCGCCGCACCCTCGCGAGCGGAGTTGTCCCGGACCCCACCACGATCCGTCCCGAGGAGTTCGTCAACAGCTTCCGCCAGGACTACCGACGCCCCGACGGCAACGGCTTCACGGTGACCGTCGACGGAGCCCGCACCGACGACGGACGCTGGTCCCTCCTCCGGGTCGGCCTCGCCACCCGGGCCGCCGACAGCGAGAGCGAACGGCCGCCCGCCGCCCTCACCTTCGTCATCGACATCTCGGGCTCCATGTCCGAGCCGGGCCGCCTCGACCTGGCCCAGCAATCCCTCGACGTGATGACGGACCGGCTGCGCGACGACGACTCGGTCGCCCTGGTCACCTTCAGCGACGAGGCCAGGACCGTGCTGCCGATGACCCGGCTCGGCGACCACCGCGCCCGCGTCCACCACGCGATCGACGGCCTGGAGCCGACCGACTCGACCAACCTCGGCGCGGGTGTGAAGACCGGATACGCGACCGCCGTCGAGGGCCTGCGCAAGGGGGCCACCAACCGGGTCGTCCTGATCTCCGACGGCCTCGCCAACACCGGTGACACGGACGCGGACAGCATCCTCGAACAGATCTCCTCCGCCCGCCGCGAGCACGGCATCACCCTCTTCGGCGTCGGCGTCGGCAGCGACTACGGTGACGCCCTCATGGAACGCCTCGCCGACAAGGGCGACGGCCACACGACGTACGTCTCCAGCCGTGACGACGCTCTCACCGTTTTCTGCGACCGGCTTCCGCAGAACATCGACCTCACGGCACGCGACGCCAAGGCGCAGGTCGCCTTCGACCCCGAGACGGTCGAACAGTTCCGGCTGATCGGCTACGACGACCGCAAGGTCGCCGACCAGGACTTCCGCAACGACCGGGTGGACGGCGGCGAGGTGGGCCCCGGGCACACGGTCACCGCGCTCTACGCCGTCCGCACCCGCCCCGGTGCCTCCGGTCATCTGGCCACCGCGAGCGTCCGGTGGCTCGACCCCGACTCCCGCGCTCCGCACGAGGAGTCGGGCATCCTGGAGACCGGCGCCCTGAGGTCCGGAGTCTGGGCCTCGTCCCGCTCCTTCCAGGTCACCGCCGTGGCCGCCTACTTCGCCGACGCCCTGCGCTCGGGCGACGCCCGCTGGAGCTCGCTGCCCGGTGCCCTCCCGCTCGGTGAACTCGCCTCGCACGCCCACGGTCTGGCGAGGGACACCGAGGACAACGACGTGGCGAATCTCGCCACCGCCATCGACCAGGCCGACGGATTGAACATCTGTGACGCGGACTGCGACAGGTAGTTCGTCTGCCTGCCTGCCTGCCTGCCTGCCTGCCTGCCTGCCTGCCCGCCTGCCCGCCGGTCTGCCCGCCCGCCGTCTGCTAGTCGGCCGGCGGGCGGACGGGGGACCGGCCGCCGGGGACGAATCGTGCGCGGCCCATTGAATTTCTGTTACGCACGGGTAAGTTGACTCGGCGGTAACGACCCTGCGAACGGGAGCCGTGATGGGCGTACGCAAGGATCTGAAGCGGGCGAAGCGGCACGCGGGCCTGGCGAGTCGCAGCCAGGTGGAGCTGGTCAGGGACGAGAGCGGTACGGTCCGCGAGGCGCGCACCGCCCCGCTGGCACCCACCCCCACCACCGGCAGCCAGGCCGACCTGCCGTTCACCAACGCGGCCGAGGCACCCGACGCGGTCGTGCTGCGCCGGCCGCGGGACGGCGGCGGCTGGGCGCCGGTGACCGCGGCCGCCTTCGCCCGCGAAGTCACCGACGCCGCCAAGGGGTTGATCGCGGCGGGCCTCGAACCGGGCGGCCGGGTCGCGGTGATGTCCCGTACGCGCTACGAGTGGACGGTCCTCGACTTCGCCGTCTGGGCGGCGGGCGGCCGGACCGTCCCCGTCTACGCGACCTCCTCCGCGGAGCAAGTGGACTGGATCGTCCGGGACTCGGGCGCACGCTTCGTGGTCGTCGAGACCCCCGGGAACGCGGAGACCGTGGCCACCGGCGTCGTCCGCCACCCCGAACCCCCGCGCGTCTGGCAGCTGGACGCGGGCGCCCTCGCCGAACTCACGTCCCTGGGACGGGACATCACCGACGAGGAGGTCGCCAAGCGGCGCGCCGCGCTCACCCCCGAAACGGTCGCGACGATCTGCTACACCTCCGGGACCACCGGCAGACCCAAGGGCTGCGTCCTCACCCACGCCAACCTGTACGCCGAGGCCGCCAACACGGTCGAGCTGCTGCACCCCGTCTTCCAGCAGATCACCGGCCGGACCGCTTCGACGATCCTCTTCCTCCCGCTCGCCCACATCATGGGCCGCACCCTCCAGATCGCCTGTCTGATGGCCCGCATCGAGCTGGGCCACTGCCCGAGCATCAAGCCGGACGAACTCCGGCCCGCATTGCGGGAGTTCCGGCCCACCTTCCTGGTCGGCGTCCCGTACCTCTTCGAGAAGATCCACGCCACCGGGCGCGCGACCGCGGAGAAGATGGGCCGCGCCGCCTCCTTCGACCGCGCCGACCGCGTCGGCGTGCGCTTCGGAGAGGCGTACCTGAACCGGTTCCTCGGCACGGGCAAGGGCCCCGGGCCCGGCCTGTACGCGGCCTGGGCGCTGTACGACCTGCTGGTCTACCGCCGTATCCGCAAGGAACTCGGCGGCCGCGCCCACTACGCCATCAGCGGCGGCTCCCCGCTCGACCGCGACCTCAACCTCTTCTTCTACGCCGCCGGAATCATCGTCTACGAGGGCTACGGACTGACCGAGACGACCGCCGCCGCCACCGTCGTCCCGCCGCTCGGGCCCCGCCCCGGAACGGTCGGCCTGCCGGTCCCGGGCACCGCCGTCCGGATCGCCGACGACGGAGAGGTACTGATCAAGGGGGGTGTCGTCTTCGGCGCCTACTGGAACAACCCGGCGGCGACCGACGCCGTCCTGACCGGGGACTGGTTCGCCACGGGCGATCTCGGCGCGCTGGACCAGGACGGCTATCTCACGATCACCGGCCGCAAGAAGGACATCCTCATCACCACGGGCGGCAAGAACGTCTCGCCCGCCGTCCTGGAGGACCGGCTGCGCAGCCGCGCGCCCGTCGGACAGTGCCTCGCCGTCGGCGACAACCGCCCGTTCGTCGCGGCCCTGATCACCCTCGACGCCGAGGCGGTCGCCCACTGGCTCGCCGTCCGCGGACTCCCCGCGGACACCCCGCTGTCGGACGTCGTCGGCGACCCCCGGATGCGCGCCGATGTACAGAAGGCCGTGGACCACGCCAACGAAGCGGTCTCCCGGGCCGAATCCATTCGCGCGTTCGCCTTGGTGGAAGGCGAGTTCACCGAGGACAACGGCCTGCTCACCCCGTCCCTGAAGGTGCGGCGGCACGCGGTGACGGCGGCGTACGCGGCCGAGATCGAGGCGCTGTACGGGAGTTGAGGAAGAGCCGCACCGGACGCCGGGTCGGCCCTGAACCGGACAGCGGGGAAGTCCCGGCGCGGACGGAAGGGAAGTCCCGGCGCCGGACACGGGAACAGCGGGCCGCTCCGAGGAGCGACCCGCTGTCCGTGGTGCCGAGGGGGTCAGCTGCGGCTGGCGCCGTTGCCCGACAGGATCGGGATGTTGTCCGCGATGTGCGAAAGCGGCTCGTCGCCCTTGGCCTGGGTGGAGTTCTCGGTGCACTGCTGGTTCTGCGGGGCCGACAGGATCGGCACGTCCTGGACGGCGACCGGGATGAAGCCGATGAGCGAGCCGGCGTTGACCTTGGCCGGCAGGCCGACGCAGGGCTTGTTCAGGGAGCCCTGGATCAGCGCCGGCTGCGGGCTCATGTTGCCGTAGGTGGCCTGGTTTCCGTAGATCTGCGAAGCGGCGTTGCCGTTGGCGGTGGTGACACCCCCGTCGTTGCCGATGGTCAGCGCCTGGGGAGCGGTGGCGGCCGAGGCTCCGACGTCGTACATATGAATTCCGTTTCTGTCGAGTTGACATTCCTGCCCCGGCCGAAACGTTTCTTGTTCGGGAGGAGCGTCTCGCCTGTTGTGGAGCTTCCGTTTCGATCCCGCGCAGGGCGATTCGAGTGAATTCCCAATTGGCGTACGTTCCGTAGTTTCTTCGGTCGTCCGTCCCTCGTTTACAGGCTGCAGGTCGTGGTGCGAGCCAATCAAGTTGTGCTCGCTCGGTTTCGGCCGACAAAAGGGAATGGCCCAGAGAAGGGAAAGCACGTGAAGCACAAGAAGAGCGCTGCTGTCGTCGCCGGCGCGATCATGGCGCTGGGCATGGCTGCCCCGGCCTTCGCGGACTCGGGTGCCGAGGGCGCCGCCGCCCACTCTCCCGGTGTCCTCTCCGGGAACGTGATCCAGGTCCCGATCCACATCCCCGTCAACGTGTGCGGCAACTCGATCGACGTGATCGCCCTGCTGAACCCGGCGATCGGCAACCTCTGCGCCAACGACTGACGTTTCGGCACTTCAGCCGCCCGCGGCTGTGCCATGGCCGGCCTTGGGACCGTCTCTCGGCCCCAAGGCCGGCTTCCTCACTTCTACCAGCAGGAAGACAAACAAGAGTGCGACAGAACCTGAGTAGGGGAGTGGTCCTGGCCGCGGCTGCGACGGGCATCATGTCCCTGTACGCCAGTCCGGCCATCGCGGACTCGAACGCGACCGCGACCGCTTCGGACTCACCCGGCGTAGCGTCCGGAAACAACGTCCAGGTACCGGTGAACGTGCCGGTGAACCTCTGCGGCAACACGGTCGACGTCGTCGCCGCCCTCAACCCGGCGTTCGGCAACTCCTGTGCCAACGGCTCGGGTTCGCACGGCCGGCACGCAGCGCCGCACCACCCCGCCCAGTACGACGCCAGTTCAGTGCACGGCTCGCGCCACGCCCCCGGCCACAGCGGCGCCGACGACTCGGGCGGTGGCTACGGCGGCCACTCGGGCGGTGGTTACGGTGGTGAGCACGGTGGCCAGGGTGGCTACGGCGGCCACTCGGGCGGTGAACACGGCGGCTACGGCGACTCGGGATACGGCCACTCCGGATACCGGGACTCCGGTCACGGAGGTTCGTGGTACGGCGAATCCGGTCACGGAGGTCGGGGGTACGACGACTCGGGTGCCCACCACGGCGGTTGGAGCGGCTCCTCGTCGTACGGCGGGACGCACGGTTCGCCCGGCGTCCTGTCGGGCGACCAGACCGCGGCTCCGGTGGACGTTCCGGTCGAGCTCTGCGGCAACAGCGTGGACGTGATCGGTCTGCTGAACCCCGTGTTGGGCAACGAATGCGCGTCGGAGGGTCACGCGACGACCCCGCCGCATACACCCCCGCGGACGGTCCACGAGCACCCGCCGACGCCTCACGTGTACACCCCGCCCGTGAAGGTCCACGAGCAGCCCCCCGGCATCGTGCACCAGCGGTACACCCCGCCCGCGACGATGGCGGAGACCGGCAGTGAGGGACTGCTCGCCACCACGGCGGCCAGTGCCGCCCTGCTGGCCGGCGGCACCGTGCTGTACCGGCGAAGCCGGGCCGCGTCCCGTCCGTGACGCTCCGCTCCGGGTGCCGGACGCGTTCCCGCGCCGGCGCCCGGAGCGGTTCGCGCGCCCGTCCTGTGCGCCGCCGGAGTCAGCGCCCGGTGCCCAGCCCCCGGTCCGATCCCTGCCGCCGGCGTTCCCCGGGTGCCGGACGCGTTCCCGCGTTGGCGCCCGGAGCGGTTCGCGCGCTCGCCCTGTGCGCCGCCGGAGTCAGTGCCCGGTGCCCAGGCCCCGGTCCGATCCCCGCCGACGGCGTTCCCCGGGTGCCGGAACCCGTCCGCCGCCCGGCCCCGGTCGGAGCGGGGGTCGCCGCGCGGAACCGGCCCGCCGCGCGGTCGTAACTCGGTCGAGTCCGCATTCGCGCCGACAGGCCTCTCCCCCACGGCCGCCGTTACCTCGGCCGCCACCGTCCCGGGAGCCCCGCCCGGCATCCCGGCCGCCGTCCCGGCCCCTCCCTGCATCCCGGCCGCTGTCCCGGCCCCTCCCTGCGGCCCGGTCGTCGTCCCGGCCCTCTTCTGGGGGTCGGTTGTCACCCCGGCCTCCTCCCGAGGCCCGGTCGACGTCCCGAAGGACTCCACCGCCCTGGTTGTCTTCGCCGCCCTGGCCGTCTGCGCCGCGACGACCGGCGTACGCAGCAGGCTGCCGACGTGCTGTGCCGGGCGCAGGGACGCATGGCGAGCCCACCGCCCCCACGTCGCCCGACCGGGGGCGTGGTCGTCCGTCACGTGCCAGGCCAGTTCGAGCCCCGCGGGCCGGGGAAGCAGAGCGTCGAGGGGCGCGTAGTTCTCCACCACGAACGCACGGTCCGGCAGGGCGCCGGTTCGGGCAGCGGACGGTTAGGAGCAGTCGGCTGCCCGCCTCCGCGGTGCGCGGATACAGGGCCTGCGCTTTCTTCGCCGAGCGGACCACCAACGTGCTGCGCAGATCTCTCCCGGCCGGGATCAGCCAGGGGCGGCTCCGCTTGGCCACCAGCGTTGTCCGAGGCGGCAGCCCCAGTTGCCAGGCCGCCGCGGCCGCCTGCGCCGGGCTCTGCGGAATCAGCGTCACCGGGTGCGGAACGCCCACGCTCTCGCAGACGGTGGCCAGTTCGGTCATGTCGGCGACGCGTTCGGCGAGGGCGCCGGACTGCCGGGGCAGCAGGTACCCGGCGGCGAGTTCCTCGCCCAGACGGTTCACGGCGAGGGTGCTCGCGTCATCCATCGGGACCAGTACGGCAGGTCGGGAATCCCGGACGGCCACTCGGCGCAACACCGCGGCGACGTCCGCGACGGACGAACCGGGTGGGGGTGGAGGGTGCATCTCGCTCACAAGACGCGAACCGCGGACGGGACTTCCCGCCGAATCGGCGACGAGGCGTACCTCCACATCAGCCCGGCCGAGTGAGCGTACGGCTCCCAGCGTTCCGTGGTGACAGGGATTCCGGTCGAGGCGCAGCAGCACGGCCGGGACCCGGTTGTCGAGGTTCGGCACGGGCTTTTCCTTCGGGTCGGGCGACACGGTCGGGGAAGGGAACGGGATCGGCGACGGGATCCGAATGGGGGTCAGGATCGGGATCGGCATCGGGATCGGGGGCGCGGTCGGGGTCGGGGGGAATCCGGGACAGGCACGGGTGACCGGGCGGTCACCCGTGCGAGTGATCATCAGGAGCGGAGGCCGGAACCCCCGTTGGCCGAGTGGGGACTTATGTGACTGAGTGTCAGTAATCGGAAATGAAAATCCGAGGATCAAGAGGGAGAGAGGAGCAGGCATGGCCCCACAGCAGCAGCGGCCCCGGAGCGGAAGGCTGGCGTTCATCGCGGCCGGCATCGTCACGTCGGTCGCCCTTGCGTCCGGTCCGGCATACGCCGTGGGCGCCGGGGCGGTGCGGGTCGGTGACCCGCCGGCTCCGACACCCACGGCGGCGACACCGCCCGCGAACTCCTCGGCCATCGGTGGCGTTCCGACCCCGAGCCCGACCGCGCCCCCGAGCCCGACCTCGCCCCCGACCTCGCCGTCGGCATCGGCGTCCACCGAGCCGACCCCGACCGCCGCCGTACCCACGGGGCCCGTCGCGACCCGGGTGAATCCCGCGCCGCCCGTCAAGCAGGCACCCGTCGCGCCGCCCGCCTTCGGCGCCTACCTCGACTACGGCGCCGGGGCCATCGCCCGCATCGAGCAGCTCAGTCAGTGGCTGGGCGGCACCGAACTGCGGGTCGGGCACACGTATCTGCCCGGTGACCGCTGGAGCAACATCGAGGGTGCGCCCGGATTCCTGGACGCCTGGGCGGACTGGCGCCGCCGGCGGGACGACCGGATGCTCGTCCTCAACGTCCCGATGATGGAGCGCAACGAGGAGGGGTTCTCCAACCACCAGGTCCGCCTGCTGCTGCGCGAGGCCGAGACCGGAGCCTTCGACCACCATTTCCGCGCGCTCGCCGAGCGGCTCGTCGAGCTGAAGGTGCCCGACACCGTCATCGTGCTCGGCTGGGAAATGAACGGCGTCACGTACACCCATCGCTGCGGTCCCGACCCGGAGGCCTGGAAGCGGTACTGGAACAGAATCGTCACCGCCATGCGGGCGGTGCCGGGACAGAGATTTCGGTTCGATTTCGCCCCGAGCCGCGGCCGGGACGGCATTCCCTGGACCCAGTGCTATCCGGGGGACGACACGGTCGACGTCATCGGCATGGACACGTACGACCAGCCGTCGGGGCTCTCGTTCGACGAGCAGGTGAAGGAGCCGTACGGGCTTCAGGACCAGGTGGACTTCGCGAAGGCCCACGGCAAGTCCATTTCCTATCCCGAATGGGGTCTCTTCCGGAACGGCGACAACGCGGCGTACATGAAGGACATGCTCGCGTGGATCGACGAGCACAAGCCGCTGTACAACACGCTCACCGACTACTGCCCGCACGGCGTGTGGCAGTGCGAGGACAATCCCCTGGCGGCCCAGGCGTACCGCGCCGCGCTGTCCCACTTCACGGATCCGGCCGCGACCGTTCCGGCGCCGGACGCGACGCCGACGTCCGAATCTGCCTCGACGCCGACATCCGAGTCGACACCAGACCCGGTCTCGACGCCCACGCCAGACCCGGTCTCGACGCCCACGCCTGAGCCGGCTTCGACACCCACCCCGACGCCCGAACCGGCTTCGACGCCCGAGCCGACTCCGACCCCGACATCCGAGCCGGTCTCGACGCCGACGCCCGAGCCGGTCTCGACCCCGACGCCCGAGCCGGCTTCGACGCCCGAGCCGGCCAAGACCCCGACGTCCGAGCCGACCCCGACACCCGAGCCGGTCTCGACGCCGACGCATACTCCCAAGCCGTCTCCGACCCCGACCCCGACGTCCGAGCCGACGCCGGCCAAGACCCCGGCTTCCGAGCCGGCTTCCACGGCGACGCCTACTCCCAAGCCTGCCTCCACGCCGACCCCGATGCCCGAACCTGCCTCGAATCCGACACCCGAACCTGCCTCGAATCCGACACCCGAACCTGCCTCGAAGCCGACCCCGACACCCGAGCCGACCCCGGCACGTGAGCCGGCCTCGAATGCGACGCCGGACCTGGACCTGGACCCGGACACGTCCGCGTCCCCGGACACCTGTTCGTCGCTGGACCTCGGCGACTGGGTGGAGTCCTGGATCGGCGGGAAGGTGTGCGTGCGTCTCGACTGGTGGTCGCGCGACTGGTGGTCGGGCGACTGGTGACACCCGGGGTGGCGGCGGGTCGTTCAGGGCCTGCCGCCACCGCGCTCCTTCCAGCTCCGCAGCAACTCCTTGCCCCGTCGGCGCGCGGCGACGTCGCAGATGACCACCGACATCAGCGGCGCCGTACGCCGACGGGCGAGCAGCAGTCGCTGGTTGACGACGGGATCCGGGCGCCAGTGGTGCTTGTAGGGCTCGTCGCCGCGCAGCAGGCTCAGCGTCCCGCGGCCGCCCCCTTCGGTGTGCCGGGAGCACGCGTCGAGCAGTATCACCGCCACGTCCGCCTTGCGCTCGCGCAGCCGCGGATGGGCCCCGTACAGATAGCCGCCCGCCAGGCTCCGCGACAGCACGGTGAGGTCCACGGCCATCACGGTGTCGTCGAGCCGGAACTCGGTGACCACCGCGTTCCCTGACCGCACCATCGGGCCCACCGAGCGGACCAGATGCTTCGAGAACCGTTCCTGGAGGTGCTCGGACGTCACCTTCCGGCCCTCCCACTGCAACCGGTGCAGTTCGAGCAGCCGGCCGAGGGCCGCGTCCACCTCGTCGTGGGCCACCACCCGCTGCTCGATCCCGAGCGCGGTGTGTTTTCGCAGTTTGGCCCGGACACGCTGCTGGGCCTTGGCCGAGGGGAGGCGTTCCAACAGCCCGTCCATCGAGGTGGCCGGCAGCTCCAGGCACAGGGAGTCCTGGAGCCGACGGCGCGGTCCGAGCCAGCGCTCGTAGATCCGCTCCACCGCGCCGCCGGGGCGGACCTCGCGGAAGTCGATCAGCGCGGTGCGGGCCGCGGCCGACAGGCCCTCGGTGAGCGTCGCCGCCGCCCGGTCGGCGTGCTCGTCGTCGAGGAGCACGTCCGCGTAGTCGGAGATCGCCCCGCCGAGCGGTACGAGCGTCGGCAGTGGACGGCGGGTCCGCATCAGCGGCGCGACCGCGAGCAGTTCATCGCCCTCGCGCACGACCACCAGACACAGTCGCCCCGGCGTCCCGTAGGACAGCCACCAGGAGTGCAGCCAGGCGTGGCTCTGGAACGCGGTAGCGGCGCCGCACCGGCGGTACAGGCGCCCCCAGGGCGCCGCCAGCTCGGCGAACTCCCGCTCGTCGCTGATGAGTTCGGCTCGTGCGGTGCGCCGTACACCGGCCTGGAGCGCCCCGCTCACAGCTGGCGGTGCGCATCGGCGGCAATGGCCGGGTTCGGCACCGAGGCAGGGCGGGTGGTGTCGCCGGCCCGCCGGGGACGGACCAGCAGCACGAGCCCGCCGAGCAGCCCGCCCGCGCTCGCGCCGACCAGACCCGTCACCGTCGGGGACGGCGAGGACGCCGAGGTCGGCTTCATCGCGCGGGAGAACGACACGAGTTCGACGTGGGTGCTCTTCTGGCTCGCGTTGGCGTGCTGGGTCAGTGAGCGGGTGACGGCGTTGGCCATGTCGGCGGCCCGGCCGGGGTGCGAGGAGGTGGCCGAGACGGCGACCATCGGAGCGTCCGGGGAGGTCGCTGTTTGCACGCTCGTCTCCAGGGTCTTCACCGGCACACCGGCCCACACCTGCGCGTCCCCGAGCACCGCGAGCTGCGTGGCGACCCGGCCGTAGGCCTGGGCGAAGCCGAGCGCGGCCGACGGATCACCCTTCTCCGTCGGTACGGCGATGACATAGCTCGTGGCCGTGTAGGTCGGCGTCTTCACCACGCCGTACGCGCCGCCGAGCACGCCGCCGAGCACGGCTCCGGCGGCGAGCAGCGACCACGGCGGCATGGTCCTCGCCCGGGAAAGGGCCGAACCCGAGGAGCTGTGGCCCCTGGTGAGGTTTTCGGACATGTGGAACTCACTCCAGTCAGGTGCGCGAGACAGCGGCCGCGTACACGTCCATGAGCTGTGCGGCGCTGCGGGTGATGCAGTAGTGGTGGGCCGCCTCCGCGGCCGAGCGGGGGGCGGGGCCCTCCGCCCGGACACCGGTCAGGGCGCGGGCGAAGCAGTCCGTGTCGCCCCGGACCCGGACGGCACCGCCGACGGCCTCGGGCGGCAGGTCCTCGACGGCCGGGCAGGAGACGTACAGCACCGGGAGTCCGGCCGCCAGCGCCTCCACGACGGCCAGCCCGAACGTCTCCTCGGGGCTGGGCGAGGCGAGGACGTCCATGGCCCCTATCAGCGACGGCAGATCGGCGCCGGGAAGGCCGCCGGTGGGGCGCTCGCCGGTGAACAGGACCCGGTCCGCGACCCCGGCGTCGTGCGCCGCGCGCCGCAGCACGCTGTCCTCCGTGCCGCCGCCGACCAGCAACAGCCAGCAGTCGTCGGGCAGTTCGGCCAGCACGCGGATCAGGACGTCGAACCGCTTGTCCGCCGTGAGCCGGCCGACGCCGCCGACGACGTAGGCGCCCTCCGGCAGTCCGAGCCGGCGGCGGGTGCGTTCGCGGAGCACCGGGTCGAAGCGGAAGCGGGCGATGTCGACGCCGTTCGGCACGATGTCGATGCGCGGTCCGGGCACGCCCCAGCGGCGCAGCCGTTCGGCGACCGTGGGCGAGACGGCGACGGTGGCACGGCCGAGCCGCTCACTGGCCAGATACAGGGCGCGTACGCCCGAGCTGAGCCGGCGGCCCTCCATCTGCGAGTCGCCGAGCGAGTGCTCGGTGGCCACGACGGCCCTCACCCCGGCCAGCCGGGCGGCGAGTCTTCCGTACACGCAGGCCCGGTAGAGGTGGGTGTGCACGAGGTCGTAGCGGCCCGCGCGGATCACCTTCACCAGGCGGGGGAGCGCGCCGAGGTCGCGGTTGCCGGTCATGCCGAGATGGATGACGCGCACACCGTCGTCGGTGAGCCCGTCGGCGACCGCGCCCGGGTTGGTGAGCGTCACGACGTCGCATTCGACGGGCAGATGCCGCAGCAGCAGCCGCAGTTGCTGCTCGGCGCCGCCGACGCCGAGACCGGTGATGATGTGCAGCGCTTTCATCGGCCCGCCTCGACCGGGCGCCGGCGCAGGCGGTGCAGCTTGTGCTTCAGGAACAGGCGTACGGGGGTGTCGTTCTCGCCGATGTGCACGCGGGGGAGGGCGTGCGGGCCGGTCAGCGGGCCGGGGTCGATCGCGCAGCCGTAGCTGTATCCGGCCTTGCGGACGGCGTCGACGACCCGGCGGTCGACGGTCCCGTACGGGTAGCAGAAGCCGCTGACGGGAGCACCGATCAACTCCGAGAGCACCGCTCTGCTTTCCGTGACCTCGGCATGCAGCACGGCGTCGTCGGCCTTGGGCAGATCGACATGGGTGAGTCCGTGCGAGCCGACCTCCATGCCCTCGGAGGCGGCGGCGAGCCGGATGCCCTGCTTGCTCAGCAGCGGCTTGCGGGGGCCCAGCGGATCCCAGGCGTTGTCGCCGCCGAGCCGGCCGGGCAGGACGAAGAGGGTGGCGCCGAAGCCGTGACGCCGCAGGAGCGGGAGGGCGGTCTGGACGAAGTCGGCGTACCCGTCGTCGAAGGTGAGGCCGACCAGGTCCTGTCCCCGGCCGCGGGCGCGGGCCGCGAGCAGGTCCGTCATGCGCACCCCGCGCAGACCGCGCCGGCGCAGCCAGCCCAGCTGCTGGTCGAGTCGGTCCGGGGAGACCGTGATGCGGTACGGGTCGTCGGAACAGTCCCCGACGGAGTGGTACATCGCCACCCAGGGCGGCGCTTCGAGGGAGCTCGTGCCGGTACGTCTGCTGCTGTCAGCGGAAACGGGCATACGGAACCCTTCGTGTGACGGAACGGAGTGCGGATGCGAACCCCTCGACCCGGAAGGCCCAGGCCAGCAGGGTGAAGACGACGGTCACGACCGTGCCGCCGACGACGAGTCCGAGCAGCGGGGAGTCCACGCGGCTCGCGCACAGACCACCGGTCACCGCGGCGGCCAGAGCGGCCCGCAGCGGTTTGCCGAGCTCGGCCACCACCTTCCGGGTCCGGATCGGCACACTGCGCGGCCCCATGCCGTACAGCAGGAGCAGGGCGCTGAGGGTGATGCCGGTCGCGTTGGCGGCGGCGATCCCGCACACCCCCCAGGGGCCGACGGCCAGTACACCGATCCAGCAGGTCGCGACGATCCCGGCGGTCATCGCGAACAGCGGGTACCAGGTGGGCCGTCCCGAGGAGAAGTACGAGCGCACGAGCGCGCCGACCAGGGTGTGGCCCAGCAGCCCGAGGGCGTACACCCGCATGACCGCCGCCGTCGCCTGCGTGTCCTGGGCGGTGAACGCGCCCCGCTGGAACAGCAGTTGGATGATCTGCGGGGCGCACGCGACGACCGCCGCCGTGCCGAGGAGCACCGTGCAGGAGACGAGCGCCAGATCGCGCTCCACCCGGTCGCGGGCCCGCTCGGTGTCGCCCTCGGCGATGGCCTGCGCGACCACCGGGAAGGTGACCGTGCACAGCATCAGCGAGAGCACCATCGGCATCTGCGCCACCTTCTGGGCGTAGTTCAGATGCGAGATGGCCCCGGCGGGCAGTGAGGAGGCCAGGAAGCGTTCGACGAGGACCTGGGACTGCCGGCACAGCGCGAAGAGCAGGACCGTGCCGATGAGGGTCAGATCCATCGGGCGGGCCGGCTCTCCGGCCGGTGCCTCGCCCGCCGACTTCCCGCGCCGCAGCTGCCGCCAGAGCGACGGCCCCTGCGCCACCACCATGAGCGCGCCGCCGACCGCGACACCGAGGGCCGCCGACCGCACGCCCCAGCGGGTGCCGAGGACGAACATCGCCGCGATGATCCCGGCGTTGTACGCCACGTAGATCGCCGCCGGCGCCACGAAGCGCCGGTGCGCCCGAAGGGCCGCGCTGCAGTACCCGGCGAGCCCGAAGGAGAACACGCAGGTCGCGGTCAGCCGGGTGCAGTCCACCGCGAGCCGGGGATCGGGCAGGCCGGGCGCGAGCGCCTCGACCAGGTACGGCGCGCCCGCGATCAACAGCGCCCCGACGGCCGCGAAGGCCAGCGTCAGCCGGGGGAGGGTGGCGGCGACCAGCGCGCGCACCGGATCACCGGCGGCTCCTTGCGCGCGCCGCGCCACGGCCATGCTGAAAGCCGGGATCAGCACGAAGGCGAGCCCGTCCTCGATCAGCAGCGTCGCCGCGAACTCCGGCAGCGTCCACGCGACGAGGAACGCGTCCGTGTCCGACCCGGCCCCGAACAGATGCGCCAGCGCCTGGTCCCGGCCGAGGCCCAGCAGTGCTCCGGCGATCGAGAGGGCGATAGTGACGAGAGCGGCCTTGGCCAGGAACCGGTTGGAGGCAGCTCCGGGCTGACCCGCTCCCTTTGGGGGATCGGGGGGGTGTACGGCGGCGGAGGCGGACGTCGGCGAGACGGTGGTGGAGTCGGTGGAGGAGCCAACGGAGGAGCCAGTGGAGGAGCCAGTGGGAGTGCCGGAGACGCGGGCGGACGCGCGGGCGGAGGGCAACCGGAGGACGGACTCGACACCGGCCCTTGTTCCCGCGCCGGCTCTTGTCCTCGGCCCGACTTCTGTGCTCGGGCCGGCCCCTGTCCTTGGGGCGGCTTCTGTCCTCGGGTCCGCTCCAGCCCTGGCGCCGGGCCCTTTCCTCGCGCCGGACCGTGTCCCCGTGCCGCCCCCTGTTCCCTCGCCCAACGCTGCCCGCGCGACGGCCCCTCCCCCCTTGCCCGCCGCTGTGTCCGCGCCCACCCCTGCCCCCGTTCCGGCACCCGTTCCGGCACCCGCACCTGTGTTCATCCCCGTCCCCGTCCCCACACCCATGTCCGTCCCCGTCCCGACGCCTGTCCCGCACCCATGTCCGTCCCTGTGCCCGCGCCCGTCCCGAAGCCCGTGTTCGTGTCCGGGCCTTTCCCCGCCCTGAGAGGCGTCACCGTCATCGCGCCGCGGCCTCTTCCCTTACGGAGGCGGCCGGTGTCATCGCGGCATAGCCGGCCGGCGCCGACGGATCCATCAGCGCCCACCAGCCGATGACGCCGAAGACGACGGCCGTCAGCACCGTGGAGGGGCCGCCGATGTCCGCGTACACGAAGTCGACCAGTTGCCAGACGATCAGCCCGCACGCGACGAGCGCGCAGTCCGTGCCGAGCGGGGTCCGGCCCGGGGCGAGGCCGGGTCCCGTGGCGCCCGGCGGCGTGCGGCGCACGCGGACGAGCCCGCGCAGCGCGCACACCAGGAGCGCGAGCCAGCTGCCCGCGAGGGCGAGCAGCCCGATCAGACCCTGTTCGCCGAGGACGAGGAGATACATGTTGTGCGGCGAGAGCAGCGGCTGCTTCTGGAAGGCGGTGCCCACACCCCCGATGTCGCTGCCCGAGGAGAGGGCGAGCGAGGCGTGACCGTCCCGGTTGTCGGGGAAACCCTTCAACCCGACTCCCGTCAGGGGGCGTTCGCGCCACATGTCGATGGCCGCCGCCCACATCGTGTACCGGTCGGTCACCGACTGGTCCGGTGCGTCGGTGACTTGAGTGATGCTGGTGACGCGTTGCTGGAGCATCGAGGTGCCGACACCCAGCCCGCCCACGAGGATCATCCCGGCCGCGGCCACCGCCGCGCCCACCCTCACCGCGCGCCGCAGCCCCGCCAGCACCAGCTGGGCGCCGCAGGCCACGGCCGTGGCGATCCACGCGCCCCGGCTGAACGACAGCCCGAGCGGCGGCAGCAGGGCCAGCGCGCACAGCACGGCGACGCCGCGCTGCCGGGCCTCATCCGTCCCCAGGGCCAGCGCCACCGCGCACACCAGGCCGAACGCGACCACTGTCGCCATTCCCATCACGTCGGTCGGCCCGAAGGTGCCGACCGCCCGGATGTCCTCGCCCTGGTACGAGGCGCCGGTCCCGGTGACGTACTGCCGCACCCCGACCGCCCCCTGCCACAGCGCCAGGGCGACGAACGACCAGGCCAGCAGTCGCAAGTCGCGCCGGTCGCGCACGAGCAGCAGGACCGCGGCCGGTACCAGTACGAAGATCTGCAGATAGCGGGTGAGGCCGGCGATCCCGGCCCCCGGGTCCGCCGCCCCGGCCGCCGAGACCGCGATGCCGACCACCGGGAGCCCGATGACCACGGCGGCGGTCGCCGACAGGGGGCGCCGCCGGGCCCGTACGAGACGGATCGCGCAGCAGAGCACCGCGAGACCGGACATGGCGTCCGCGATGTTCGCGCCGCCCTCACCGCTCGACGCGATCGGCAGTCCGAGCAGCGCGATCACCGCGACGACGGGCAGCACCGGCAGCGCGCGCCGGAGGGCGGCGGTCAGGGTGTACAGGGGAGTGACGGGCGAGGTGTCCGAGGGAGCGACGGGCGGGGTGTCCAGGGGGGTGGCGGGCGGGGCGTGACTCATCGGCTCAGCTCCCCGTCGGGCGTACGAGCGCGGCGGCCGTGCGCAGCAGGATGCAGATGTCCTGCCACAGCGACCAGTTGTCGATGTACGCGTTGTCGAACCGGCAACGGTCCTCGATCGAGGTGTCGCCGCGCAGCCCGTGCACCTGGGCGAGCCCGGTGATGCCGGTCTGCATCCGGTGACGGGCCGCGTAGCCGGGATAGGTCTGGCTGAACTTGGCCACGAAGTACGGCCGTTCGGGGCGCGGTCCGACCAGGCTCATGTCGCCCCAGAGGACGTTCAGGAGCTGGAGCAGTTCATCGAGCGAGGTGCGTCTGAGGAAGTGGCAGAAGCGGCTCATCTCCTGCTCGTTGGCCACACTCCAGCGGGTCGCGGCCTCGTGCGCGTCGACCGGGCGGTGGGTACGGAACTTCAGCAGCGTGAACGGCCGCCCGTCCTTGCCGATGCGTTCCTGCCGGAACACCACACCGGGCCCGTCGGTCAGCCGCAGGACGACCGCGCACATCAGCAGCAGCGGACTGACCAGCAGCAGCAGGGTGCCGGAGACGGCGACATCGAGGAACCGCTTGCCGAAGCCGGCGCGCCGCCGGCCGATCGACAGGCGCCGGCAGGCGAAGCCGACCAGCGTGTGCCGGCCCTCCCGGTCGTACGACGGGGAGTCCGGGTCGAGCTCCCACAGCTCGCAGCCCGCGAGGGCCAACGCCCGCAGCATCGGCCCGCGTTCGCCCGGCGGCTCCACCACGAGCACGGCCCGCACATTGTTCTGGATGAGTGCCCGCTGCACTTCCTCGCCGGTGGTGAGGACCGGGAGCCCGTCCAGGCCGGCCGGCTGGTCGGAGACGACACCGACCGGCCGTACCCCGCAGTTCGGATGGCGCAGGAAGGCCGCGGCCACCCGCTGCGCCGTTCCGGCGGGACCGATCACCAGAGCGGCGCCGGGGCGCTGCACGAGGGCCCGGCGATGCCGCCAGTGCACCGTGCCGCGGCCCGCGCAGCAGATTGCCGACTGCGCGGCGCACCCCAGGGCCAGCGTCCGCGCCGACAGCGCGCCGTCCGGGGCGAACGCGGCGAGCACGGCGGCCAGCGTGCACCAGGTGACCGCGATCCGCGCGCAGACGGCGGGCAGTTCGTCGAGCAGGGCGGGCAGCGGCGCCGGCCGGTACAGTGACGCCCGCGCGTTCAGAGCGACCACGCCGAGCAGCAGCGCGACGACGAACAGCGGATGCCGCTGGATCTCCGTGAGCGTCTGCCCGGCCGCCAGCGCCGCGACGGCGTCCATGGCGGCCAGCGGCAGCCAGGAGGCACTCCGGGGCGAGGTCCGCGGCCCGGCAGGGAACCTGAAACCGCCGTCGGTCTCGCGCGAAGGCATGACCGAGACGGGCGAGAATCCGTACTCCCGGGGCTGTCCGCCGGGGGAGGGAACGGTGCTTTCCGCAGTCACGAGTGGATGGACTCCCTGCACTCGGTGTGGTCCGCGCACATGACGCTCCCGGCGTGCTGCGGCTGTCGGCCGGCCAGCAGTTCGCGGTACACCCCCGCGACCGCGTCGGCCGTGAGGCGCACGTCGTGCGTGGTCAGTACATGGCGGCGCCCCTGGTGGCCGAGCGATTCGCGCAGCAACGGATCGGACAACAGTGCGCCGATCGCCTCCGCCAGCGGTTCCGGCTCCGGCGAGGGCACCAGGCAGCGGACGTCATGTCCCGGCGGCAGGCTCTCGCGAGCGCCGTCCACGTCCGTCATGACGACCGGACGCCCGCAGGCCATGGCCTCCAGCGGAGCCAGCGCCATGCCCTCCCAACGGGACGGCAGCACCACCAGATCGGCGGCCTGGTACCAGGGCACGGCGTCGGTGGCGGCCCCGGCGAACAGCACGTCACGCGGCGCCCCGGCGCGCAGCCGCGCGGCGTCGGGCCCGTCCCCGACGAGCACGAGCCGGGCCGTGGGCACCCGCCGCAGCACCGAGGGCCACGCCTCCAGCAGGATGTCCTGCCCCTTCTGCCGGCACAGCCGCCCGACGCACACCACCAGCGGTGTCGCCGGGTCGACGCCCGCGAGCAGCGGAATCCCGGCTCGTACGGTGTCCACGGACGCGGGGTGGAAGCGCTCCGGGTCGACGCCGTTGGGGATCACCCGCCAAGGGGCGCGCACTCCGGCGCGTACACCGGTCGCGCGCTCTGCCTCGCTCACGCACACCACCCGGGACGCCCAACGCGCCCCCCACCGCTCCCACCGCAGCGCGAGCGCCGCGGCGCCACCGTCGACGGCCTCGAACGACCAGGCGTGCGGCTGGAACACCGTCGGCACCCGTCCGCGCAGCGCGAGCCGGGCCGCGAGCCCCGCCTTGGCACTGTGCGCGTGCACCACATCGGGCCGCACCCGCGCCAGGACGCGGCCGAGCCGCCGCACCTCCTGAGCAAGCTGCGGCCCCGGCGCACGCGTCGCGTGCCAGGGCCGTACGTCCGCGCCGAGTGCCCGTACCTCCCGTGCGAAGCCGTTGCCGTCCGGGCAGGCGACAGTCACCCGCGTTCCGGCGGCCAGCTGTGCCCTGACGAGGTCGGTGACCACCCGGGCGACGCCGCCGTCGATCGGCTGCGTGACATGAAGGACCCGCGGCAGAGGGTCTGTTGGCAGTTGCATGCGCGGTTCCTTGCTCACGGGCGGCGCGCCGGGGCGCGCGTCACTGCTTCGCGTCGACGGCGGCGAACAGTGCTCCGACCCAGGCCGCGTCCCGCTGCGAAACGATCCGGAAGGTCAACTGGTCACCCCCGGGACGGATCCCCTTACCAAGCTCGAGGACGTCCGAGTCGTAACCGAGCGTGTTCACGTACGCGGGCACCCGTTTGACGGCACGGGGTCCGGGCTCGCTGATCGTCGAATTCAGCACGTCGTCCCGGGGGTTGGCGGAGTCGCTCAGCACCGTCGGCGCACCGTGGCCCGTCGAGACGGACAGCGAGTCGCCCCCGCGTCCGCGGTCGCCGTTGTACGCGACCAGGCCGACCCGGCCCCGCACGATCCCGGGGAGGTCCAGCCCGCCCAGCGGGACCACGCGCTCCTCGCCCGCGCCGAGCACCCCGAAGCCGTCCCACATCGCCAGATGTCTGAGCGGCTCCGACTTCTTCTCGTACGCCACCATCAGCGTCCAGCCGCCCCACGCCCCGGCTGCGGACCTGCCCTTCGCCACATTGACCTGGGCCACCGTGTAGAGCCCCGAACCGCTCGCCCGCACCAGCCTGGTGACGTCCGCCGAGGCCTGGAACGCGTCGGCCCCGCGGGCCACCCGGTGCCCGACCACCCGGTCCGCGCGCAGATCCTTGTACGCGCCGCCGGGCTCGGCGATCAGCACCCGACCGTTCTCCTCCGGCGGCTTCTGTTCGCCGACACGGAGGTTGCCGCCCCAGTACAGCCGCGCATACGTGACATGCGCGCCCTTCGGCAGACGGACCTCCGCGCGGCTGGAGTTGTAGGTGTCCGGGTCGTTGTCGACGTCGATGCAGAACATGTCGAAGTCGCCGTTCGCGGCCGGCCCGCCCCGGCGCGCCGCGGGACACGTGGGCGCCTTGGCGCGGGTGGGCCCGGCCGTCCTCACGGGGCCGTGGGGCAGGGCGGACTTCGTGGAACTCCGGCAGCTGATCGAGGAGTTCGCGGCCCGCACGATTCCGCCGTGCTGGAGTGCGTGGTACCGCTGCGTGAACGCCGGCGTCTCCGCCTCCGCGGCGGGTGCCCTGTCGGTGGGCGCCTCCGCGGACGCGGGGCCACCGGGCGCCCAGAAGGTGGTGAGGGCGGAGCAGCCCACGATCGCACGGCGCAGCAGCAGGCCCGGGGAAGTACGCATGACCGGCGGTGCCCTTTCGGGGAAAAGGTTCTGGACCAGCGGTAGGACGGAAATCTGAGGATCAGACGGGTGCGCGTCGGCTCCCCGTCCGCTGCCGACGCCGGTCGACGCCTGCTTCCAGACGCCCTTGGAGGTGCCCGACTCTAGCTGGTGTCCGGATTTATCAGGGAACGCTTGCATGTGTGTCGGAATCGTGTAGCTCGACCGTTTGCGAGATCACCCCTTTGGAGGCACAACCCGCGTGTGCGCCGCGCGTTGAATCCAGAGCCGGGCATCCCGCCCGGATGTTGTGTCGATTTCCAAGGAGCACTTCTCCATGTCGCGTATCGCGAAGGGCCTGGCCCTGACCTCCGTTGCCGCCGCCGCAGTGGCCGGCACCGCCGGCATCGCCGCCGCCGACAGCGACGCGCACGGCGCGGCCGCCCACTCTCCGGGCGTCCTGTCGGGCAACGTCCTGCAGGTTCCCGTTCACGTTCCGGTCAATGTCTGCGGCAACACGGTCGACGTCATCGGTCTGCTGAACCCGACTTTCGGCAACGCCTGCGTCAACGACTGACGTCATCGCGGACCGTTCTGCCGGCCGTCCTCCCGAGGGAGGGCGGCCGTTCCGTGTGGCCGCGCGCGACGGCGGCCGTTCGCGCGTGGGGTCCCGCAGGAGGATGAGACGCGCCGTTGATCCGGGTGGGGTGCAGGAATTTTCTGCGCGTGGAGTTTCCGGCGCGTTCGGTGCTCGTTAGGCAGCGCAAAGCGGAATTCCCTCCGGTGACATCGGTCGCCGAAGAAAGGAACACGATGAAGTCCCTCAAGGCCGCCGCTGTCGTCGCCGGCTCCATGGTCGTCGCCGGTGCCGCGGCGCCCGCGTTCGCCGCCGGCGCCTCCGGCCTCACGCCCTCCAGCCTCAACGGCGCACTGGAGACCGTCACCAGTCAGCGTTCGCTCAGCGCGCAGGACGTCCTTCCCGTGCAGCACCAGTCGAACGCGCTGGACACCGAGAACAAGAGCTCCCTGCTCAACGGCGTGAGCGGCGCGACGAGGACGCTCAACACGGCCGACAGCCCCCAGCAGCTTCTCGGCGGGCTTCCCCATCAGGGTTAGTCGTATCCATTTCGCGCGTGTCCTTCCGTAATGCCCGCGGGCATTTCCCTAGGCTCCGGAGAAAATCTCCGAGAAATTTCTGAGAAATCTCCGAGGAAAGGACTGGCAATGAACACTGCCAAGAAGGCTGCGCTGATTTTCGCTACCGCCGGAATGGCCGCGGGTGCCGCCGCGGGCAGCGCCGCCGCGGACTCCGGTGCCCAGGGCGCGGCGGTCAATTCCCCGGGCGTCCTGTCGGGCAACGTCGTTCAGGTTCCCGTGCACGTCCCGGTCAATGTCTGCGGCAACACGGTCGACGTCGTCGGTCTGCTGAACCCGACTTTCGGCAACGTCTGCGTCAACGACTGACGTCGTACATCCGACGCGGCGATAAGGGCCGATTCAGCGGGCGCGGAATCTGCCCTTATCACTGTTCGAGCAACGTCCCTCGTTCGTGTGGTCACGCTCCCTGCCATCGCCCGGTCGGGTGATAACGGGTCAGAACCCGAACGGACGCATCGATAAGGTTCCGCGGTGACCTCAACCTCAAGCGAAATGCTCCCTCTTCGGGTCGCCGATCTCGGCACGCTCGCCGTCATGGCGTTCAGCGGTGACGCCCCCGACGGCGACATGCCCTATCTCCTCGCCTACTCGCTGGGCGACGGCGAAGGCGGCCCGGAGGGATCCGCGGCCGCCGTCCGGCAGCTGCTGATCGACAACGGACTGCCCGTGGGCGACACGCTCATCGACGGTTCGCGGCAGCCGAGCCTGCCGCTCACCCTGCTCGTCGAGGCCGGCCAGGCCGTCGTCAGCATGCCGTACCTCAACGCCCAGTGCGCCGCTCCGCCGGAGTGGCTCGCCGCCGTGGCCGAACGCGGCTACGCCTACTTCCTGTTCGCCACCCGCGCCTGGCCCGTGGCCGAGCCAGGAAAGCCCGTCGCGCCCGAGAACCTGACGGCTTTCGCGGGCGACGAGGAGACCTTGCTCAGCGCGGCGCACGTGCTGCTGCCCGCGCGCGGCCTGCGCGGCTGATGACGGCCGCCGCGGGACGGGGAACGGGCGGCGGCAGCGGTGCGCACGGGCGCACCGCCGGCGGCAGCCGTGCCCTTGCCCTGCTGCTCGTGATCACGGGGGCGGCCGGCCTGCTGGCCGCGTGGGTCATCACGATCGACAAGTTCAAGCTGCTGGAGAACCCGAACTTCGTTCCGGGATGCAGCCTGAACCCGGTGGTCTCCTGCGGCAACATCATGAAGAGCGAGCAGGCCTCGGCCTTCGGGTTCCCCAACCCGATGCTGGGCCTGGTGGCGTACGGCATCGTCATCTGTGTCGGCGTGAGTCTGCTGACCGGTGCGGGATTCCCGCGCTGGTACTGGCTGACCTTCAACGCGGGCATGGTCTTCGGCGTCGGATTCTGCACCTGGCTCCAGTTCCAGTCGCTCTACCGGATCAACTCACTGTGCTTGTGGTGCTGTCTGGCATGGGTCGCCACGATCATCATGTTCTGGTACGTCACCTCCTTCAATGTACGGAATGATTTTCTGCCCGCGCCGGACTGGCTGAAGGTATTCCTCGCAGAATTCACCTGGGTTTTTCCGGTGCTGCACATCGGCGTCATCGGAATGCTGATTCTCACCCGCTGGTGGGATTTCTGGACGGGCTGATTCTCCCTATTGGACGACTGATGAGTCCGCCGGGGGAGTCTTGCGCTGATCGCGTTCCCAGAATCGTTACGTGGAACGGACGCTGAGCCCTGAATCCTGAGCCCCCGAATCCTGAAAGGGACCGTACTTGAGATGAAGCCGACCAAACGAGGAACTCTCGCCGCCGTCATGACCGGTGTGGCGGCGGGTGCCGCCGGCCGCGGCCCCCGCCGTCGCGGCCGACACGGGTCCCGTCCCGGTGCCGCTGAACGGTGTCGAGCAGTCCCTCGGCCCGAAGGCGCCCACCATCGCGGGTGAAGTGCCGCTGCCCCTGCCGGGCCGGGTGGAGGGGCCCGGTACGTCGAGGGCCGGATGATTCCCGACGGGGACGTTCCGCAAGTGCCGCTCAGCGGCGGGCTGCCCGGGGCGGACGTCCGTACGCCCCTCCCGCACGTCCTCGGTGACGGATTCGACCACCTCGGTCTCTCCGCACTGGCGGCCGACCTGCGGACGCTGACCCCCGGAGCGTCCCTGAACGGCCCGCTCAGCGCGCCGAACCCCGACCACTTCGGCCTTCCCGAACTGAAGTCGCCTCAGGCCGCCGTGCTCGCACCGGTGCTGAAGACCGTGCCGGGGGCGAACCTGGAGATGGGCTCGGGGGCCTGGCCGGCCCCGTCCGGCGGAGCAGGCCGGAAGTCCGGACCGGGCCTGCCGACCGAACCATCCAGGGCCGCCGTCGTTGATCCCGCTGAAGCAGACCGGAGCGGCCGGACCGAAGCAGCCTGAATTGGTCGAGGAGAGAAGCATGTTCGTCAGCTGGGTGTCGAGCAGAGTGCCGGGCCGGGTACCGGCCGGCCGAGGGAGCGGCGGCGGGGCGGAGTTCATGGCGGGGGGAATGGCATTGACCCGGCGCGGCGCGATGCGGGGGCTGCTCGTGTCGGCCGTCGGTGTGGCACTGGCCCCCGTCGTCGCGGCCTCTTGGCCGCCGGGCCGGCTCCGCCCCAAGGACCTCTCCTTCGACGAGGTGTACCGCGGCAGGCACATCCTCGGCACGAAGGGCGGTTCGGACGGGCGCACCGCGTTCGCCGGCGGTGAGTGGCAGGTCACGGTCGACGGCCGGCCGCTGCATCTGATGCGCCGCGCGGACGGCAGCTATCTCAGCATGGTGGACCACTACGAGTCGTATCCGACACCGCTGGTGGCGGTGCGCGCGGCCGTCGACGAGCTGGGCCCCGCCGAGCACCTCAGAGGCATGGACGGCAAGGCGGGCGGCAGGGCCGCGCGCGGTGCGCGGGGGACCGGCGGACGGGGGACCGGCAGGCGGGAGAGCGGTGCGGAGGGGAGCGGCCACCACCATGGTGTACACGCGTAAGAACGTCAGCACCCTCACGAGCGCGGAGCGGCGCCGCTTCGTCACCGCGATGCTGGAGATCAAACGCCGGGGAGAGTACGACGAGTTCGTCCGGACGCACATCGACTACTACGTCTCGGACGGCGACGGCGGACTGCGCGCCGCCCACATGGCGCCCTCGTTCCTGCCCTGGCACCGACGGTTCCTGCTGGACCTGGAGCGGGCGCTGCGCCGCGTGGACCCCGGGGTGAGCGTGCCGTACTGGGACTGGACCCGGGACCGCACGCCGACCTCCGTTCCGTGGACCAAGGATCTGCTCGGCGGCAACGGGCGGCGCTCGGACCGGCAGGTCATGACCGGACCGTTCGCCTACGCGCAGGGCAAGTGGAAGATCAAGGAAGGGGTGACCGACGGCGTGTTCCTCACGCGCGAGTTCGGCCGCCCGCGCAAGCCGATCCAACTGCCCACACAGGGCGAGCTGAACTCCGCCCTGAACGACCCCGTCTACGACACGGCTCCCTTCGACTCGACCTCCACGCGCGGCTTCCGGAACCGGCTGGAGGGGTGGGGGCACGGGCCCGGGAACGCCACCTGGGGCAACCACAACCGCGTCCACCGCTGGGTCGGGGGCCACATGCTGGGCGGTGCCTCCGTCAACGACCCCGCCTTCTGGCTGCACCACGCCTTCGTCGACCTCCAGTGGTCCCGCTGGCAGAAGCGGCACGGGGGCGCCCGCTATCTGCCCGAGCGGCCCCCGGGCGCACGTGACTCCCAGTACCGTCGCATCGTCGCCCGGCACGAGAAGATGCCCCCGTGGGGCGTGACGCCGGACTCGATGGAGGACCACAGCGGCATCTACCGCTACGCGTAGCGGGCACGACGAGGCCCCCGGCCGTGACTTCCGGCCGGGGGCCTCTCGCGTGCTGGGCTCAGCCGCCGTAGCCGTGGGCGCCGTGGCGCTCCTTGTGGTGACCACCACCGTGGGCGCCGTGGCGCTCCTTGTGGTGGTCACCACCGCCGTTCACGCAGGTGTTGCCGAAGGTCGGGTTGAGCAGACCGACGACGTTGATCGTGTTGCCGCACACATTGACCGGCACGTTGATCGGGGCCTGGATGACGTTGCCCGACAGGACACCGGGCGAGCCGACGGCCCCGCCCTGGGCGCCGGCGTCAGCCATGGCCAGACCGGCCCCGCTGAGCGCCACGGCACCCGTGCCCACGACGACTGCGGCGGCCTTCGCGATGCGAGACATCACGTTCTCCTTTGACTCGACGAGTGCGGTGGCACGGACGCGACCGCACTTCCCCTTCAACGCGTCGACCCACACCTGGTCACGGGCGTTCATCAGGAGATCCCTCCTCGAACGGGGGCCGGACAGGCGGCCGTTCATTCGGTTCGGGCCGCGCGCCCCGTCAACCGGCTTACGGGGCATGCCGATCGGACAGGCAGCGAGCAGCGACCAGCCGCGCGGCTGACCGAGCGGGCTCGGTCAGCCGAGACGGCGAAGTGGTGTGCCCGCCAGGAACGCCTGGATGTTCTCGACCGCCGCGCCGTAGTACGTCTCGTAGTTGGAACGCGAGACGTAGCCGAGGTGCGGGGTGGTCAGCAGGCGGGGGGCCGAGCGCATCGGATGGCCGGCGGGCAGCGGCTCGACGTCGAACACGTCGAGGCCCGCTCCGGCGATCCGCCCGGCGTGCAGCGCGGCCAGCAGGGCGTCCTGGTCGATGATCGCCGAGCGCGAGGTATTGACGAGGAAGGCGGTCGGCTTGAGGAGGGCCAGTTCGGCGGCGCCGACAAGACCTCGGGTGCGGTCGCCGAGCGCGAGGTGGACGGAGACGAAGTCGCTGCCCGCCAGCACTTCTTCCTTGGAAGGGGCGAGCTCCACCCCGACCTCCTCGGCCCGCTTCGCGGTGAGGTTCTGGCTCCAGGCGCTGACTCGCATACCGAAGGCGAGACCCACCTGGGCCACCCGGCCGCCGATCTTCCCCAGCCCGAGCAGGCCGAGCCGGCGGCCGTGCAGATCGGCGCCCACGGTGCTCTGCCAGTGGCCGCCCGCCCGCAACGCGTTGTGCTCCGTGACGATTCCCCGCGCGAGGCCGAGCAGCAGCGCCCAGGTCAGTTCGACCGGGGGTGTCGAGGAACTCGGCGTGCCGCACACGGTCACCCCGTGCGCCTCGGCGGCGGCGTAGTCGATCACCGTGTTGCGCATCCCGGAGGCGATCAGCAGCTTCAGTCTGGGCAGCCGGGCCAGCAGGGACGCCGGGAAGGGCACGCGTTCGCGCAGCGTGACGACGATGTCGAACTCCGCCAGCGCGGCGGCCAGCGCGTCCTCGTCGGCGAAGTGCCGGTCGAAACCGGTGACTTCCACAGTGTCGGCGACGGGCGACCAGTCGGCGATCTCGGTCGCGACGCTCTGATAGTCGTCCAGCACGGCACAGCGAAGTCGCATGTCGGGTTCCTCCCAGGCTCAGCCGGACCCTACCCGAGCGGTGGCCGAGGGAGCCGGACGGCCCGTGAGGGACGGCTCCCCGGGGAAGCCGCGACGGTCACTCGCTCCCCATGGCAGTATCTGGGCTTCATGAGTGCGTCCCTGGCGGTACGGAGTTTGCGCGCGGCGGTGTTCGCCGTGCTGTGCGTTCTGCTGGCCGCCGGGGGGCACCTGCTCGCCACCGGGCAGGCGCCGCCGCGCTGGGCGGACGGCGCCGGACTCCTCGCCGTCTTCGCCGTCGGCTGTGCGCTGGGTGGCCGCGAACGGTCCCTGTTCGGGATAGGCGGCGCGATGCTGGTCGCGCAGGCCGGACTCCACCTCGGCTTCGAAGCCGCCCGGCCGCGCATGGCGATGGACATGCACGGGGCATCCATGATGTCCCCGCACACACACGCCCTGACGCCCCATGCCACGGCCGCGCATGTCGCCGCCGCCCTGCTGACGACCTGGTGGCTGCGGCGCGGCGAGGCCGCCCTGTGGTCCCTGCTGCGCCGGGCCGTGGCGTTCGTGCCGGGGCTCGCCGCGTGGTGGAGGACGCGGACGGGACCGCCTCCCGTACGGCCGCACGGCGATCCCGCGGGCCGGACACCGGCCGAGCCGTGGCCGCCGCGGCAGGCACTGCTGCGTCACGCCGTTTCGCGCCGGGGACCGCCGGCAGGGCTCGCGTACAGGCCCTGACCACGTTCCCATCAGTACGGAGTTCCCCAGATGTCCCCGATGAGCACCACCCTGCGCCGCACCGGCACGGTCGCCGCCCTCGCCACCGCGGGCCTCCTGACCGCCGCGGGCGCGGCCTTCGCGCATGTGACGGTCCACCCCGAGAGCTACGCCAAGGGAGCCACGGACGGTCTCCTGAGCTTCCGGGTCCCCAACGAGGAGGACACCGCCAGCACCACCAAGGTGCAGGTCTTCCTGCCCACCGATCACCCGGTCCTGGGTGTCCTGGTCACCCCGCAGGCGGGCTGGACCGCCAAGGTGACGACCACCAAGCTGAAGAAGCCCGTCAAGACGGACGACGGCACGATCACCGACGCCGTCTCCGAGATCACCTGGACCGGCGGCAGGATTCGCCACGGCCAGTTCCAGGACTTCGAGGTCGCGTTCGGTCAACTGCCGGACGACACCGACCAACTGAGCTTCAAGACGCTCCAGACCTACTCGGACGGCAACGTGGTCCGCTGGATCGAGGAGCCTCAGAAGGGCGCGGAGGAGCCGGAGAGCCCGGCTCCGGCGCTGACCCTCACCGCCAAGGGAGCGGGAGAGGAAACTTCTTCGACCGGGACCGGGACCGGGACCGGGGCCTCCGGCTCCGACTCGTCCTCGGCGTCCTCCTCGTCCTCGGAGGCCAAGGAATCGACCGCGAGCGACAAGAGCAGTGACTCCACGGCGCGCGCCCTGGGCGCAGCAGGCCTGATCGTCGGTGTCCTCGGCCTGATCGCGGCCGGATTCGCCGTCGTACGCGGCCGGAGCGCCGCCCGCTCCTAGCGGCCGTGCCGCCGCCCCGCCGCTGTCAACTCCCGTCGGCGGGGCGGAAGGTCTCTGCGGCCGCACTCCTGCACCTCGCGGACCACCACGCACGATGCCGTGGCCGTACGCTCCCCGGTGTCCCGGTGTCCCGGTGTCCCGGTGTCCCGGTGTCCCGGTGTCCCGAGAATGCCGGGGTCGCAGGGCAGCCGTGTGGCCGACGAGGCGAGTGGCGCCGAGGTGCCGGGCCGGTCAGACCTGCGGCGGTGTCTGCTTCCTTCGGACGAAGACCACCACGGCCCCGCCGATCAGGACGAGGGCGATGGCCGCACCCGCGATGATCGGAGTCGCACTGGTGCCGCCGGTCTCGGCGAGGTCGGTGCCCCCACTGGAGGTGCCGCCCACCGACGCCGGGCTCGGCTCGCTGAGTGTCTGCGTCGAGACGTCGCTCGCGACGCCCTGGGTCTTGCAGTCCAGTACCCCCTTGAACCGCTTCTCGACTCCGCTCGGGCCACCGATCGTGAAGTCGTACGCCTGGTCCTCCTGCAGCGGGATGGTGACCGTCTGGGACACGCCCGCCTCGATGGTGTGCTCGACGCCCATCAGCTCGAACGTGAACGCCTCGTCGCCCTTGTTGGCCGCCGTGATGTCCACGCCGCCCTTGGCGCAGTCCTTCTGGGCGGACAGGGCCGGTATCGCACCCTTCGCCGCCCAGTTCGCGGTCGCCGTGGCGGAGACGGTGGACTCGCTGGAGCCCGCGAGGATCTGCGTCTGGCTGCGCGTCTCCGAGGTGAAGGCGCGGCCGACCGGCACGGTCGTGGAGGCCTGCACGGTGAGCGAGGCGGAACCGTCCGCACTGTCCTTCGGCACGTCGAAGAAGAGCCGGCTGCCGTCGGTCGCGGAGGTGACCGCCTTGCCGTCCTTGTCGACGACCTTCACCCCACTGGCGGCGGTGTCCGTGGGCGGTGTCACCGTCACGCTGCCCGCGTTGGTGCGCACCGTGACCGGGCCGAGCCGCTCGCCCGCGTGACCGGAGACCGCGGTCGGGGCGAGAGTCAGCGAGGCCTCGGGCTCCGGCAGGTTCCGCGCGCTCTTCTGCAGATAGTCCGCGAGCTTCTCCGCCCGCGGGTCCACGGCGTCCACGTCGGCGCCGTCCGAGTACCGCCAGATGGCCACCTGGGTGCCGGCCGCCGCGTCCTGCTCGGTGAGACCGGTGACACCGGCCTTCTGGGCCAGCGCCGCCAGGTCGTTCACCTGCGGGTAGGAGTTCTGCAGGATCCAGCGGATCCTGCCCGCGTCCTTGTTGCCGTTCAGCGATGTGCCGCTCCAGGAGGTCTCCTGGTACTTGGCGTCCTGCTGGGTCGGGTTGTGGAGGTCGATGCAGTAGGTCTGCAGCATGCCGCCGTTGTCGACGGACATCTCGAACAGGCCGGCCGAGACCCAGGAGTCCTCGCCGTTCTCATGAATGACCGCGGACCCGTATGTCTTCAGGTCGCCTATGGTGGCGGTCGCTCCACCCTGGCTCTGCGGGGTCCCGTCGGCGGAGGCCGTACCGGCTGCGGTGATCGTCCCCGCGGCCGCGAGCCCCCACACCAACGCAGCGGCGGCGAGGCGGGCTGCCCCTCGCCCGCGCTCGGACAACACAGAGAACGCAGAAGACACAGAATTCCCCTTCGCGCAGGACCCTTTGACATGGGGGACGGTCCCGCCAGCAGAATCAGAAGCCCCGAGAGCTGTGTTCGGCATCCTAAAGAAGCGCTGCATCGCTCCCCCCGGTCATGTCATCCGATAACCGATCCGACTCGGAATCGTTATCGCGATCACGTCCGTGAGCTGCGCCTATCGACAAATCCACGAGACTTGTTCGCAGTGTATTTGTCGATAAGCCGCAGTTCGGTCAGATCGTGGCTATCTCTGACATCACGTCACCCCGGCCGGTTCGGGCCGCTGTTGGTACGCGTCCTCGGACCGGGCGTCCGGCGCCGATTCCCAACTGGGCTCGGGGCGGTGTGCGGGAGCCGGCTCGCCCTCCTTGGACGGACGTCGGAAGGCCGACGTACCGCGGGAGAGGTCGTGGCCGATCGCCACCGCGTCGATGTCCGCCGACGTCCAGCTCTCCCCGTCGCGTGTCTCGGTGCGCACCTTCAGCCTGCCCTGCACGATGACGGGATCGCCCACGGACACCGAGGCCCCCACGTTCGTCGCGAGCGCCCGATTGGCCCACACCGTGAAGAAGTTGGTGTGCCCGTCCGTCCACCCGCTCTTCTCGCGGTCCCAGTACCGCGAGGTCACCGCCAGCCGGAACCGCGCCGACGCGCCGTTCGCCAATTCCCGGTACACGGGCCGTGTCGCCACGTTCCCCACCGCGCACACCATCGTCTCGTTCATCGTGAATCCCTCCCGTGCGAATACGTCTGCCGCGGCGAGCGCATGCGTTGCGATCGCCGCGGGATCAGACTGCCTCCGCCGGGCCCGGCCCGCTGAGCGCTGTGTGTTACCAGCCGGTTGTGGAAAACCGTGTCATCCGACCGGGCCGCCCGTGTCATCCGACCGGGCCGCCCGTGTCATCCGACCGGGCCGCCCGTGTCATCCGACCGGGCCGCCCGTGTCATCCGATCAGGGCTCGTGTCATCCGACCGGGGCACCCGCCGTCGTCGTCCCCATGACCCGCCCGTACTGTTCCCGCACCTCGCGGTACCGCAGCAGCTCCGCGGCCACGGGATCCAGCACCCGGGCTCTTCCGCACCCGGCGGCCGCCTCGCGCAATCGTCGTTCCGCTTCGAGGCCGTAGCGCCGGGCCGGGCCGCGGGCCGCCATTCTGCTGGCCCACTCGACGACCGGGCCGCCGACGATGCCGGACACCATCAGCAGAACCGGAACCCCGAGGTTCGGTGACATCACTCCGATGATCTGTCCCATCAGCCAGAGCCCGCCGATGACCTGGAGGATCGTCATCGCGGCCTGCGCCAGCACCGCGACGGGCCACCAGCCGGGCCGCGGCGGCCGTCCCGCCGGTGTCGTCGCGCGCGCCGCCATGTCGTCCAGCGCCTCGGGCAGCCCCTGCGCGCCGCGTACGGCCGCCTCGCGCACCGCCTGCGCCCAGGGCGCGGGAAGTCCGTACGCGGCCCGGTCGGCGACCGTCCGCACCGCCTGCTCGACGCGCTGGCGTGCGGTGGCCTCCTCGTCCGCGGGAGCGCGCACGGGCAAACGTCCGGTCGGGGGTTCGCGCCGGTCCAGATACCAGCGCCACAGCCGCAGCCAGGGCGTGCCGCAGGCGCGGTTGGCGTTGCGGCGCCAGGCCCGCTCGGCGGCCTCGCCGGTCGCCACGGCGCCCACCGCGTCCGCGAGCCGGTCCGCGAACTCGTCGCGCGCCTCCTCGCTGAGCCCGACCCGCCGCCCAACCGCGTAGACGGGCCGCAGCCGTGCGGCGGCCGCGTCCAGATCGGCCGAGATCCGCCGTGCGGCGGCGCCGCGCTCCGCCACGAACTGGCTCAAACACTCCCGCAGTTCGGGGACTCCGGCCCCGGTGAGCGCGGACAGCGAGAGGACGGTCGCGCCCGGTTCGCCGTACTCGCCGAGCGCGATGCCGTCCTCGTCGAGCAGCCGCCGCAGATCGTCGAGCACCTGATCGGCGGCTTCGCCGGGGAGCCGGTCCACCTGGTTGAGGACCACGAAGGTGACTTCCGCGTGCCCGGCCAGGGGCCGCAGATAGCGCTCATGGAGGACGGCGTCCGCGTACTTCTCCGGATCCACCACCCAGATGACCGCGTCGACGAGCGCCAGGACGCGGTCCACCTGCTCGCGGTGCTGGACGGCCGCGGAGTCGTGGTCGGGCAGGTCGACCAGGACCAGGCCGCGCAGCTGTGCCTCCGCCTCCGCGCTCTGCAGCGGGCGTCTGCGCAGCCGCCCGGGGATGCCGAGCCGGTCGATCAGGGTGGCCGCGCCGTCGCTCCAGGTGCAGGCGATGGGTGCCGAGGTGGTCGGCCTGCGCACCCCGGTCTCCGAAATTGCCACGCCCGCGAGCGCGTTGAAGAGCTGCGACTTGCCGCTGCCCGTGGCCCCGGCAATGGCGACGACGGTGTGCTCGCCGGAGAGTTTGCGGCGGGCCGCCGCCTCGTCCAGGACCCGGCCCGCCTCGGCGAGCGTCCTGCTGTCGAGACGGGCGCGGGACAGGCCCACCAGTTCGCGGAGCGCGTCCAGGCGCGAGCGCAGCGGCCCGTCGTACGCGAGGGGGGCCGGCACCGCCGGGACGGCGGCTTTGGCCTCCACCAACGGTGTCTGGTACCGGCCGGGGGCCGCCTCCAGCACCCGTCGCGCGATGAGCCCGTCGTCCCAGACGGGGCCCTCCTCCGCGCGCGTCTGGTCGTCGCCCTCCCCGCGCGCGCGGGGCTCCGATTCGGACGCGCCCTGCGGGGTGCGCTGTCCGGCCCCGCCACCGCTCCGCGTGGTCTTGCCGCTGCTGCCCCCCTTGGCTTTCCCGGTGGCTTCTTCGGCGTTCTCCGGGGACCCGACCCCGGCCCCGACCCCGGAGCTCGGAGTGCCGGGCGAACCGTTCTCCGAACGGTTCGCCGAAGTGGTCTCGGTGTCCCCGGCGCGATTGTCGCTCTCGGCGCCCGAGGTGCCCGAGGCGCCCGCCATGGAGGGCGCGCTTTCCGGGGCGCCGTCTTCGGAGTGGTCTTCTCCGGGACGACCATCTCCGGGTCGGCGATCTGTGGAACGACCGTCTTTAGGACGGCCATCTGCGGGACGGCCATCTGCGGGACGGTTGTCTTCGGGCGGCCCGTTTTCGGGTTGCTCGTCTCCGGGGCGGTCGGCCTGATCCGTGTGGTCAGTGACGGCAGTCACCGCGGTCACCTCTCCTTCTGCAGTACGGACAGCGCGGCGATGAGTTCGGCCTGGGGTTCTGGATGGACATCAAGCGCTTCAAGCGGTGCGAGACGGCGCTCGCGTTCGGTCTGCAGGGCCTTGTCGATGAGGTCCGTGAGCAGCCGGCCGCCCTTGTCGCGGAGCCGCAGCGCGCCGTGCGCCCCGATCCGCTCGGCGAGTCCCTCGCCCGCGCTGCGGGCCCTGCGGCCGCCCAAGAGCGCGGTGGCGACCAGTGCGGCCACCACCGCCGGGTCCGGCGCGACACTCTTGTCGAGGTCGCGCACTTCGTCCTCGGCGTACTCCTCCAGGACGCGCCGCCAGCGTCGTACGGCCAGACCGATCCGGTGCTCGGCGCTCTCCAGCGTCGGATCACGATCCGTCAGCCCCGGTGCGCCCGAGGCCGGTTCGCGGCGCCAGGCGTCGTCCACGCGTTCGTCGGCGGCCGTGACGGAGCACAGCAGCAGGGCGGACAGACTTTCCACGAGCGCGTCCAGGAGTTCCTCGGCACTGCAGTCGAGGGGATAGGCGCGCCAGCGCTTGAGTGCGTCCCCGGAGAGTACGGCGCCGGCCTGCAGACGCCCCTTCGCGCGTGCGTGCTCGCTGTCGTACGCCCCGTCCACGGCCGCGGTGAGCCGCGTCGCGGCGGCGTACTGAGCGGCGGCGGCACTGGCCAGTTCCGGCATCCGCGACTTCAGTGAGTCGAGGACACCGTGAGCCGTACGGGCCATCGCCCCGTGGCGGGCTCCCGGGTCCTGGGCCTGGTGCGTGAGCCACGTACGCAGCGGTGCGACGGCCGTGGCGGGCAACAGACCGCCGCCCCAGGCGGACTCGGGCAGCTCGGGCACGGTGAAGCGGGGTGCCTCGCCGAGTCCCGCCTTGGCGAGCAGCGCGCCGTACTGCCGCGAGACCTCGGACACCACCTGGTGCGGCACCCGGTCCAGGACCGTCACCAGGGTCGCCTTCTGTTCCTTGGCGGTACGCAGCAGATGCCAGGGCACGGCGTCGGCGTACCGCGCGGCCGTGGTGACCATCACCCAGATGTCGGCCGCGCAGATCAGTTCGGCGGCCAGCACGCGATTGTCGGCCACCAGGGAGTCGACGTCGGGCGCGTCGAGGAGGGCGAGGCCGCGGGGGAGCGTGTCGGCGGTCTCGATACGCAACACCCGCTCCCCGCGGTCGGTGAGGGCGGGAAGATCGTCGCCGGGCTCATGATGGGGCACCCACACGCGAGTGAGCTGGGGCAACACGCGCATGCCGCTGAACCAGTGATGGTCCTCCGGATGGCACACCAGCACCGGTGTACGGGTCGTCGGGCGCAGTACGCCCGCTTCGCTGACCCGGCGCCCCACAAGGGAGTTGACGAGGGTCGACTTGCCGGCACCGGTGGACCCTCCGATGACGGCGAGAAGGGGTGCTTCGGGTTCTCTCAACCGGGGCACCAAATAGTCGTCGAGCTGTGCGAGCAGTTCGTCGCGGTTGGCACGCGCGCGTGGAGCCCCTGCCAGGGGCAGCGGAAAGCGTGCGGCGGCGACACGGTCGCGCAGGGCGGAAAGTGCGTCGAGCAGCTGAGGCCGTACGTCCAAGGTCACCACATGCGAAGAATGCCCAATTTTGGAGTCTTTCTGAAGCATATGGGTATGTCTGCGCGCCGACAGGACACACGGGGCGGAAGGGATGACTGGGGCGCAGGCATAACGAGTGCACAACACCCGATGCGCGAGACGCCAAAAGCGGTGCACGATTCGTACCCGCCTGCGATTATCAGGACCGCTTCACTGAACCTCCACATCGAGCCACGGAGGCGAAGCGTGAGGGACAGGGATGCGGGAGCCCTATTCTTGTCCCCGGCAAGGTCACGGATCAGCCCACCCGGGCACCAGGACACAGGCCGACACACCCGGCCCCCGTAGCTCAGTGGATAGAGCAGGCGCCTTCTAAGCGCTTGGCCGCAGGTTCGAGTCCTGCCGGGGGCGCCAGTCTCCGCCCTCCCTTTGGGGAGGGCTTTTTGCTGTTCGAGGTGGGTGTGGTGCCTTGCGGAGGGGTGGCGTACCCCAGTCGTCCGGAATCGGTTCCCGCGCTCGTTCGGACAGGAGTGTCGGCTCTGGAGTCACATCGGCCGATGGGTATGCCCCGTCGAGACGGCAAACGGGCAAACGCTTCCGAGCCGCCCGGTCGTCACGGAGAAGGCCAGCCGGAGTCGGGGGCAGCGCTCGTCGGGCGGCCGAGTGTTCCGTGCGCACGGCCCGGCAGCTGTCGTCGCCGCCGGTCACCTCAGTGTGTGTGACGTCCTGCCCGAGGCCGCGTCGATCTCGTCGTGGGCCTTGGTGAGCAGTTGCATGGCGAGTTCGTTCAGGGCCCTCGCGCCCGCGACCTCCTCGCCGACCCTTGGCTGGTTCGAGTCGGAGGGGTGGCGGCTGGCGTACCCGTGGGCGCGTACTTCGCTCCCGTCGGGGAGTCGCAGGAGGGCGGCCGCGCGGGTGCGGTGGTCGTCCTCCTGGAATTCCATCTCGACGTGCCATCCGACCGTGGTCCGTGCCTGCATCGCTGCCATCTGTGTCATCGCGATCACCTCCGAAGCCGCCGCCCCCTGGTGAAGCCCCTAGAAGAATTGTGCTCCTCGGGCAGGCCGGGCACGAGGCGAGAGCGGAGGTCGCGCGACTGGCGAGCCAGTGGCGACAGTCGGTGACGCGTCGGATACCGGTGCGGTCCGTGAACGGCCAGGTCACAGCCCCCCGACCGAACGCGTTTCCCCCGAGGGGTAGCCGTCAGGCAAGATGGGGTGTTACTTGCCGAACGAGGGCATGAAACAGCCCCTCACCAGCGGTTTTCCCGCAGATGAGGGGCCGTGTCAGGCGGCTTGGGCCGTCTCTGGGCCGTCATGGGCGTGACCGGCGGCCCGGTACATCGCGCTGATGGCTTTCCGGGTCCTGGCCTCGCTGCTTGGCATGAGGTGCGTGTACACGCGGAGCGTGAAGCCCGGGTCACTGTGGCCGAGGTAGAGGCTCAGTGCCTTGATGTTCTCCCCGGCGTCCAGGAGGACCGAGGCGTAGAAGTGCCTCAGGGCGTGCATTCCGTGCTCGCGGGCCGCGGCGTACCGCTCGCCTCTCTCAGGAGTCGGGATGATGCCAGCCGTGGCAAGCGCGGGCTTCCACCGCTCGTCATTGAAACCGTTGCTCCAGAGGGCCGTGTCGACGCTGCTCGTGAAGAGGAGCTGATGCATCACCTTGGGCCCGGTGGGCGTCATCCACGGCAAGGTCACCTCGACCGGCGGGAAGCGCTTCATGTGCTCGGTCAACGCCGCGGACACCTCGGGATCGAGCGGAACGTCCCGGAGCTTGCCCCGCTTCGGGGGAGCGAAGACGAGCGAGCCGCGGACCTTCTTCACCTGCTGCCGCACGTACAGCCAGCCGAGATCCCCAAGGTTGTCGACCGCGAGTCCGAAGATCTCGCCTTGACGCAGTCCGCACCCCGCACCGACGTCCGTCATGGCCTGGTAGCGCTCGGGCAGTCCCGCACGTACGGCGAAGACCTGCGAGGCGGACCAGGGGTGCACGCGTGACGGCGCCGGACGAGGCGCCTTGACCGATCGGGCCCGACAGGGATTCGAGGCCAGCAGGCGGTCATCCACGGCCGCGGTGAGGACGGAGGAGACCGCGTCGAAGATCAGGCGCCGGTACGAGGCCGACGTCACGGACTCTTCCAGTCGACGGCTCCAGTCCCGGATGTGCTCCGGCTGGAACGAACCGATCGGCCGCGTGCCGAGGTAGGGCAGGGCGTGAAGGCGGAGACGCCCCTCGACCGCGGCCCGGCTCGTGAGGTCGGTCGTCAGCGCCGCAATCCAGCGGTCCGTGTACTCACGAAAGGTCGTCCGTGCGGCACGAGGATCGATGTACTGGCCGCGCGCCATGTCGGCTTCGATGTTGGTCAGCCAGGCGTCGGCCAAGCGCTTCTGCTTGTCCGGGAAGCTCTTCGACTTCTCAGTGCCGTCCGGGCCGATGTAGCGGGCCCGGTACCGGAGACCGAGGCCGTACCGGTCGCTTTTCGTCTTGCGAGTCTTGCCATCCGCGCCGATCTCGACTTTGTACCAGCGATCCTGGACGTGTCCGGCCATCAGGCTGCGGCCCCTTCCTGGAGGGCCTGGACCCAGGCGCGGACGTCAGCCGGATCGAAACGCAGGTGTCGGCCGACCCGGAAGCCGCGGGGCCCGGTGCGCTTCCGGCGCCACTGGTAGACCGTCTCGACGCTCGGAAGGTCGAACATCTCCACCAGGTCGTCAGGCGTCAGGTACCGCACCGGCAGGTCATGCGGAGTGACGACGGGTTCCGCCAGGGCGAGGCGTCGACTAGCCATGAGTGGGCTCTCCTTCTGTTCCGGGGGCGGGTTCGAGGGATGCGGCAAGCCAGGCTTCGGCCGAGGACAGGCCCGTTCCGGCGAAGACCCAGTGCGAGACGACGAGGGTCGTGTCCGTCCCGATCTCGGTGGCTGCTGCGGCTTGTGCTCGGCGCCATTCGGCGCGGGCGGTGCGGAGGGCGCCGAGGGTGGTGGAGTAGCGGCGGGACTTGGTCGAGAAGTGGCCGCGGAAGCCGAGCATGTGAGCCCAGGCCCGAAGCCGGAGATCTTCTAACTCCTTGCGCATGCCGAGCGTCCAGGCCGTTCGGATCAGCCGGCGGGCGTGGTCGCTGATGTCGAACTGGGCGAGTTCGGCGAGGAACTTCAGCGGGCGGTCGAGAGCTCCCGTCGCGGTCTCGGCGCCTTTGGTCGCGTACTTGGCGATGTACGAGGCGACGGCCCGCTCGGTCAGTTCCTGGCCACCGTCGAAGTCGGCGGAGCGGATCGTGCGGACGTCGAGCTGACGGCCGAAGGTGAACGTGTGCGCACGTCCGCCGATGACCGGGCCGTCCACGCGAACGTGAGCAGCAGCGGCGCCGATGGCGTCGGTGAGCAGTTCGGCGGTTGCCCAGGCCGGAGGCGGAGTGTCGCCGCCTCCGGGGCCGTCGATGCGGATGACGGCGTGGAAGTGGACGGCACCGCGCTTCTGGTACTCGGCGACCTTGGCAAAGGAGACCCGGGCGTACTGCCGGAACGCGCGCTGTGAGAGTCCGGCGCGCTTGGCGACCTCGCGGCGCAGGTAGGTGGAGAAGCGTCGCCAGAGCGGACCGGCGTGCGCGTTCCAGAGGACGGCCGATTCGTAGTCGTACGTTTCCGGGTCGAGCGGAGTGCCGAGTGCGGCGTCGTCCTGGTCGTGGTGGACACCGCAGCGGCAACGGCGGACCGAACCGGCCTGGCCGGTGGGGCGGTTGTGGACAGGGCCGAAGCTCGGGGCGGTGAAGGTAGCGAAGACCCGGGGGTGCGCGGCGACGCGTTCCGGGACTCCCTTGCCGCCGCGCAGGCCGCTGGTGATCAGGTGGAAGGTGTCGCGGCGGTAGACCTCGGCGCAGGCTTCGCAGCGGGTCGCGCGGCGGTTGTTGCAGCGCACCAGGAGGTGACCGGCCGGGAGGTCGGTGGAGTCGAGGCGGTGGAGGACGTTGCCGATCTCGCCGGTACCGGTGTCCACGTCGTATTCAGTGCGGTGGCCGTCGAGGCGGATCGGGTGGGTGCAGCCGCCGAGGCCGGAGAGTTGGCGCAGCAGTTCGGGCATGGTGCCGAGTGCGGCCAGTTCGGCGAGTTCGGGCAGCGGGGGCGGAGTGGGGCGGGCGATGATGGCTTTCTCCTTCTGGCTTCGGCTAGGAGGGGTAGGGCCCCCGGGGCGGCGGATGCTTGGCGGTATCGAGGCCGTCCCGGGGGTCTGTCGTTCAGCGGCTTTCAGCGGCGGCGCTGATCGCGGAGCATCGAGCGCAGGACCACGGCGGCGATGGCCACGGAGATGGCCGTGACGGCGACGGCGGCCAGGAGCGCGGTGAGGACGACTCCGCCGGCGAGGACGGCCGCGACCGCTCCGGTGCTGATGGAGATCTGCGGGACCGCGCGTTGTGCGGGTGCCGGATCGGCCGGGGCGTGGGCGTACGCGGGCGGCGGGGTCGGGTTGTCGGGGTACTTGGGCAGGAACACGGCGAACCTCTCCTTGCCTACTCGTCTAGTCGTGTGAGCCGTTTATGACGTCCACGCCGGAGCGTGTGCCGGAGTCGATGGCCGGGGCCATGAAGGTCTGGGAGAGCAGGAATCCGAAGAGCGCGATCACGACGACGACCCAGGTGCGGACGCCGAGGAACTTGATCGCTCCCCAGGCGATGAGCCCGAGGACGAAGACGAGCGGCAGGCTGACGGTCACGGAGAGTCCTTTCAGCGGACGGGGCAGCGGTGGGTACGGGCGGCGAGTTCGGCGGCGGCGCGGCTGTCGTAGTCGGCGGAGAAGCCGCAGCGCGGAGCGGTACAGGCGGCGGTGTGCTTCTCTCGGCCCCGGCCGTCGTACGAGGTGCCGACCTGGACGGGGCCGATGCGGGTGACGCTGCGGAAGCGCCGGTTGGCTGGCACAGCTGGTTTCCTTTCCTTTGTTCGCTTGTCTGGGGCGTGCGGACGTGCGTAGATGACCGGCATGTCACAAGGGGTGCGGCGGCTGGCCGCCTTCGGTTCGGCCGCGTTGGTACTTGGGCTCGCGTGTGTTGGGGGAAAGTGGTGGTTGGGCGAGTCCTGGGCCACCGTGATCACCACGTGCTGCCTTGAGGTACTGATCATTTCGGCCGTGGTCGGAACCCGGCGAGTGTTGCGGAAGCGGTAAAGCCTCCCGACGGGGCCCGCCTTCAGAGCTGGGCGGCGATGGCGTCGGCCATGGGTGCGGGGACGCCGAGGCGGGCGCGGAGGGTCGGGGTGTCGATGACGGCTCCGGTCCGTGTCTGGTGTTCGGCGGCGACCTTTCGGGCGTGTTCGACCAGGGCGACCGGGACGGATACGGCGGGCGGAACTGGGGTCACTTCGGGTGCCGGTTGTGCGGAGAATTCCCGTACGGCTTCGGGAGCGCCCTCCTGGTCCTGGGCGTCCTTGGTCCTTTCGTGAGGCGCTGGAGCAGAGTGGGCGAGGAGTGTTCCGCCGAGGAAGGCGACCGCGGGCCAGCCCGCGACGAGGATGCGGAGCCAGGCCGGCACCTGGTCCAGGTCGAGGAGTCCGGCGGTGGCAACGTTCGCGCCGAGGGATGCCACGAGCGCGATGACGAACCAGCACCATCCTGCGGCTTTCTCATCACCGGTCCGCAGTCGACGCCACGCGGCGACGAGCAACAGGTCGACCGAGACGGGATAGGCCCACGCCTTCCACCCGTTCTGACCGGCCGCCGAGGCCACGTCGTGCAGGTGGGCGAAGGACAGCGCGGCGGCGATGACCGCTTGGACGAGCACCGCGTCGATACGGGCCAGTTGGGCGCGCATGCTGCGGCTCCTTCCGGATTCAGGCATGGCAGGGGTAGGGACGTGGCGCGAGACGGTCACACCGGCCGAGAAGGAAGGCGAGTTCAGTCGGTCACGGGTCGAGGCCGGACGGCCGGGGACGGAGACTCGACGGGCGCTACGGGTGCTACGGGCACGTCGGGCCGGAAGGGCTTGAGTGCGGGCAGGTCGGGCACCAGGTGCGCCGACTCGCGGCAGATCTCGGCGGCGTCGCCCAGGGAGAGGTACGGCGTGCGGATGCGGGACCAGCCGCCGGAGGAGTCGCCGGCGACGGCGAGGCCGGGCCGTTCGGGTGCGATGGCGCAGGCGGCGGAGACCGCTTCGGGGGCGATGTCGCCCAGGGCCATTTTGGCGGAGGCTTCGTCGTTGACACGGTGGCAGACGCGGCCGGTTAACTGGGCCCGGAGCATGGTCGCTCCCTTGCCCAGTTCGGCGCCGAAGCGCTGCCCGCAGACCTCCAGGTAGATCCCGGCGGCGCGGCCGAGCTGGGCGAGGCGGATGAGCTGGGTGACCATCTCGTCCCGCCGCTCCTCGTCCTTGCGGGTGGCGACGAGGAAGAGTTCGGCGACCTCGTCGACGAACAGCACGATGGGGACGGGGCGTTCGTCCTCGGGGAGCCCCCAGACGTCCGAGGTGATCTCCTCGTCGGGCGTCCCCGGGGCGAGACCCTGACGGGCCTTGATCCGTTCGTACCGGTCCTCCATCTCTTGGATGAGCACGGGCAGCAGTTCGGCCGCCTGCTCGGGGTCGGTGGCGAGAGCGGACAGTCGTGCGGCGAAGGGCGACAGCTCCACTCCACGCTTGCAGTCGATGCCGACCAGGGCGACGGGCTGAGGAGCGAGTCCGGCGACGAGGTGGCGCAGGTACATGGACTTGCCGGAGAGCGTCGCTCCGAGGGTGAGTTGGTGAGGGATGGCGCGGTAGTCGCGTACGAACGGGGTGGCGTCCTCGCGCAGGGCCACCGGCACTTTGAGAAGCCCGGACGCGACTTTGCGAGGCATCCGCACGCGCCGCAGCACGTCGAAGCCGACGAGCCGCAGTTCGACCACACCCGGCTTGACCGTGCTGACGTACACGGCGTGAACTCCCCAGGCGTGCCGCAGCCGTTCGGCCGAGGCGGCCACGTCGGCCGGCTCCTGCCCCGGTGCGAGCCGAAGGCGCATGCGTAACCCGGTCGACGTGGGGCGGATGATGCCCCGGCGGGGCGGTACCGGCCGGACCTCGCGGCGGGTGGTGGCCTTGACCGCCAGGACCCGCAGCCGGGACGGAGCCACGGTCAGACCGCAGGCCTCCATGACCGAGCCGTACGAGCCGAGCAGCCGGGCCGTGGATATCGGCAGCCCGACCGTGGACCAGTAGACGCTCGGGTGCTTGGCCCGGGCGTAGGCAGCCCCGCAGCCAAGTGCGGCGACAGGACCACCCACCTCCAGAAGCGTTGTCAGGTCAGTCATCAGGCCGTGGCCCCCATGGCTGCCGGGAAGACGGCCGGAGTGACGGCGGCGGAGCGGTAGGCGATGCCGTGCCGCTGCTGGCCGTTGAACACGCTCTCCCACGGACGGGCCACCAGCCCCGGCAGCGAGACCGGCGCCCCGAGCGCGAGCCCCTCGGACACCCCGCTCTCCGGAACAGTGACCTTGATCAGGGACGACTCCCCCTCCTCGATGTAGACGACGCCAAGCGTCATCAGCGACTCGCCACTGACGGCGTCCTTCGCGATCTCGCCGGTCTGACGGTCGCGAACCTTGGGCTCGGGCGCCTCGGTCAGCAGGATCGTCGCGGCCGAGGTCTCCACACGGATGGTGCGCAAGATTTCTTCCCATCTACTCGTCTAGACAAGATGCAGTCTTCGAACCCGATCACTTCGGGAACGCCAACCACAGTGCCACACAACTTGCCCACTCGTCTATACGAGTAGGGCTGTTGAGGTGTACGAGTCCGAAAAGTGGCCTCGCGCACCGCCGATCAGGTCGCCGGAAGCTGGTACGAAAGCACGTACGCGTCCGCCGCCATGACGGTGTCGCAGACCTCCACGGCTCGCCCTTCCGTGTCGAAGGCGGTGCGGATGAGGTGAATTACCGGCACGCCGGAGGCGAGCCGAAGTGTCTTGACCTCGGTCGGCGAGGGCATCCGGGCGCGGATCTCTTCCTCGAAGTGGTCGAGGTGATGGCCCAGTTCCTCGAGGCGGGCATAGATGCCGCCGGGGCCCGGGTTGGGTTCGGCGATCTGCGTGCCGCGCGCGATGTCGAGCGGGAGGTACGAGGTGGCGAACTCGACCGGGCGGCCGTCGAGCAGGTACCGGCGTCGACGGGCGAGCACGCGGCGCACGGACCCGAGCCGGGTGGAGATGTCCTGGCTGGCCTTCTCCTCCTTGACTTCAAGGCTGTCGACCTGGGGGTGACTGCCCGCGGCGTCGGCCTCGACGATGAACGCCGACTTCCCCTGCTCGCGGTGGCGCCGGGCGAACCGGTCGGAGGCCAGCCGGCGGACGGGCGGTCGCGGCCGGACGAAGACGCCCTTGCCGTGTTCCGCGGCGACCAGGCCCTCACCCTGGAGGATGGAGAACGAGTTGCGGACGGTCATCCGGGAGACGCCGTAGTGCTCGACGAGTTCGGCCTCCGAGGGGAGCTTTCCACCCTCCTTGAATCGCCCACGGTCGATAGCCTCGCGCAGCTGGTCAGCGATCTGCCGGAACACCGCACGATCGCTCGTGGGGTCCAGATCGCCGAGCAGGGACGGAAGTGAGGTCACGAGTACTCCTTTAGGTATCTAGACGAGTGGGCGAGTGTTGTTGCTACGGTGGAGAGCCTAGCCATCCGAGAGGGCCGAGGAACGTGAGCACTGACCGTCCGCACTCCGTGAGCGTCGCCGGAGTCATCGTTGACGACCAGGGCCGGGCCCTCTTGATCCAGCGGAGTGACAACGGCCAGTGGGAACCCCCGGGTGGCGTTGTCGAGCGGGAGGAAACCCTCCCCGAGGCACTCCAGCGCGAAGTCCTGGAAGAAACCGGCATCAAGATCGTGCTTCCAGCGACCCTCACCGGCGTCTACAAGAACATGACAGGCCTGATCGTCTCTCTGGTCTTCCGCTGTGAAGCCGCCGACGGCTCGCCCTCCACCGGGGACGAGACCCGCGCGCTGCGTTGGGCCACCCGCGAAGAAGTCACCGACCTCGCCGACGAGGCGTACGCGATCCGCGTCCTGGACGCTCTCGACGCGGCATCCCCGCCGGCCATCCGCGCGCACGACGGCGTGAAACTCGTCTAGCCCGAACCCGCTGCACATGGCGGCCTACCAGCACGAAGGAACTTGTATGCACGAGTATACGAGCACTGCGCGGGTCTGGGGACTCACTTGCCCAGGATTTCCGGAAGAGGTGAGCAGGGCCCGCCGCTGGACCCGCGACATCCTGCGCGGTTCACCGTTAGCCGAGGACGCCGAGCTGATCGTGAGCGAGCTGAGCGCGAACGCGATCCTCCACACCGCCAGCGGCAAGGAGTCGGGCAGCTTCCATCTGGCACTCGCGGTGTCCTCGCAGGTGATCGCCCTATCGGTGACGGACGGCGGGGGCACGGGATCGGCGCCGGCCGTCGAGCACCAGGACCAGGAGGCCGAGCACGGCCGGGGGTTGGGCATGGTCAGCGTGATCGCGCACCGCGTGGTCGTCCGCGACAGCGACGGTGGCCACACGGTCACCGCGGAACTCTTCACCGGGGCCCGAGGGGGAGGCCACCCGTGCTGATGGACAAACCGCGGCGTGGCTACTGGTGCGAGTGCTGGACCGAAGAACTCACCGAAGACGAACCGCCAGAGCTCCGAGCGTCCTTCGACGCCTATACGGCACCGCAGGCAGACCGATGGGTGGCAGTCGCACTCCGCACAATCTCCCCGGCACTCGACGCCGACGCCTCCGACGAAGCCTGGGCGTGGCTGTACGAGGGACGCATCCAGACCCGGCAAGCTCTCTCGCGCATGCAGCCCTGCACGGTCTCAGTGACCCACGCCGGCACGCGCATCACCTGGACGATCCGCCCAGTCCTCTTCGTGCCGCTCGCCCACCGGCAGGGCATCGAACTCCCAGTCTGCGCATATGACTTCAAGCCCCAGCAGACCTACTGAGTTACAACTTTCTCTACTGGTTCAAGTGCCCGCGCAAGCGCGGGCTGGCCCCTGGGGCCCGACCCCTCTGCGCCTTCGGCGCCGGGGTCAGCCCCTGGGGCCGCAGCGAGCTACGGCCCCTGAATAGAGACCTGGACACGGAGTGGCCCGGTCAAAACGATGCCTCCGGCGGGGGCGCTCAGGCTCCGAGATGGCAGGGGCGCCGCTCGCGAGTGCCGGCCGACTGTGGCGTGCGCGGGGTGCTCCCATCCCGTCCACCGTCGACCCAGGCAGAGCCGAGCAGTCGCGGCCCAGGGCGTCAAGGTCGTTCGTACAGTGGCGCGCTCCACCTTGACGCCCTGAACCACGCCCGCTCCACGGTGTGTGGGTCGACGGCAGACGGGATGGGAGCCGGGGCGGCGGAGGTTGGCGACTCAACTTGCCGGACTGGGTAATTTAGACCTCAGGCCCATTCTTTCGCTTATCGCTGTTTTGTCCGAAGAAATATCCGAGCACAATCAAGAAGCTGTTAGCCAAGATTTCCGAGACTTGTATCTTTAGGAACATGGCAACTGTGATGACGGTTGCCAATCCGACAAGGAGTAGCGATCCTACTAGCGTGGCGACTGATTCGCGAGCAAGCAGTTGAGCGCGGACGTTCCATTTGCGCTCAGATATATGCTGCTTGAGAAGTGCGTCACTCTTGTCCCACTCACTTTGCTCGGCGATGCTTTTTCGACTATCACTTGCGTGCGTCTCGGCGGTTTTCTCGAGAGCATCCAGCTCGGCTTGTATTTTCTCCCTATTCCCAGACTCTGGGATGAGGTCTATCGCCTCGCGCAGTGAGTTGATCTGCTTCTTGCTGCTGATTACATAGAGGCGCGAAGAGATGAGTTCCTTCCTGCGGTGCAGGATGTCACGCGTTCGCTTGTAGAACTGTAGATTCGGGGACTCTGATCGAATAAAGTCAAGCTCGGAATCGATTACGCTCAAATAGTGCTGAAGTTCTTTGATGTCCTCGCTATTTCCTATTTTGTGATATGGCACCTTTCTGCGAAGTTCATCCACGTACTTCTTGTAGGCCGAAACCGAATTTTCGTCACGAAGATTTCTCACGTCGTCTTCGGAACTTTCCTCAAACGCCCCCATTTGCCCCTCTTGCGTTCTGTCTCGATAGCAGCATCGTAGATGTTGAAGGTGGAAGTCTTTGGTGCCATGGAAGGCTATTGCAAGGCCGCCGAACAGCGAGGCTCCTGGGTGGGATCGCCTGTGCTCGGCTGTGACGCGGGGCCCTGGTGACGCCGTCCGGTACCTGTGCCGTCGTCATCCATGAAGTTACCGGGCAAGCTGACTGGGCGAAAGCTGCTGTCTAAGATGCGCGCCACACCCGTCACTCGCTGAAGAAGGCGCGTGGCTGTCGACAACAGCCGCCCACAATCACCCATGAGGTCGTCCACCTCAGATGACCTCAGGCAGTAGCCACCCTCCCCTTGAACTACTTTCGGGTCGCCTTTCGCGGAAGAGTTCCACCAAGGCACCCAGATCGAAGGTATGACCTTCCAGCATTGCCTTCACCGGCATGTCGAACCCTTCCTTGTGCCATATACGCGATTGTCACTAAAGATTGTCGATACACACCCGCAGCAGGGCATTCAATGCGGCCGCCTGAGGCAGGTCGTGCATGGTGATGACGTCGACACTTTCCCGAATGTGCCGGTGCAGCACGTCATCCGCCTGCGTCTTGAACTCCAGCAAGCGGGCCATGTACTTCTTATCGGTCCGAGTCCAGGTGTAGTTGTTTGCCGCCGCCTCAAAGGACTTGTGTCCGAGAATCGGTGGGACGTGATCGATGATGGCCCGCAGCAGCGCATGGCATGAGTAGGCGTGCCCGTCCGCGTAGTTGTCATCTAGTTCGCGCAGCAGCTGGATGAGCTTATCCACGCTGAGCTTCGTCTTACCCTGTTTCGCGGCGAGTTCAGCGCGGAGTCCGGAATTTACATAAAGCTTCGGCTCATCAACCGGCGCGACAGTCGGCGGAATGATAGCTCCGGTGACGATCGGCGCGCCTGCCAACAAAGTGTTCCCGACTCTAAACGAGTGGCCAGACCCAAGCACGGGAGACGCCGGAGGCAACAGGCTCGCCGGAATCGTGATGGTGTTGGCCGCCGTGGTTATTTCGGCAACGCGCTCTACATAGGCGGGCAGGTCGTCAACGTTTCGATAATCCTTGAGCCAGCGGTGGAGCTGAAAGCGCCAACCATTCGGATTGGTACCCCACGGCTGATAACCGCGCCGCAGTACCGGCTCGTGCTCGAAGATGCCCGGCAAGGCTGCCACAAACTCCTCAGTGGCGGCAGGATGGTCCCGCTTGAAGTCGTCCGAGGTGATGTACGCGGCGTCCGGCTGATCGGGGGACGGCCTGACCGCCTGCTGGTGCTTGACGAGGTACTGCAAGACAGCGATGAAGTTATCGCCGAAAAGGTGCCGCAACTCAGGAGCGTGAAGGCCAGCAGCAGCAGTGAGAGCCGGACGGCTGTCATCTGCCAGGTGGACGCGGTCATACCAAGCCAGGCCATACGAGGGCCCCGTGAGTCCGGCGGACCCCTTGAAGCCCGCCACCGGCAGAGACTTGAGAACGGTCTCCGCGTCATCGTGCCCCAGGTGATCCATCGTGCGCTCGACGTAGTTCCAGAACGGCCATTGCCCACTCTTCAGGTAGGGCTCAGCCATGACCTTGAGCAAGGTGAGTTGGGCATCATCAAGCGGCTCCGTCAGCGCTGACATGGTGGTCCGATCTTGGGAACTCGCACAGGTGGCCCAGATCGTACGCCGTGCCACTGACAGTCAGCCACGACTTTGAGGTCCGTCGACCAGCTTCCCAAGATGAGGATCAAGAGGCACGCGGTGGCTGGCGCTTCGGCCATGGAGCGTCCGTCGTCGTTGTCTGACCCTGGTCGACGCCACAAATCAGTAGCGTGGCTTGGGTCAGTGGGGGTGCAGCGAGGCACACGCGTGCCCGGTCGGCCGGCACACCCGCCGCCGTGGCTGACTGTCGTCGGCTGACCGGCCGCCCATGAACCCAAGTGAATGCCCTCGCGCGCACTCCAACACCCCACCAACACAGTTGAAAAGCGTGTTGGAGGCACCGAACCCGAGGCTCGGGTGTCGAACGTCGCCTGATCTCCAGTCACGAACGGATCACAGCGCGGTGCATTCGTTCTGCGTCCCTCACAATGTCTGATCATGGAGTGGCTCTCGCTTACGATCACCCTCGTCACGGCGTCGGTCGCCTCGGGGCTCGCGATCTGGCAGGTGCGGACGCAACGCGTCCGCCAGGTCGAGGACTTCTATGTTGCTCGCTACTGGTCGTTGCTGGACAAGCTGTCACCTCGCACTCTGTGCGGCATAGGGACACCCGCATTGAACGAGCAGGAGGAAATGGCGATCCGTCTGTACTTCCGTCTCAGTGAGGACGAAGCTGACTTGCGGGCTCAGGGGTGGGTTTCCGACGACACGTGGCGTGACTGGAGCGGTGCTGTCTCTTCACAGATGCGCCGGCCGCCGTTCGACCGTATTTGGGCCGAAACTTGTGAGGACTCAGCGGCTGGGCGCGACTACGAGTTCAGGCACCTGCGCCGGCTGTGGGACGACGCCAGCTATGACCCTGCGCCGACTGGCACCTTCCGAAGGCGCTTGCGCCGGACTCCGTGGCGACGGCCCCGACCGACAGCACCGCCACGGTCGTCGCTGTAGCTGTGCCCTCCTGCACCACAAGCGCACCAGATCGAGCGGGGAACAGCGGGAAATCACGGTGAAAGCGAGCAAGGGCGATGACATCCCGTCTCAGATGTTCTCCCAGGTCAGCACCGGAAGCCACCGCCAATGATCGCAGCTTCCCAAGCTGAGAGCCGAGCCGTCAGCGCCGCCTGCGTGCTTCCGTGCGCCCCCGGTCGCGCCACCCCAGCTTCCAGGACACCACTGAACGATGACCACGCATGAAGGGATTCGGGAAGTACTGGGGTTGGATCGTCTTCGCGGTACTCATTGCTGGCTGGTTGACCTTCGACTTCGGACCAGTGACGCTCATCGTCCTGTCCGGGGTCAGCGCCTTCTACTTCTTCTTCAACGTGCCCGTCTGGTGCGGTGCGGAGGGCCGTACCAGCTCATGCCGTAATAACAGCTACGGGGCTCTCATGGGTTGCCACCTTCGCCAACACAAGTGGCAGAAACTCAAGATGCTCTTCTGGAGTGCGCGTTGGGCACGGCTCCGGCAGGAGTTGTTCCAGAACGCGACCACCACCCTCGCCAGCGTCGGCGGAATCCTGGCGATCACATCAGGCATGGCGGCTACGTTGCAGCCCCTGTTCGGTGGGGGTTGGTGACGGAGCCAAGTGATGCCTGGTGAGTGTCTAACTGCGTGACAACGCCGACAGACAGCGGCGGACGAGTGCGGACGTCTGTGGACCGTCAGCGCAGGTAAGAGCCGGACCAGCCCAAGCATGGGGCCCTGCGCACGTTGCTTCGGGACGAAGAGGTCGTGAGTTCAGATCCCGTCACCCCGATATAGGTCAGGAGCCGTTCACGTTCACGCGATCGTGAACGGGCTTCTGTAGCAGCTACATCGACGGAGCTCTAGGCGTGATGGGTAGGCTGTCGCCATGTTGCAGTTGCCGTCCGGCCGTCCTGAGGACGAAGTCACGAGCAGGGAAGAGCTGGTGGCCTTCATCGCCCAGCTCCGGGACGACTTCGTGGAACGGGGCGAGCAGTGGGAGAACGCCACCCTGGACCGCTTCTTGGATGCGCTGACCGCCTGGATCGGTTCTTCCCCCAATTGGTACCGGAACGTCGGCCAGGAGCTGCCGGCCAACGGCGACTGGACTCTCTTTGCTCGTGCGCTGAGTGCCGCAGTCGTCTACGAGTGAGCAGCCACGCCCTGTGCCAGATCGATCCTCAGCACCCGCACCACAAGCGCACCAGATGGAGCGGGGAACACCGGGGAATCACGGTGAAAGCAACAGGGCCCAGCGGAACCACACCTCTGCCGTTCAGCCAGGTCAGCGCTCGGACCAGCCCGGAATGCCCGCAGCTTCCCAAGCTGAGGGCTCACGGTCAGCCATCACGGCTCGCTCTGGACAACAGCGTGGGCAGGCAGCCGCCCTTGCCCGAACGAGCATCGGCGCAACCAAGGTCGCTTCACCTGTTTCGCAAAAGTCCCCTGCTCTCGTGGTCGTGCGTCTACGATCCGTCAAAAGCATCGAGGGAGGGCCATGGGGGCCAGCGACAACACCATGTCTGGGAACACATGGATCGGTAAGAGCCGGCACGCCTTCTGTATCAAGACCGCTCGGCACTTCGAGGAGCAGCAACGCAAGGCACTCGAAAGCGGCAACAGCGCGGCGGCCGAGCAGTACCGGCTGTGGGGACTCGGGTTCCTCCACGCGACAGAGGAGATCTACACGGGGAAGGCCAAGCGGATCGTCTCCGACGCGGAGGCCGCACGGCTGCGGGCGGCCGAGGACGAGGCCAGGCAGGCGGCCGCGGACGCGGAACACCTGGCCGCGCTGAAGAAGAAGCTAGGCATCACACCTCGCGTGAACGGCTCCGCATACCGCCCCTTCCGTGGCGGTCTTCCCACCCTCGGCAAGGACCGTTGACACTCAGCTGGGTACAAGCACGTGTCGCGCCCGCTCCTGAGACTGAGGTGGGCCCCATCCAGAGCGAGAGGAGATCGAACTCCTAAAGCGGGTGTCGCAGGTTCGAATCCTGCCGGGGGCACCAGCGCAAAGGCCCCGGACCGATCATGGTCCGGGGCCTTGACGGTAGTCGCCTCTCAGGCGGCGGGCCGACGACGTTTGAGCCGTCGGTCCATGTGGCTGATCGCCTCCCGCTGGGTGTCGTGCACGACGTGCGTGTACACGTCCATCGTGATGCTGATCTGGCTGTGTCCCAGGATTCCCATGATGACCCTGGGGGGCGACGCCGGCCGCTGTCAGCAGCGTGGCGATGCCGTGCCGGGCATCGTGCAGCCGGACCACGCGCAGCCCGGCGTCAGCGGCGACGCGCGTGAACGACCGGTAGACGTTGCGCGGCTCGACCGGCCGACCGTTGCGGGTGACAAGGACGTAGCCGCGCCGTTTACCCTGATGCACTCTAACTTTCAGACCCCTTCGTCTCGGCTCATCCCAACAGAGAATTTCCGCCTTCATGCCATGGCTGAATCCTGAGAAGGGAATTTCGGAGGTCGCCAGTTGGCAGCCTCTGAAAAGACACAAGGAAGACGGGCGGCGGATCATCGAATCGCCCTATGACTCGCCCGGCAATTTCTCGCAGCTCCTCGATTTCATCTGACTTAACGGCGATCAGGAGGGACATTACTGCCTGCCCTCTTCGCTCCATTGCGGCAAATCTAGGAAGATGCTCTGGACCTATCCTTAAGCTAATTGCTTGGGCGATTTCAATTAGCCTGCCATGCCCCCTTAGAGGATGAACTGAGAAATTGTAACCGTCTAGCGAGAATGAATAATCATTCCCAATGGGTTCGGAGGGGAGGTCAAGTACATCTGATGTTGAGCTGCAGACCTCATTCCACACCTCTGCCAGCTCTTCACCTCTCCGCAAGCGTGACAGGAGGCTCGCGGTAGCTGCCCTTTCCGTCTTGGTTTGGAGGGCGGCCGCGGAACGGAACAATGTTCTTACGCCCGCGTCACCGCCACGTTTACCCATTACGTCAGCCATGCGCAATACCTGAAGAGGGCCCTGACCGGCAACCTCTGCACGCGAGCGGAAAGGAGATCGCTGACGTTGGGCGCTCTCCTCGTTCCGTTGGGAAGGAACGGAAGTGTCTTCGGCCTGCTGCGACGGTACCGATACCGGCGTGATGACTTCTCCGACGATTACGGATCCATCAACCTCACGCACGAAGTTATCACCGTGCAGGAGGCGCTTGACCTCCTCAATCTCCTCTTCTCCGTAGTCCAGTTCTTGCTTGATCCTCTGCAGAGCCTCACTCAAGTCTTCTGTGCTCGTAGCGCTATCAGCTGTTCCGGCTAGGCTTGGTAGAGCAGGTAGCGGCTTCTCAAGATCCTCATCCCGACCGAGGTTGTTCACAATTCGAAGAAGCTGGGCGTCTTCTTGCAGCGCTTGAGCTGAAATCGTAGCTGCTGTTGATATCTGCAGAGCCGCTTCCCGTTCCTTCTTTGCTCTCTCAAGCTCGGCCTCTGCAGTGATTCGCTGAACCTCAGCAATCGATATGCTGCCTTCTAGATTGTCCCTAAAATTAGCATCCGATTTCCTCTGAGTTAGGCCGCTCAAGCCATGCTTCAAGGTGACGATTTGTGTTTCGAGCTGCCCTATGACCATTAGGAGCATCCATACCAATTGGTTGGCTTTGACGAGAGCTTGATCGCTGGCCTCTCGCACCTGCCTGACTCGAAGTAGCTCCTTTTGTGTCTCCGTCAATTCGGTTAGCGCGTCGATGAGTTGTTGCTGAGTTTGATCAACAGGGTTTGCGAGCGGGGTCGGGTCGTCCTGTGATTGATTCCAAATTGGGCGCGCATCGCTAAGGATTCGCTCTAGGTGTTCGTGTGTTTCTGTGCAAATATCCGCTACAGCCTCAATGAATTCCCAAGTGAGGTTACTTCCCTTGAACATGCGGTACATCGCTGTACGGCCAGGCTTTTCGTTCTCGAAGTGCGCGGATGTCAGGTCGTCGAAGACCGATGCGCGTGATCGATCTGCTTCGTGCATCCAGCTGTCCATGAGGCGGACCAGGGCATGATGCTCCTCGCACTCCCCAAGGAGTGCACCGGACGCCGGTCTGCCGCCCTTCTTACGTCTGTCCGGCGCCACCGGCCCCTGCCCCCCAACAAGGTTCGGGGGTTTTCCGCGGATAACCCCCGAACAACGCACTGCCTCTTGACAGTCGAGCATGCCCTTCGACTGCGGGCTCGCAGGCCTGCACGGGGTTGTCCGCGGATAACCCCGGATGTTCGTGTGACTCGCGTGTACGTCCGATTCAGCCCACCTGGCCCGGCAGAGTCGACGTGAACGGCCCGTTGGTGCGGTTGACGACAGACACCGGCGGGCGCACCCGACAAAGGAGTCAAAGACATGGTGGAGGAGAGGTGCACCTCCGAGCCAGACGCTTGGACGGATTGCTCTCTGTTTTGCGGGTTTTACTACGAACCTGCAGGCGGTGTGATATGAGTCGACTTCAGGTGCTGACGAGCGTACTCGCGAACCATGAGGTAGGACAGGTGGCCGCCAAGGCGAGCGCCTCTCAGACGGACAGGCTGGTGGAGGGTTCGACGACCGTCTTGGTGGTGGTGGCCGCACTTGTGGGGCTGATCTTCGGCTTCCTGGCTGGCCTTCTGCACAAGAAGGACGGCGCCTCGGCCGTCGGCGCTGTAATCCGCGGCGCGAAGGCATGGGCAGGCAGCGCCACTTTGTGCTTGGCGATCTGCTTCTCGCCGCACCTGCTGCTTACGCTGGTGGTGCTGCTGGTCTCCGCGATCTTCGGCATAGGGATGGCGATCCTCTACAACGTTGATGGAGAGACGATTTTGGCCTCCGCATGGCGTGGCGCCGTCGCCTTCGTCGCCGTTGCGACACTGGGCAACGGTGTTCTGGCTATCTATGACGATGCTCCGGTTCAGACTGCTGCGGTCGCGCATGCGGAGTACCAGGATCGGACGTAGCCGTTGCGAGCGGAGACAGAGATCAGCAGGGGTCGTGCGTCGGACGAGAGGCGCATGCTCCCTGCTGGTCCTGCACCGGATGGCGGACGAAACCACAGATCAGAGCCGCTGACATGACCTCTTTGACAGCAACACCGATGCACGTTGCCGTACTTGGAGAACCTGCAGCGCACCACGCACGGCAGGCAGAGGAGCGGGATCCCTAGCCGTTGGACCGCTGGAGTGAACTCCTAAAGCGGGTGTCGGAGACCAGGTTGTTGCTGCGGTCAGCTCTGAGTCAGTCGCGCGGCACGAGCCAAGGTCTCTACGAAGTGGAGATCTCGTGCGGCGGAGAACGTGGTCAGCATCAGGCGGTACGTCATCACGTCTGAGGTTTTCAGAGTCAGTTCTTTACCGTCTAGCTCTGCGCTGACGAGCTGGGCCAATGGGATACGCACGTCGTCGAGGGCCCGCCGGTGAACGACGACGCCACGTAGGTCTGCCGCAATCCAGCCGTCAATCGTCTTTCGGCGCGCTGCGATGAGCGGACCAAGGGGAGCGCTCACCGTCGGAGCCGCTGGGGCTTCTGGAACAGGGCTCGCCGGCTTGGGCTTTGTACGGCTAGAGCCCGAGCGAGAGTTAGAGGTGGAGTACGACACTCCAGGGGCAAGGCGCACTGTCGTGGTCCGCCGCCCGCGACTGTTCATGGTGACCCGCCCGGCCTTGCCTCCGATACTCAGGCTGCTTGACTTGCTGCCGCGTCGAACGCGCACGCCTGGCGCGATCTTGAACGACTTGTTGATGCGCAGTCCCATACATCCCCCAAGGCAGTGGAGTAGCAGGCTAGCCCGCATATCACCAGTTTTGGGCTTTTCTGCCTGAGATCGCTGGGGTCTGCTGCGTGGCCGGGTGGGACACCCGCCGTCGTGGCTGACTGTCTTCCGCTGAGGCTCAGACGGCGCGCATCGACGGTGCCGACCGTCAGTCGTGTGCGGCAAAGCTGGGCCGTCTCTGGGCCGTCCGAGAGTGGCCGAGGTCGACCGATGGCGACCGACAGTGACAGACGATCTACAGACGTCAGTGGCAGAACCCCAGGTCACAGGCCCCCCGCCAAACGGGTTTCCCCCGAGGGGTAGCCGTCAGGCAAGATGGGGTGTATCTGCCCACTGCCGATTTCAAGCGTCCGGACGGTTTCTCTTGGCTGAGTTCATTTACACCATGCGCAAGACGCGCAAGGCGCACGGCGACAAGGTGATCCTCGACGACGTCACCCTGAGCTTCCTCCCGGGTGCGAAGATCGGTGTGGTCGGTCCGAACGGTGCCGGTAAGTCCACCGTTCTCAAGATCATGGCGGGCATCGAGCAACCCTCCAACGGTGACGCGTTCCTGTCGCCCGGCTTCAGCGTCGGCATCCTCATGCAGGAGCCGGAGCTGGACGAGTCCAAGACGGTTCTGGAGAACGTCCAGGACGGTGCCGCCGAGCTGATGGGCAAGCTCAACCGCTTCAACGAGGTCGCCGAGCTGATGGCGACCGACTACTCGGACGCGCTCATGGAGGAGATGGGGAAGCTCCAGGACGACCTGGACCACTCCAACGCCTGGGACCTCGACGCGCAGCTCGAGCAGGCCATGGACGCGCTGGGCTGCCCGCCCGGCGACTGGCCGGTCACCAACCTCTCCGGTGGCGAGAAGCGCCGCGTGGCGCTCTGCAAGCTGCTGATCGAGGCTCCGGACCTGCTCCTCCTCGACGAGCCCACCAACCACCTCGACGCCGAGTCGGTGAACTGGCTGGAGCAGCACCTCACGAAGTACGCGGGCGCCGTCGTCGCCGTCACTCACGACCGGTACTTCCTGAACAACGTCGCCGAGTGGATCCTCGAACTGGACCGCGGCCGCGCGATTCCCTACGAGGGCAACTACTCCACGTACCTCGACAAGAAGGCCTCCCGCCTCAAGGTCGAGGGCCGCAAGGACGAGAAGCGCGCCAAGCGGCTCAAGGAAGAGCTGGAGTGGGTCCGGTCCAACGCCAAGGGCCGTCAGACCAAGTCCAAGGCCCGCCTCGCCCGCTACGAGGAGATGGCGGCCGAGGCCGACAAGATGCGGAAACTGGACTTCGAGGAGATCCAGATCCCGCCGGGCCCGCGTCTGGGCTCCATCGTCGTCGAGGTCAACAACCTCTCCAAGGCGTTCGGCGACAAGGTCCTCATCGACGACCTCTCCTTCACCCTGCCGCGCAACGGCATCGTGGGCGTCATCGGCCCGAACGGCGCGGGCAAGACCACGCTGTTCAAGATGATCCAGGGCCTGGAGACGCCGGACTCCGGCGCGATCAAGGTCGGCGAGACGGTCAAGATCAGTTACGTCGACCAGAGCCGCGCCAACATCGACCCCAAGAAGACGCTGTGGGCCGTCGTCTCCGACGAGCTCGACTACATCAACGTCGGTCAGGTCGAGATGCCGTCGCGGGCCTACGTGTCCGCCTTCGGCTTCAAGGGCCCGGACCAGCAGAAGCCCGCGGGCGTCCTCTCCGGTGGTGAGCGCAACCGGCTGAACCTGGCGCTGACCCTCAAGGAGGGCGGCAACCTGCTGCTCCTCGACGAGCCCACCAACGACCTCGACGTGGAGACCCTGTCGTCGCTCGAGAACGCGCTGCTGGAGTTCCCCGGTGCGGCCGTGGTCATCTCCCACGACCGCTGGTTCCTGGACCGGGTCGCGACGCACATCCTCGCGTACGAGGGTGAGTCGAAGTGGTACTGGTTCGAGGGCAACTTCGAGTCGTACGAGAAGAACAAGGTCGAGCGGCTCGGCGCGGATGCCACGCGCCCGCACCGAGCCACCTACAAGAAGCTGACCCGGGGCTGATCGATCTTGCGCCACATCTATCGCTGCCCGCTGCGCTGGGCGGACATGGACGCGTACGGCCACGTCAACAACGTGGTGTTCCTCCGCTACCTGGAGGAAGCCCGTATCGACTTCCTGTTCCGCCCGGAGAAGGACTTCAAGCAGGGGTCCGTGGTGGCGCGCCATGAGATCGACTACAAGCGGCAGCTGGTCCACCGGCACGCGCCGGTGGACATCGAGCTCTGGGTGACGCAGATCCGGGCCGCGTCCTTCACGATCGCCTACGAGGTGAAGGACCCGGACCAGGTCTACGTCACGGCCGCCACGGTGATCGTGCCGTTCGACTTCGAGCAGCAGCGCCCGCGCCGGATCACGGCAGAGGAGCGCGACTTCCTGGAGTCGTACCGCGACGACGAGGACGAGGCCGTCGCGGCATGACCGTCCTGCACCTCGCCGACGCGGGGGAGGCGGCCGATCTCGCCGCCTTCCTCTCCCGGCTCGTCCACTACGACCGCGCGGCCGCCGTGCGCCTCCAGGCGCACGGCACCACGCTCGCGGTCTTCGGCCGGCCGCCGTCGTTCGAGGTCCTCGCGATCCGTACGGCGCGGCTTTCCAAGCCGTACGAGAACGGGCTCGACGTCACCCTCGACGTGACCGTGTCCGCCGGTGAACTCCTGGAGTCCGTCGAGGAGTCGGCGGCCACCGTCGGCGTTCCCGTCGCGGTTACCGGGCCCCCGTGGGCCGGGGTGCTGCCGCCCCGCGGCGGCTGGCGGCAGGAGCCGGGGTTGCCCGCCCCGGACGCCGTACGGGCGAAGGTCGCCGCCGCGGTGGCCGAATTCCGTTCGCGCACCGAGGAGTTGGCGCCCGAGCTGCGGACCCGTGCCGAACTCGACCGTGTCGGGCGGGAGATCTGGTCCCGGCCGATCGGTGATACCGGACTTCCCGTGCGGGCCGCGCATGCCGCGCAGTCGCTGGGATTCCTGCGGCCCGTACCGCCCGCGGCCGCGTCCGCCGCAGAGCAAGTTCCTTCGGGCGAGAGCCCGTCGAGCGACAGTCCTTTGAGCGAGAGCCCGTTGGCGCTGTACTCGTCGGGGGCCTGGCTGCGCCTGCGGACGCCGTTCGGGTCGGTCGCCGTCCGCCGGGCGGGACTTGGCGCACTGGACGTCAGCGTTCACTGATCCTCGCGCTCCCGGCTCCGGCGTCGCCGCCGGAGCCGTCGGACTTGCTTGATCCCCCCGGTGATGCGCCCTCCGGTTCACCCTGGTCCGCCGGTTCACCCCGGTCCGTCCCGATCTGCCCTCGCGAGGGGGCAGTCGGGGCGGCTGACCGGTGACCGGCTCGCTGTGTTCACCGTCGAGAGCGGGCGATCAACTCGCCGTGTTCACCATCGAAGCGGCCGCGTACGTCAGGTAGTTCCACAGCGTGTGCTCGTGCTCCTCGGAGAGGCCGAGCTCGTCGACGGCGACGCGCATGTGCTTGAGCCAGGAGTCGTGCGCCGCCTGGTCGACCTTGAAGGGGGCGTGCCGCATCCGCAGCCTGGGGTGGCCGCGGTTCTCGCTGTACGTCGTCGGGCCGCCCCAGTACTGGATCAGGAACAGCGTGAGGCGCTCCTCGGCCGGGCCCAGATCCTCCTCGGGATACATGGGCTTCAGCAGCGGATCCCCGGCGACACCTTCGTAGAAACGGTGCACGAGGCGCCGGAAGGTCTCCTCGCCGCCGACCTGCTCGTAGAAGGTCTGCTCCTGAAGCGTGCCGCGCCGAATCTCTTTCACGCCCCCATGCTCTCAGACGGGGTGACCGAGGACTCAAGGCTTAGGACCAGTCACGAAGCGCAGCGGACGCGCACGCTCCGGACCAGGCCGGTCCGGCGCTCGCCTCACGGCCCGTCCGGCAGCACAGTGGAGGTATGGGCGCGAACGCTCTCGAAACCGACCCCGACCCGGGTCCCGAAGACCTCGCCGATGTGGCGCGGGCGTCCCTGGTGCGCGAGATCGACCGGAGCGGGGCCTGGGCGAGCGACCCGGTCTGGCGGGAGGCCTTCGAGGCCGTCCCGCGCCACCTCTTCGTGCCCTACTACTACATCGGCGTCGCCGGCGGCTTCGAGCGCGTGTGGGGCGAGGACCCGGACCCGCGGGCCAGGGACCGCTGGGTGCGCGGCGCGTACGCGGACGCCCCGCTGGCGACCCGGGTGCGGGACGGGGAACTGGTCTCCTCCAGCAGCCAGCCGTCGCTGATGGCGACGATGCTGACCGAGCTGGCGGTACGGGACGGGGACGCCGTCCTGGAGATCGGCGCCGGGACCGGCTACAACGCGGCCCTGCTCGCGTACCGTCTCGGCGACGACCTGGTGACCACGGTCGACCTCGACGTGGAGATCACGGAGGCCGCGCGACGGCATCTGGCCGTCGCCGGGTACCACCCGACCGTCGTCACCGGCGACGGTGCCCGCGGGGTCCCCGAGCGCGCTCCCTTCGACCGGATCATGGCCACCTGCACGCTGACCACGATCCCGCGCCCCTGGCTGCCCCAGTGCGTCCCCGGCGCCCGCATCCTCGCGCCGCTGGCCACCGGCCTGATCGTGTTGCGGGTCCAGGACTCCGAGCACGCCGAGGGACGCTTCCTGCACACGTCCGCCTTCTTCGTGCCGCTGCGCGGTGCCACCCGGTCCGTGCCGGAGCCGGAGCCGGCCCGGCTGGGCGACCTGCCGCGCCGGGCCCGCGGCCACGATCTGTTCCGGTTCCTGCTGGCTCTGACGGCCGGCAGCCTGGACCCGCACGACGCCTACGCGCTGTGGGAGCGCGAGGGGCAGCCGCAGCGCGAGCGGTACGGGGTCACGGTCGGCGAAGAGGGTGCCAGGGCCTGGCTGGACGACCCCGAGGGGCCGTACACCTGGCCGCTGCCCTGAGCCGCCCGCGCCCGAGGTGCCGTGCGGGCCCTCGGAGCGGCCGTGCGACTCCCTGAGCGGCCGGGCGGCCCCCGGGCGGCGGAAACCCCGCCCGGAGCCGCTGTGAAGGCCTGCTCGGCCCGCTGGGACGGTGTTCAGCCCGGGGTGGCCGGGACGGTGCCCCTGGGGTGGCCGAGACTGTGCCCTGCCCTCAGGCTGCCCGGATGGTGCTCAGCCCCCGGGATGCCCGGGGTGGTGCCTTGCCCCCCGGGTGCCGGGGTGGTGCTCAGCCCCCAGGGTGCCCGGGACGGTGCCCTGCCCCTGGGGTGGCCGGGATGGTGCTCAGCCCCCGGAATGGCCCGGGACGGTGCCCCGCCCCGGGGGTCCGGATGGTGCTCAGCCCCCGGGATGGCCCGGGTGGTGCTCAGCCCCGTCTGATCGTGATCGTTGTCCAGGCGCCGACGTGTACCCGGTCGCCGTCCTGCAGCTGTACCGGCACGAAGGGCTGGATGGGCTCCTCGCCGCCGTTGACCGTGGTTCCGTTCGTCGAGTTCTGGTCGACGACCGCCCAGGTGCCGTCCGGCTGCTGGACCAGCATCGCGTGCTGGTGCGAGACCCCCGGGTCCTCCGGGGGCACCGACAGGTCGATGTCCGGGGATTCGCCGGTGGAGTGCCGGCGGCGGCCGATGGTGATCTGGTTGCCGAGGAGCGGGCGCTGCAGCTCCGGCGAGTACGCGGGCAGGTTCAGGCCCGCAGCCTCGGGCCCGGAGCGCTGCATCATCGCCATGAAGTACTCACGGTCCGGTGCGATGGTCGCGCTCCAGGACAGAGACTGCTGTTGCTGTTGCTGTTGCTGTTGCTGGTAGCCGGGACCGGGCGGGGCCTGGGTGGCGCCGGGCTGCGGGTAGGCGTAGCCGCCGCCCTGACCGGGGCCGTTCGGGCCGCCCTGACCACCCGGGCCGCCGGGCGCACCGGACGACGGCGGAGGGATCACCCAGTCGTCGTCACCGCCGCCGAAGGCCGGGCCGCCGGGCTGCGGTCCGCCCTGCTGCGGCGGTCCGCCCTGCGTGAAGGGCGAGGCGGGCTGCTGGGTGTAGGCCTGCTGCTGGGCACCGGGGCCGCCGGGCTGCGGGGCGGGGCGCGACGGATCGCCGCCGAAGCCCTGGGGGCCGCCGTACGGCGGGGCCTGCGGGCCCGGCGGGATCGGTTCGGCGGGCCGGTTCATCTGCGAGGGCCGCGAGCTCTGGTACTCGAACGGGTCGTGACCGGGGCCACCGGCACCCGGACCGCCCGGCTGTCCCGGCCCCTGCTGCTGGAACCGCAGCGCGGGATTCTGGCCACCGGGACCGCCCGGACCACCGGAGCCGCCGGGGCCACCGGGACCGCCGTACGGCGCCTGCCCACCGGGACCGCCGGCCGGCGGACGCGGTGCCGCCGGTGTGTACGACGTCGCGGTGTTGGTCAGGAAGTTCCACCGGCACTCCTCGCAGAACGGCGCCGCGCCCTCACGGGGCGTACGGCACTGCGGGCAGAGCTCCGGTTCGGCGCCCGGCATTCCGGGCTGGTGGGACCGTCCGCCGGGTCCCGGCGGCGGCGAACCGGGCGCCGGATAGCCGTAACCGGCGCCGGGCGGCGGCGGGGGAGGGAGCGGGGGCACGGTACCGGCCATGCGGTGACCGCAGACCTCGCACCAGTCGTCGGAACCCGACTGGTGTCCGTTCGGGCATGTCGGCATGTCGGCGCTTCCCCCTTTCCTTTTCCGGCCGTTGTGACCGGGTTTCTCCGGCTCCCCACGGGAACCGGGCTCGCTACTTCTTTACACGAACAGTCTTTGTGGACCGTGTCTCGAGGGTCATCTCGTCAGCTTCTGCGACCCTTGCTTTCAATCGCACAGTACCTGCCGCGGCGTCGACCACGTCCACCACCTTCGCGAGCAGTTTCGCGGTATCGGCGTTTCCGGAGGCTCCGGCGAGCTGAACGGCCCGTCCCAGCTTGGCCGTTGCTCCATCGACATCTCCCGCTTTGCGAAGATCCAGCCCCTGTTGGATGACTTGTGCCAGTTCGGCCTGACCCGTGTAGTGCGCGACCTGCGGGTTGATGGACGTCGAGGCGACCATGTCGTCGGTCCACACGGCCCGTACGAGCCCCTGCGCTCCGAGGTTCTGCACACTGCCGTCGCCCTGCGGGATCACCAGCGAGACCCGGGCGGCGAGCATCTCCTGGCCGACCGCGGCCGTCGGGACCTGGACGCACACGTGGTAGTCGCGGGACTCGTCGCCCCAGGAGCCGGTCGGGTAGTCCCCCGCGCGCGGTCCCACCTCGGTCCGACGGTCCGTCAGGTCCCCGACGGTGGGCGCCACTTGCTTGACGAACTTGATCTCGGTGCCGACCGGCGTCCACAGTCGCAGGGCCACGTCGGCGACCTCCTTGCCCATGGCCGTCTCCATCATGTGCGTGAAGTCGGCGGCGAGGGCGGCCGGGTCGGCGACGATGTCGGCGGTGCCGAGCAGCGCCGAGGCGATCCCCGTGACCTCCTTGACCTCCCAGTCGGTGCCGACTCCACGCGCGTCACAGGTGAAACGTCCGGCACAGGACTCGAGAGCGGCCCTCAGGTCCTCGGGCGACTCGTGCTCGTTGCGGCCGTCGGTGAGCACGATGCCGTGCCGGATCGACACCTCCGCCGAGGACAGCAGCCGGTCGGCGAGCCGCAGCCAGGTGCCGATCGCCGTGCCGCCGCCCGCGCTGAGCTTGCGCAGTGCCTGCTTGGCCTGGTCTCGGGTGGCCGTGTCCGCCACCGCGAGCCGTCCGTTGCCCGGATAGACCTCCTTGGCGATGTGCGTGCCGCCGATCACCGCGAAGTGGACTCCGTCGCGCAGGGTGTCGATCGCTGCGGCCGTCGCGTCGCGGGCGTTGCGCATCTTGGCCGGCGGGTAGTCCATCGACCCCGAACAGTCGACCATGATCGCCACGGCGGCGTCCGGGCCCTGCCCCGCCGTGTACAGGTGCGGCGCGGCGACCGCGCTTCCGATGGTGCCGCCGCCGGTCGCGCTCACCGTGACGATCGCGTTGACCTCGCGACCGCCCTCCGGCAGGTACTCGTTCTGGTACACGTCGACCGAGAACTGCGGCACGTTCGACTTCGAGAAATTGGCCATGCCTTCTCTGTCCCCCTCGGGCCTCCGGCTCTGGCGGAGGTGCTGACTGTGAGCGGACCGGTCCCCTCCGGTCCGCGGCCGCCCCCGTTCGTTCGCGGCCTCAGGCCGATCCTGCCCCCTGCGAGGGGGCGGGGAACGGCATGACGGCCACTGTTACGTTGTCGTGGCCCCCGCCGTCCAGGGCGTGGCCGACCAGAACCTGGGCGCTGCGCAGCGGCCTTTCGGCGGCGTCGAGGGGGACGACCTCGGCCATGTCCTCGGCCGCCTCCGCGTAGTTCCACAGACCGTCGGTGCACACCACGACCACACCCGGCCGGTCCGGCTTGAACGAGACGGTGTGCGGCTCCAGTTCGTAGGCGTCGGCGCCGAGCCAGCCGGTGATCGCGTGGGCGCGCTCGTCGGCGTACGCCTCCGCCTCGTTCATCAGGCCCGCGGCGACCATCTGCGCGGCCCACGAGTCGTCCTCGGTGAGCCGGGCCGGTAGCGAGGAACGGTCGACGGGAACCCAGTAGACGCGGCTGTCGCCGACCCAGCCGACGATCAGCAGGGTCGGTGTGACGACGGCGCCGACGATCGTGCAGGCGGGCGCGTTCACATGCGGAGCGTGCTCGCCCTGCGCGGTGGACGGGTCGGCCAGCGCGTTGACGGCCTCCGAGGCCGCGACGATCGCCTCGTGCATGGCCTGTTGGGGGTGCGTGCCCAGCGGAAGAGCGGCCAGGAGCGACTCGTTGGCCGCGCGGGACGCGGCGAGCGAGGCCTCGTCCGGGCGGGTCGCGGAGGAGACCCCGTCGCAGACGATCGCGACGACGGCGGGGGAACCGTCGGGCAGCGCGGTCGAGGAGATCGCGAACGCGTCCTCGTTGCGGTGGTGGCGCAGACCCCGGTCACTGACCGCGGCGACCGCGCCCAACTCCTGTTCCATGTGGTCCCGTTCCCGTGGCTGCGCATGCCCGCAGTTCTCGCAGTAGCCGTCGGTGTCCACCTGGCCCGAACGGCAGGCCACGCACACCTTGGCGCCCGCGGGGGGAGCCGGGAGGTCGGCGGTCCGGGGATCGGCGGGGACCTCGTGGTCCGGGCCGTCGGCCGGGTTGCCCTCCGCGGTCCGGGCCTCGCCGGCCGGAGGGGCGAGCGGGTACTCGTCGGGCTCCGACGGCCGGTCGAACCGTACGCCCGACGGCTGTCCGGCGGGCCGCTTGGCGACGGACGGCCGGATCCCCGCCGGATCTCCGTGCGGGTGCTCCGAATGCTCCGAGTGCTCAGGATGCGGCAGTTCGGAACCACCCGAATCGGTGCCGTGGATGTCGGCGGCGCGGTGCACCGGCGCGGGCACGTCCGCGCTGTCGACCTCGGGCGCCAGGGGCCAGTCCACGGACGGGGCGGCCGGCGCGACGCCGGCCGAGGTGCCGTTCATGGTGATCGTGGGATGGTCCTGCGGCGGTGCGGACACCGCCGACAGGTCGTAGCCGCACGCACCGCAGAAACGGTCGGCCGCCTCCAGCGGCTCCTCGCAACTGGGGCACCGCGAAAGGGCCGTCGGCTGGGGCATCTGGGACATCAATCACACCCACGTCCGGGGGCGGTAACGGTTGGCACGTTCCACCAGGTCGATCCTCTCCTCGCCGCCCCGCGCGAGCCGGGCCAGCGTCCGGTACGAACGTTCGAGGCCGAAACGGAGGCCGCGCTCGTCCAACTCGCTGCCGAGCAGCGCAGGTCCGCCGCCGGAGGCCGGAGCGGAACCCTGGCTACCGGAGAGTACCCAGTCCAGCGCACAGCCGAGGACCTCCGTCGACAACTGCTCGCGCCGCACGGCGTCCAGACCGAATCCGTCGAGCGCCTCGACCTGCCCGGCGGCCGCCGTCAGATCGTCCAGGAACGGCGGCGGCGCCGCCGCGTCCGTGGCCGGCCGCCGGCGCAGCCGTGCCCGCACGGCGGCGACTCGGGCCGCCGTGTAGTGGATCGACGACTCCGGTACGGATTCCAGGGTGCGTACGGCGCCACGGCGGTCCCCCGCCGCGAGCTGCACCCGGGCCAGCCCGAACGCCGCACTCACATAGCTGGGGTCGGTCGTCCACACCAGGCGGTAGTACTCGGCGGCGTTGTCCAGCTGGCCGAGCACCTCGGCGCACACGCCGAGCGCCAGCTTGGGCGCGGGCTCGCCGGGGAAGGCGTCGTAGATCGCGTCGAAGGACAGCGCCGCGATCTCGTTCTCGCCGGCCGCCAGCGCCGTGACACCGCGATACCAGACCACCCGCCAGTCGTCCGGGTGATCCGCCTCCAGGGCCTCGACGGCCCAGCCCGCGCCGCTCAGTTCGCCCATTTCCAGGCGGGCCCGCAGCTCCCGCAGCCGCAGCTCCGGTGAACCGGCCGGAGCCGCCCCCAGCGCCGCGATCAGCTCCGCGGGCGCGGACGCGATGAGCCCCGCGAGGAAACCGGCGTTCGGGTCGCCCGGGTCCACCCGGGGGACGGGCAGCGCGAGCGCGGTGGCTGTCGCCTGAACGCGCTTGACCAGGGTGGCGGAGGCCGGCGGACCGGGAGGCAGCGGACGGGCCCCGTTCGTCCCCGCCGGCAGCGGAGACGCGCGCTTTCTCCCCCGTACGGGGACCACGCGGGCCCCCAGCCGCGACACGTCCTCGGCGGCCTTCCCGAACAACTCCGTGTCCGTGACCTTGGTCTCGGGTCCGAACAGGGTCGACAGCGCCGGCCGCGCACGCCCCGTCTGGAGCGACACCACCTCGCGCAGCACGCCGGTCAGCTGCTCGGACATCTCCTGCGCGGAGGCGAAACGGCGGGCCGGGTCCGGGTCGGTGGCCCGGACGAGGAGCCGGTAGAAGGACTCGTAGTGGCGGAAGACCTCGATGTTGTCGGGGTCGGGCAGGGAGTCCACGAAGACGTTCGTATAGCCCTGGAAGTCGAAGGCGAGGACGGCGAGCGTACGGGCGACGGTGTAGAGGTCGGAGGCGACCGAGGGGCCCACCTCGGCCACCTCGGGGGCCTGGTAGCCCACCGTGCCGTAGATGGCCGACTCGTCGTCGTCCATCCTGCGCACCGCGCCCATGTCGATCAGCTTGAGCTGGTCCTCGGTCTGGATCGCGTTGTCGACCTTGAAGTCGCAGTACAGCAGGTTGCGGCTGTGCAGATGGCCGAGGGCCTCCAGGGCCTCGATGCCGTACGCGCAGGCCTGCTCCACCGGCAGCGGGTCGCGCTTGCCGTCCGCCGTTCGGCGCTCGTTGGCGAGCTCCTTCAGCGACTTGCCGCCCACGTACTCCATGACGATGTACCCGTCCAGCGAACCCGTCCGCTGGTCGAGGTGCTCGACGAAGTTGTAGATCCGCACGATGTTGGCGTGCTCGATCTCCGCGAGGAAGCGCCGCTCGGAGATCGCGGCCGCCATCGCGTCCTGGTCGCCCGTGTCGAGCAGTCCCTTGAGGACCACCCAGCGGTCGGACACCGCGCGGTCGACGGCGAGGTACACCCAGCCGAGCCCGCCGTGCGCCAGACAGCCCATCACCTCGTACTGGCCGCGCACGATGTCACCGGTGCACAGCTTCGGCACGAACGAGTACGGGTGGCCGCACTTCGTGCAGAACCCCTCGGTGCGACCGGGCCGGTCACCGCGCGAACGCCCCACCGGGGCGCCGCAGTCGGAGCGCGAACAGAAGCGTTTGCGCTCGGGCACCTCCGGGTTCTCCAGGACCATCTCGCGCGGGTCGGGCCGGGGCACGCCCGGGACCTCGACGAGCCCCGCGCCGAGCCGGCCCCGCCCGGAGGAGGAGGCCGCCGTCGAACCGGAGCTGCGCACCGACACCGAACGGCCCGTCGAACTGCCCGAAAGCGACCGCGACAGCCGGCCCGAGACCGAGCGCCGCGACTGCGAGGAGCGCGACGACGTACGCGAGCTGGCGCGTGAACTGCCGCGCGCACTGCTGCTGTCGGAGCCGGCGGCGCCGCGCACGGAGGAGCCGGACGACGCCGGACCCGCCACGCCCGCAGCGGGCTCGGGCGCGCCTGTGGACCGGGCGGATCCCGGTGTCTGTTCGACCGGGGCGAGCCCGCACGTGTCGCAGTACAGCTCGCCGCCGCCCATGTCCTCGTACGACCCCTCACAGCCGGGCCGCGCGCACTTCTGTTCACTCACCGGCTGCCCGCCCGCAGCGGGCTCGGGCGCGCCTGTGGACCGGGCGGATCCCGGTGTCTGTTCGACCGGGGCGAGCCCGCACGTGTCGCAGTACAGCTCGCCGCCG
>NZ_JBIAIQ010000020.1:133947-166018 GCF_042871525.1 Streptomyces sp. NPDC005784
GCCGCCCATGTCCTCGTACGACCCCTCGCAACCGGGCCGCGCGCACTTCTGTTCACTCACCGGCTGCTCACTCACGCCGCATCCCCTTCAACGCTCACGCGTCGGGCCCCCTCCGGTCCGCACGGTCATGAGGCCCGCCCTGCTCGGGCACCTGCGGGCTCAGCAGTTCGGCGGCCGCCCGCTGATAGCGCAGCACCGCCTCCTCCGCCACCCGCAGATCACAGGGAGCGCTCCACAGCATGCGCCGGGCCGCGTCGTAGCGTTCCACCAGGAACGGGTCCTCGGCGAAGCCGTGCCGGGCGACCTTCGCCTTGTACGCGTCGAGACGGCCGCGCAGCTCCGCACGGACCGCCAGCGGCTGGGTGACCGCCGTCAACGACTCGCGGGCGCGCAGGAGTTCGTACTCCGCCTTCTCCTCCAGCGCCTCCAGAAGCGGAGACAGCCGGTGCCACTGCGCGTGCCTGCGGTACTCCGCGGCCGTCGCCAGCTGCTCCTGCAACACCGTCGGCGGACCGCTGACGGCCGGTACCTCGGACGCGGCGATCTTCGCGAGCACCTCGCCGCGGGCACTGCGCGCCTCGGCGAGCGTGCGGTCCGCGCGGCTGAGCACGTCCCGCAGCTTCACCAGCCGCGCCTCCGCGTCCTGCCGCACGGTGAGCACCGCGTCGATCTCCCGGCGCACCTCCTCCAGGGCGCGCGCCTCACGGTCGTACGCCTTGGTGTCGGGGCGGCCGCCGCCCGGGGCCGAACTCCCTTGCGCGGGAACCCAGAAGGCCAGCGGGTCGGAGACCACCCGCTCGCGCAGGGTGGTCAGCGTCCGGGTGATCCGCTCCAGGTCGTCGCCCGACGGGTGCTCCCCGGGGCGCACGCCCACGGAGTGCGCGAGTGCGCGGGTGCGCTGGAGCTCCGCGGCCAGTAAATCTATCCGGGCGGGCAGCGCGGACCACACGGCGTCCGCGGTGACGACCATGTCGAGCGAGGTCGCGTACAGCTCGTTCATCCGGTCCACCAGCGCGGCCAGCGTGAACCGCTCGCTGAGCTTGCCGGTGCCGGCCAGGGTCGGCGCGTTCGCGGTGGCCGTGGTGGAACCGGCGACCGTGATGCCCGAACCGCGCAGCAGCTCGGTCAGTTCGACCAGGTCCTCACGGCTGGACCAGCGTCTGCGGGACCGGATCTCGCGCGCGGAGCGCAGCGCGTCCGTGTACGCGTCGAAGTAGGCCCACAACAAGGTGATCGACGCCTCCGCGGACGCCCAGCGCTCCTTGGTCGTGCCGGTGAGTTCGGCGCCTTCCAGGAGTCTGCGGCCCGCGTGGTCCTGCAGGGCGAGGAGCGAGGTCTCGATGGCCTCGTGCTCCGCGCCGAGGCGCGCCAGCGCACGGTCCGCCTCGTCCCGGTCCATCACCGGCCCGGGGGGTCCCGTGACGCCCATCGATCACCTCTCGTTCTCGTGCGTTTCCCGCGCGCTCGGTGTGAGCGGCCGGTCAACTCTCCAGTGGTATCAGGTCGGTCGCTTGTACTGGGCGACGGGCGGGTTCTCGGAGGGGGAGTTCGCGCCGAGGGTCGGAGCGAGCCAGTGGTCGTACGACTTCTGCCAGCCGTCCTTGCGGTAGTCCGCGAGTATCCGGTTGACCCGGCGTACCAGATCCTCGGAACCCTGTTTCATCGCCACGCCGTAGTACTCGGTGGTGAAGGGGCCGCCCTTGAGCTCGACCGTGGGGTCCTGGGCGGCCTGGCTCGCGGCGAGCGCGCCGTCGGTCACCACCGCGTCGACCTCGCCGAGCTGGAGGCGCACCAGACAGTCGAGCTGGTTGGGCACGGGCGGGGCGATGATGGCGGAGGGGGCGAGCGTGCCAGCGTCCCGGTCCGCCGTCAGCTGGTCGTACGCGGTGGAGGTCTTCGCCGAGCAGATCCTCTTCTCGGCGAGGGTCTTGTCGTACCCCGTGATGCCCGACTTCGTCGGGGCCAGCACTTGCTGGCCGGTCTTGAAGTAGGGCGCGGAGAACGCGACCTGCTTCAGACGCTCACAGGTGATCGTCATGGTGCGCACCACCATGTCGACCTTGCCGCTCTGGATCGCGGGGATGCGCTGGCTGGTCGGGACGGCCCGGAACTGGACGGCGTTCGCATCGCCCAGGATGTCCTTGGCGATCGCGTGGACCAGGTCGATGTCGAAGCCCTCCAGGTCGCTGCCGGCCTTCGGGTTGTTCGGGTCGCGGTAGCCCCAGTGGTAGCTGTTCTGGTCGACGCCGACGATCAGCCGCCGGTCCTTGCGGTTCTTGATGGCGTCGATCGTCGTCCCGTCCGCGTCCGAAGGGGCGAGGCTCTGGTTCTGCGGGTCGCTGCAGTTGGCGGCCTTGGCCTGGGCGCCATGGGCCAGGCCCTGCCCTCCCATGGCCGTGCCGCCGTCCCCGCGCGCGGAGTTCGGCAGCAGCAGTGCGAGGACCAGGGCCGTCGCGCAGGCGACGGCCATCGCGCCCACGCCGCCCCAGCCCTTCAGGCTCGCCCTCAGACGTCGTGCGATCATCGCCGCTCCCCCTCTCACCGGTACTCCGAAAGCCTGCGCCCGATGCCGAGCACCGCGCCCGCCGCGGCCAGCACCGCGAGGACCGCGGCACCGACCGGGAGGCCGGTCATGGCGCCCAGGCCGTTGCTCGCCGCCCGCCGGAACTCGCTCTGCTCGTGCGTCAGCGCGAGCTTCAGGTTCTTGTCGACGCCGTCGAAGCAGTCGCCCGTGGGCTTCTTGTCGGCGGATCCGATGACCCGGTCCAGCGCGAGCTGGTACTGGCCGTCGTTGTCGGCCTTGCGGGCCTCCTTGTGACGCAGCTTCCATTCCGTCATGTTGGCGGTCGCGGCCTGTACGGGTTTCTCGCCCGACTGGTCGTCCGCGAGGTCCGCCGCCACCGCGAGGCCCTTGGTGAGCGTCTTCATGTCCTGGTCGAAGCTGTAGTCGTACAGGTCCACGGTCGTCTTGCCGTCGGCCAGGGTCTTGGTCTCGGCGCCCCGGCTGACCAGGGTGAGGTTCTCGTTGCCGCGGGCCTTCAGGGAGGCGATCTGGGCGTCGTGCAGCACGTTCAGGGAACGGACGCCGTGGTCGTAGGACTCGTTCAGCCCGGACCGGGCGACCGTGTGCCCGACGGTGAGCCACAGCAGGACGACCACGGACGCCGCGGTGGCGGCGGCCATCCCCTGGTTCAGCACCCGGTTCGTAAGGCGGTAGTTGCGCCGCTGGGCCCAGGCGAGGGCGCCGAGCGCGACGAGACCGAGGGCGATCGCGGGCCACGGGTAGGGCTTGGACTCCGCGTAGTCGGCGTTCAGCCGCTGGTTCTCCCGGTTGTAGAGCTGCTCGGCCTTGGGGAGCATGTCGTGCTGCATCTTGTCGTTCGCGTACCGCAGATACGCGCCACCCAGCGGGTAGCCCTGCCGGTTGTTGGCGCGGGCCCGCTCGATCAGGCCCTTGTACTCGGGCAGCAGCTCGTTCAGCTGGGTGATGGTCTTGGCCGAAGGGGAGCCGGGATCCGAGCTGTTGGCCGCGGTGATCAGCTTCGCGGCCGCTGTCCTGATGTCCTCCTCGTAGCGGTCGCGGGAGGCCTTCGTCTCCTGGCCGCCCGCGAGGAAGCCGCTGGAGGCCGCGGTGTTGGCGTCGGCGAGCGAGCGGTAGATGTCCGCCGCGCTCGCACTCAGCGGCTGGCTGCTGTGCAGCACGTTGTCCGCGGCGGCCGAACGCTCCGTCATCTGCCAGGCGGTGACCGTGCCGAACGCGACGACCAGCAGGGCGAGGAAGGCGCCGATGATCCGCAGCCGCCCCGGCTCCGTCGTCGCCGCGGCCCGCAGCCGGTCCACACCCTCCGCCCACGCCGTACGCCGTGGCGGGGCGCCGGGAGCCGGGGGGACGCTCTGCGGGGTGCCGAACCCGGCCTGCGGCACGGGGGATCCGCCCGGCGGCCCGGGAGGCCCGGACTGTGCCGGCACGGCCGGCATCGGGGGCGCGCCCCGCCCCGGTGGCGCCGCGCTGCCCTTCGGCGGGTGTGTCACTGTTTGACCTCCCCCATGGTCATCCGGTCGGTCACGCTCGCCGCGGACGCGGATGCGTGGCCTACCGGCGTACGTGCACGGCGGCAAGTATCGCCGCCGGGACCGGCATCCGCACAGGCCTTGCCTGGATCTTGTTCGGATCACGGCGCAGCACGATTTCCCCGCGCCACCCCCCTTCCCATGAACACGTGTTCCGGTTCTGTTTGGTTCCCGCCCCTTCGCGCCAGGTCATGGCGGTTAGGGAGCAGTCGTACGTCCGTACCGGCGTCACTCGCCCCGCGGGCCTCCTCAGCCCCGCCCCGCAGGCCTCCTCAGCCCCGTTCGTAGAACGCCCGCACCCGCGCGTGGATCTCGTCCTGGGCCCGTACGTGGTCCAGGCCCAGGAGCGCCGCCCCCAGCACCGGCGGGGCCGTGACCACCCGGGGGACCGCCTTGGGCGCACGGGCGGCCAGGAGTTCGTGGATGCGGTCGTCGAGCTGGGGATGGCGGGCGGCGAGGATGCTGCCGCCGAGGAGGACCGGGGTCTCCTCGGCCAGGAGACCGAGGCGGGTCAGGGCCACCGTCGCCATCGCGACCACCTCGTCCGCGAGCCGGTCGACGAGTGCGCGGGCCACCGGATCGCCGTCCACCGCCGTGGCGAACAGGACCGGGGTCAGCTCGTGGCGCCGCGCGTTGCCGATGTGCTCCAGGTGCAGGGCCTCGATGAGCGCGTACATGGAGTCCAGGCCGAAGTGCGCGGGCAGGGTGCGGGCCAGCGCGGTCGGTCCGCCCCGGCCGTCCTCGGCCCGCGCCGCGTGCCACAGGGCCTCCTCCGCCAGGCCCCAGCCGCCGCCCCAGTCACCGGAGATACGGCCGATGGCGGGGAAACGGGCGGTGCGGCCGTCGGGCCGCATGCCGACGCAGTTGATGCCGGCCCCGCAGACGACGGCGACACCGCGCGGCTCGGCGATCCCGGCCCGCAGGATCGCGAAGGTGTCGTTGCGCACCTCCACCCCCGCGCCCCACGCCCGTGCGTGCAGCGCGGCCGCCAACTGCTCCTCCTCCACGGGCAGATCGGCGTTGGCGAGGCAGGCGGAGACATGGTCGACCGAGGTGACGCCCGCCTCGGCGAAGGCCCGCCGCACGGCGTCGGCGACCGCGTCCACCGCTGTCTCGACGCCGACCGCCGGGGGCCGGAACCCGCCCCCGCGCGCGGTGCCGGTCACCCGGCCGTCCGCGGCCACCACGGCGACGTCGGTCTTGCTGTTCCCCGCGTCGATGGCCAGTACGAGGCCCGAGGGGCCGGACCCGGCGTCCGCGGGCCGGGATTCGGCGGCCGTCCCGGCGCCGGATTCCGTTGACGTCATGCCCACGCGAGGTGCTCCCGGTTGTGCGCGATCAGCTGGTCGGTCAGGGTGTCGGCGTAGGCGTACTGGCCGATGAGGGGGTGCGCGAGCAGCGCCCGGAAGACCCGGTCGCGCCCGCCGCGCAGCGCGGCTTCCAGCGCGAGGTCCTCGTACGCGGTCACGTTCGCCATGAGACCCGCGTACAACGGGTCCACGGCCGGCACCGGCAGCGGCGCGGGCCCCTTGGAGTTGACCGCGGCCTGCACCTCGATCACCGCGTCGTCCGGCAGGAACGGCAGGGTTCCCCGGTTGTACGTGTTCACCACCTGGTAGGGGCTGCCGCCCCCGCCGAGCAGCGCGGCGGCGAGATCGACGGCCGCCTCGGAGTAGTACGCGCCGCCCCGCCTGGCGAGCAGCTCCGGCTTCTCGTCGAGCGCGGGGTCGCCGTACATCGTCAGCAACTGCCGCTCCATCTCCGCGACTTCGGCGGCCCGGGAGGGCTTGGTGCGCAGCTCCCGGACGACCTCGTCGTGCGCGTAGAAGTAGCGCAGGTAGTACGAGGGGACCACGCCGAGGCTCTCGACCAGGGCGCGCGGCAGGCGCAGGTCCTCGGCGACGGCGGCGCCGTGCTCGGCGAGCAGCTTCGGCAGGACGTTCTCGCCCTCGGGACCGCCCAGGCGCACACCGGTCTCCCAGGTGAGGTGGTTGAGGCCCACATGGTCGAGATGCACCTCGGCGGGGGAGACCCCGAGCAGTCCGGCGAACTTCCGCTGGAAGCCGATCGCCACGTTGCACAGCCCGACCGTCTTGTGGCCCGCCTGGAGGAGGGCGCGCGTCACGATGCCCACCGGGTTGGTGAAGTCGATGATCCACGCGTCCGGGTTGGCCCGGCGGACCCGCTCCGCGATGTCCAGCACCACCGGAACCGTGCGCAGCGCCTTGGCCAGGCCGCCCGCGCCCGTCGTCTCCTGTCCGACGCAGCCGCACTCCAGCGGCCAGGTCTCGTCCTGCCGGCGGGCCGCCTGACCGCCGACACGCAGCTGGAGGAGCACCGCGTCGGCGCCTTCCACGCCCGCGTCCAGGTCGGACGTGGTGACGATCCGGCCCGGGTGGCCCTGCTTGGCGAAGATCCGGCGGGCCAGGCCCCCCACCAGCTCCAGGCGTTCGGCGGCCGGGTCGACCAGGACCAGCTCCTCGACGGGCAGGGTGTCCCTGAGCCGCGCGAAACCGTCGATGAGTTCGGGGGTGTAGGTCGACCCTCCGCCGACCACGGTGAGCTTCATGGTTAGCCCTTCACTCCGGTGAGCGTGACACCCTCGACGAACGCCTTCTGCGCGAAGAAGAACACGAGGATCACTGGGGCCATGACCAGCACGGTCGCGGCCATGGTGAGATTCCAGTCGGTGTGGTGCGCGCCCTTGAACGACTCCAGGCCGTACGACAGGGTCCAGGCGCTCTGGTTCTCGGACGCGTAGATCTGCGGGCCGAAGTAGTCGTTCCAGGCGTAGAAGAACTGGAAGAGCGCGACGGCCGCGATGCCGGGCTTCGCCATCGGCAGGACGACCTTCAGCAGCGTCCGCAGGTCCCCGCACCCGTCCACCTTGGCCGCGTCCAGGTACTCGTTCGGGATGGTCATCAGGAACTGGCGCAGCAGGAAGATGGAGAACGCGTCCCCGAACGCCATCGGGATGATCAGCGGCCACAGCGTGCCGGACAGGTCCAGCTGCTTCGCCCAGAACAGGTACATCGGGATGATCACGACCTGCGGCGGCAGCATCATCATCGAGATGACCAGCATCAGCGACAGATTCCGGCCGCGGAAGCGGAACTTGGCGAGCGCGTAGGCGACCGGGATCGACGAGACGACGGTCAGCACGGTGCCGAAGCCCGCGTACAGCAGGGTGTTCTTCCACCAGGTGAGGAAGCCGGGGGTGTCGAAGACCTTCTTGTAGTTGCCCCACTCCCAGGTGTGCGGGATCAGATCGCGGCTGAGTGCCTGGCTGTCGCTCATCAGCGAGGTCAGGAACACGAACACGAAGGGCAGCACGAAGAACAGGGCGGCCGCGACGCCGAGGGAGTGGATCGCGACCCACTCCAGGAGGGCCTTGCGGCGGGCGGTGCGCTCGGCGGGGGAGACCTGTGCGGCCAACTCCACCGGCTTGTCGAGTACTTGAGTCATCGGTCAGTCACCTGCCTGGATGAGACCGCCCCGGCGCCGCATCAGGAACGCGGTGAACACCATGGACAGGGCGAACAGCACGAGCGCGACCACACAGGCGGAGCCGTAGTCGAAGCGCTGGAAACCGAGGTTGTAGACGAGCTGCGGCAGGGTGAGCGTCGACTTGTCGGGATAGCCGGGCTCGAACTGCGTACCGGCGCCCTGGATGACGCCCGAGGCGACCTTCCCCGCGATCAGCGGCTGCGTGTAGTACTGCATGGTCTGGATCACGCCGGTGACCACGGCGAACATCACGATCGGCGAGATGTTCGGCAGCGTCACGTAGCGGAAGCGCTGCCACGCCGAGGCCCCGTCCAGCTCGGCGGCTTCGTACTGCTCCGTCGGCACGTCGAGCAGCGCGGCCATGAAGATGACCATCAGGTCGCCGATGCCCCACAGGGCCAGCAGGGTCAGGGCCGGCTTGGACCAGGCGGGGTCGTTGAACCAGCCCGGAGCCGAGATGCCGGCCTTGTCCAGGAGCGAGTTGACCGGCCCCGTACCGGGGTTGAGGAGGAAGGCGAAGGCCATGGTGGCCGCCACCGGCGGGGCGAGGTAGGGCAGGTAGAAGAGGGTGCGGAAGACACCCGTGCCCGTCCTGATCTTCGTGATCAGCAGTCCGACGCCGAGCCCGAACAGCACCCGCAGGGTCACCATGACGAGGACCAGCCACAGGGTGTTGCGCAACGCGGGCCAGAACAAGGGGTAGTTCTCGAAGACGTACGTCCAGTTCTTCGTTCCGCTCCACGTCGGCGGCTTGAAGCCGTCGTAGTGCATGAAGGAGAAGTAGACGGTCGAGATCAGCGGGTAGGCGAAGAAGACCGCGAAACCGATCAGCCAGGGCGACATGAAGGCGAGGGTCCGCAGCGCCGAACGGCGGCGCTTCGAAGCCAGCGTGACAGTACTCATCGGCGTGCGGCTACTTCGCCTGCGCGATGTCCGTGTCGATCTGGTTGGCGGTGGATTCCAGACCCGCCTTCAGATCCTTCGACTTGCCGCTCTCGTAGTCGTATCCGAACTGCTGGATCGTCACGAGGTAGGTGCCGCCGTTGATGGACGCCGGAGTCGTCGTCGAGTTCGGGTTCGAGGCGATGTCCAGGAACGTCTTGAACCGAGGGTCGTACTTCAGCTTGGGCGACTTGAGGGCCGCGAGCGTCGAGGGCACGTTGTGGATGTCGTTGGCGAAACCGACCACCGCGTCCGTGTCCGTGGTCATGTACTTCACCAGCTCCCAGGCCGCCTTCCGCTTCTTGCTGGTGGCCGCGATGCCCGCGATGGTGCCGGTGATGTAGCCCTTGCCGTACTGGTCCGCCCGGTCGTCCGGGACGGGCAGCGGGGCGACGCCGATCTCGAAGCCCGGCTTGGCCTCCTCGGCCATCCCGAGCCGCCATTCGCCGTCCAGTTGCATGGCGACCTGACCGGTGTGGAAGGGGTGCTTGCGGCCCCATTCGTCACCGAGCTTGGAACGGTAGGTCTCCAGTTTCTTGAAGCCGCCGAGTTCGTCGACGAGTTTCTTCTGGAGGGTGAACCCGGCAGTGAAAGCGGGGTCCTTGGCGATGTTCGACTTGCCGCTGCTGTCGAAGTACGTCGGCGAGAACTGCCCGAAGTAGTGCTCGGTGGTGGACTCCCAGCCGTGGTAGTCCGGCATGAAGCCGAGCTGGGAGTACGAGTCGCCCTTGGAGATCGTGAGCTTCTTGGCGTCCGCCTCGAACTCCGACCACGTCTTCGGAGGGCTGCTGATCCCGGCCTTCTCGAACGCGTCCTTGTTGTAGTAGAGCCCGTACGCGTCACCGAGCAGCGGCACCGTGCAGCGGTTGCCGTCGAACTGGGTGTACTCGTTCATCGTCTTCGGGAACGTCGTCTCGGGGTCGATGTCGGCCTTCTTGAAGAAGGGGTTCAGATCGACGAAGGCGCCGGACGAGCAGAACTTGCCCACGTTGTTGGTGGTGAAGGAGGAGACCACGTCGGGACCCTTGTCGCCGCCCGCGCGCAACGCCTGGTTGATCTTGTCGTCGGTCATGTTGCCGACGACGTTCACATGGATGTTGGGGTGCGCCTTCTCGAAGCCCGCGACCAGCGACTGCACGGCCTTGACCTCGTTCGGCGCGCTCCAGCCGTGCCAGAAGTTGATCGTCTGCTCCTTGGAGGCGTCATCGCTTCCGCCCGCGTCGGACTGGCCGGTACAGGCGGTGGCGAGGAGGGCTATCGAGGCGGAAGCGGCGAGCGCGACAGCCGCCTTTCGGGATATTCCGGGCATGGCGAGATCTCCCTGCGAAGGACGGGGCGGGACGGAGGAGTTGCGGGCTTGGGGGCGGGTTCAGCGGGAGGTGTCGAAGACCTCGTCGCGGGTGGCTGCCAGGGCACTTTCCAACGCGCCGCGCAGTACGGGGTGTTCGTGTACGTCGCCGACGACGAGGCGCGGCCGGGACGCGGCCAGCTCCTCCAGCTCGGCCTGGACCAGGGCGCGCAGCGGTTCCCCGCCCGCGGTGAGCGAAGCTCCGCTGAGGACGACCAGCTCGGGGTCGAGCACGGAGACCAGGGAGGCCAGACCGGTGGCGAGCCCGGTCGCGTACGTCTCCAGGAGCTGCCGGTAGGGGCCCTCGTCGACGACGGCGGCCCGTTCGACCACGGTGGCCGCGACCTCGGCGTACGGGCCCGTGGGCAGGTCCTTGATGCCGAGCTCGCGCGCCAGCTTGGGGATGGCCTGCGAACCGGCCAGCTCCTGGTAGCCACCGCTGTTGGCCCGGGTCACCTGGCGCACCAGGGGCGCGCCGGGCACCGGCAGGAAGCCGACCTCGCCCGCGCCGCCGGTCCAGCCGCGGTGCAGCCGGCCGCCGAGCACGAGCGCGGCGCCGAGGCCGCCCTCGTTCCACAGCAGGACGAAGTCCTCGTGCCCCCGGGCGGCACCGAGCCGCTGCTCCGCGATGGCGACGAGGTTGACGTCGTTCTCGTACTCGACGGGCATCGGCAGCGCCGCCGCGAGCTCGTCGAGGAGGGTGGGTGAGTGCCAGCCGGGCAGGTGCGAGGCGTAGCGCAGCCGGCCGGTGTTGGGGTCGAAGGCGCCGGGGGTGCCGATGACCAGGCGGCGGACGTCGTCGCGGGCGAGCCCGGCCGCCTTCACCGCGCCGTCGAGGGCGTCGGTGACCTGGCGTACGACGGGCTGCGACTGGCGGCGGCCCGGGGTGGGCAGTTCGTACTCGCCGACCGTCCGGCCGGTGACGTCGGCGACGGCGGCGAGGATGCGCTCGGGGGTGACGTCCAGGCCCGCCGCGTGGGCGGCGCCCGGATTGACCTCGTACAGCTGGGCACTGGGGCCCGGCCGTCCCTCGCTCGTGCCGGTGGCCAGGACGAGCCCGGCGGCTTCCAGCCGGGCGAGGAGCTGCGAGGCGGTGGGCTTGGACAGCCCGGTCAGCTTCCCGATCCGGGTTCGCGAGAGCGGTCCGTGCGCGAGCAGCAGATCGAGGGCGGCGCGGTCGTTCATCGCGCGCAGAACGCGGGGAGTGCCCGGCGTACCGGCGGATCCTGCCATGTCTGTCGCCACCTGCCCTTCTTGGCCGACCAGTGTCCCAGGGGTGCCTTCGGGAAGTCCACCGCAAGATCATTGTTAGGAAAGTTTCCTATTGCTGGTGCGAGGAAAGTAGGCCGGACTGGGCGGAGGCGTCAAGAGAAACCGCCTCCTAGGCAACAGAGTCGTTACCTGGGGGGCGGGGTCAGGGGCAGGGGGCGGGCGGCGGTGGCGGCGGCGGGAAAACGCGAAGCCGCCCCCGCCGCGGACGAACTCGTCTGCGGCGGGGGCGGCTTGGGGTGCTGCGGGTGCTGCGGGTGCTGGGGTGAGTCCGAGGAGGGCCCGGCCCGGTTACTTCACGTCGACGTAGTCGCCCGTGGCCGTGGCGGTACCCGTGGTGGTCGTGCCCGCGAACGTGTAGCGGTACGTGCCGTCGGCCGAGGCCTTGACCGTGGTGGTCAGCGCGCCCGCCGTGCCGGACGTCACCGTCTTGACGGTCTTGTAGGCCGTCGCGCCCTTGGCCTTGAACTGGAGGGCGACCGGCTGGCCCGTGTAGCCCGCGTACTTGGTGGTCGCCCAGTCGGCGCGGGTCAGCGCGCCCTTGACGGTGAGGGTGCTGCCCTTCTTCACCGGCTCGGGGGTGGCGTTGGTGGTGAGCTTGGCGGCGCGCTTGACCTGCGCGGTGCCGGGGAGGCCCCACATGTCGTAGCCGAAGTTGAAGCTGATGTGGTTGCCGTCGTCGTCGGTGGACGAGGTGGAGCGGCCGTAGAACGCGGCCACCTTCCAGGTACCGGCGTCCGCCGCCTCGAAGAAGTAGTCCTGGGGTGCGATGGAGATGACCTCGGTGCAGGAGGCGATGACCGTCGCGGCCGTCGTGGCCGTCGTGGTGCACTTCGCGGCTTCGTCCGACTCCATCTCGTTCTGCAGCTTCGCGAGCGACGGCCCACGGTACAGAGCGATGCCCGCGTCGTTCGCCAAGCCGTCGAGGACGAGGTCGGCCGGGCGGACCAGGGTGTACTTGACCGGGACGTTCACCGTGGCGGCGGTGCCGACGACGATCGCCTTGCCGTTGTTGACCACCACGTTGGAGAAGGTGAGGTCCGGCGTGGCGGCCGAAGCGGACGGCACGGCCAGGGCGGACAGGGCCAGGGCGCCGGAAACGACGGCGCCTATGGCGTACTTGCGCATGGATTTCCCCACATTCGAGGCGGGCCCCCGGGCGTTGAGCTCCAGAACAAGGGCCTGCTGTTGGGGCGACAGTAGACCTTGAAAAATGCGGCCGGAATGCGGGGGTCGTGTGAAGGGGATCGCGTCCGGGCCCGTGCGCGTGGCAGGCGGTGGGGGTGATTCCGGCACGTCGGCGGCGGGGCGGCCCCACCCATCACGGCTTCGTCACGATCGACCCGTGTGTGGTGGGGTGGAGTGCGGGACATTGTGGCGATCCGCCCCCTTGAACGGGGGAACTTCGCGGTGCGGGTGACGGTGGCCCAGGTGCTCCGCCGTCACCGTCACAAGATCTCCTTCTTATGATCCGCCGCATGAAAGCGAACCGTTCGGTGTGGGCCGTGGCGACGTGTCTGGTCGCGGTCTTCGTCGTGTCCTGCGGGGGCGGTGACGGCGCGACTCGTTCGGTCCCGGGGAAACGCTCCCGGGTGGCGCCCGCGACCTCCAGTGCCTCGCCGGACTGCTCCAAGGCCGCCATACGGTGGGGCGAGGTGACGGTGGGCAGGAAGCTGATCGCCGTGTCGCAGCTCGTGACGGTGGAGGACGGCCGGAAACCCGGGTGGGTCGAGCTCGCGCCCCACCACGTGCGGACCGTGACGTCCCGTATCGAGGCGGGCGGTACCGGTGTGCCGGCACGGCGCGTCCTCGCCTCGCTGGAGAAGCGGCTCGGGTACGACTCGCCGACCTTCAAGAGGCCCGGGACATCGACGTCCGCCCGGCTGGAGAAGGAGGAGCTCGGCCGTGTCGACTTCCTCGGGCATCCCGGGCGATTCGTCGAGGCCGCGGGAGTCGGAGTCGTCGACGCGAGCTTCGCCCTCGACTGCTCAGGCACCAACGGCGCCACCGTCACACCGGTCTACGGCACCCTCACCTCGTGGTACGGGAACAGCGGGGCCTCGATGAAGTGCGGGATCGTGCCGGACAAGGGCAAGTGGTTCCGCGAGGCCTACGACATGGTCTGCCCGGGGGCTCACTCATGAAGCTGTTGATGGCGTGCTGGCGCGCGGCCGCGGCCAAATGTGTGGCACCGGCGCTCACCCTGACGGTCCTCGACTTCGTGAACGACGGTTTCACGTTCACGTGGAAATCCGTGACCGAGACCGTGGTCTTCAAGCCCCTGATGTGGGGAATCCTGTCGCTCGGGCCGGCGGCCTTCGGGGTGTGGTCGCTGCGGCGGCGGGCCGGTGCGGCCGGCATCGCCCTCTCCGCCGACGCGCTGGAGGCGCGGCAGACGCACGTACTGCGCCCGGTGCCGTTCTCGGACGGGCGGCAGGAGCGGGTACGCGAGGAACTGCTGGCCTCGGAGCGGGCGTTCCTCGTCGCCGGGAAGGGCCACGAGATCCACTTCCGGTGGCGTCCAGGGCGCGGCAAGCAGTCCGTCCGGGGATCGATGTCCTTCGACGAGCCCTCGGGAGACGTCGTCCTCGACGTCCGGGACGGTGAGGGACTCCTGGGGGTGGCCGGACTGGGCAAGGGGTCCTCGTTCGCAGCGGTGTGCCAGATAGCCGGCGCCACCGGGCTGCAGTCGGGGACCGCTCGTGGATGACCTGTCCTGGTACGGCGTCCGGTGTGTGTTCCGCGATCGTCGGCTGGGCGTCTACGAGGAGCGGGTGACGCTGTGGACCGCCCGCTCCTCGGACGAGGCCATCACCCGCGCGGAGGCCGAGGCCGTTGAGTACTGCGAGGGACTGGACGGTACCGAGTACACCGGCTTCGCCGAGTCGTTCCGGATGTACGGGATGCCGGAGGAGGGGGCCGAGGTCTTCTCGCTCATGCGGGAGAGCGACTTGCCTGCCGGCGCCTATGTGGGAAAGTTCTTCGCGACGGGTCGCGAGCGGTCCGGCTGACGGCCGAGCCGGGTCCTGACATGGTGAACTGCGCCCAGGCGGCCGAGGTGCTCCGCCATCACCGTCACGGGTTCCACTTCTTACGACAGCGTGACGACCTCGCTCCGGGGCCGCACAAGTGACTCCCTGGCCTTTGGCGTGGACCCCGGCAACGAGCCCTCGGTCCAGGAGGCGTGCGGGCTGACGTGTCGTCCGCTCAGTCGCTGAGGAAGGGCGTCGTGTCCAGGGCGGGGTAAGGGGCCGGGAGGGGGAGCGGGCCGCCCAGGTCCACCTTTGTATCGGCGCTGTAGTAGGCCTCGGCGGGGTCGTCCCCGGGGAGGACGGGGTCCGCGTAGCAGTGGGCTGTCCCGATGTCGCGGTTGATCAAGACGTAGACGGGGATGCCGGCGGCAGCGTAGGTGCGGAGCTTCGGGCCGGTGTCCGCCCAGTGGTTGGTCGAGGTCACTTCGCCGACCAAGGCGATCATGTCGGCTGGATACCAGCCTTTGTGTACCTTGCGGTACGACTCGTCGAGTTCGGAGGCCGGGCGGCGCCGGACATAGAAGTCCGGAATGAGCAGGGCCATGGTGCTGCCGTCCTTGTGGGCCGCACGGTAGCCGTTGCCCATGCCCGCCAGCTCGAACCCGGCATTGAAGAACTGGACCGCGAGCTTGAAGGCGCCGTCGTTGTGCGTGTCGTTCGGCTGCGCCGGCGCGATGACCGTCCCCTCGACATACTCGGGCCGAATCGGCATCGGCGACGCCTCTTCGATCGCGATCATCAGGTCGATGGGGTCCACGTGCGTCATCACCGGCTCCATGATCGGTTCCGCGCTCATCGCTCGGTGTGCTTGTCACGCTGGTGCCAGGCCAAGCCCGCGCTGGGCGCCCCTGCAGAACGATGGGGCACCCGGCGCCCTCACGCCGCCGGATGCCCCGACGTTCACTCGAACGAGAGTGCTGAAACCGTTCCTCGGGCTGGTGTTTCCCCTACGTCACCCGCGGTGCCGCCCGCCGAGGGTTGCGGGCCCGCTCGCATGGACGAAGGGGCGGCGCCCCGAAAACCCGGGTGCCGCCCCCTCTCACGTACAGCCGGTGCTGTCCCGGCCTCGTGCCTGCAGTCGGCCTACTTCGGCGCGCCCGACGGAGCCGGGACCGAGCCGGGGGCCGGGATGGGGGCCGTCGCTTCCGACTGGGGGGAAGCCGGGTTCCCCAGTGCGGACGGGGCCGCCACCGCGGACGTCGGGTCGAGGGGCTCCTCGTCCACCGGTGCCGTGGGCCCGCCCACGATGCGGATGTCCGCCGCGTCGAAGGCGCGCTTGATGCGCCAGCGCAGCTCGCGCTCCACGGACATGGCCTTGCCGGGCATCGTCTTGGCCGAGACGCGGACCACCATGGAGTCGAGGAGGACGCTGTCCAGGCCCAGGATCTCGATCGGGCCCCACAGGCGCTCGTTCCAGGGCTCTTCCTTGCTGATGGTCTCGGCGACGTCGCCGATCACGGACCGGACGTGGTCCAGGTCCTCCGAGGCGCGGACCGTGACGTCCACACCGGCCGTGGCCCAGCCCTGGGAGAGGTTGCCGATCCGCTTGACCTCGCCGTTGCGGACGTACCAGATCTCGCCGTTGTCGCCGCGCAGCTTGGTCACGCGCAGGCCCACCTCTATGACCTCGCCGGAGGCGACGCCCGCGTCGATCACGTCGCCGACGCCGTACTGGTCCTCGAGGATCATGAAGACGCCGGAGAGGAAGTCGGTGACCAGGTTGCGGGCGCCGAAACCGATCGCGACACCGGCCACACCCGCCGAGGCGAGCAGCGGGGCCAGATTGATCTCGAACGTGCCGAGGATCATCAGCGCGGCCGTACCCATGATCAGGAAGGACGCGACCGAGCGCAGCACCGACCCTATGGCCTGGGAGCGCTGCCGACGGCGCTCCACGTTGACCAGCAGGCCGCCGAGCGTGGTGCCGTCGACGGCCTCCGCGGTGCGGCTCATCCGGTCGATGAGCTTGGTGATCGCCCGCCGCACGAACACTCTCAGTACGGCGGCGACCACCAGGATCAGCAGTACACGCAGACTTATGGCCAGCCAGGTCGACCAGTTCTCCTCGACCCAGCTCGCCGCGTGGGTCGCACTTTCCTGGGCGTCCTGAAGCGTGGGGGTCACCGGACCGGTCGACGCCGAGGGGGACGGCGACGGGGTCGAACCGGCGGCCAGGGCCAATAGGACGGGCAGGGACACAGCAGGTACCTCCAGGCGTAGCGGTCTGCCCGCGGCCGTGGACACAAGAGGGGTGCCGTTCGGGCAGAACCACAACCCTAACGGGGCAACGCGCGAGGCTCGTTGCCATGCTCAGGGGAGAGACCGTGCTCACCTGGGGATGAAGGGGGTGTGGTCGAAAACACTCCCAGCCCGTTACCGGGACATGGTGGCGCTTCCACCAGGCATGAGGAGAGACTGGCTACAGATCGTCCCGGCGCGAGCCACGCGCCGCCGGCGTACAAGGAGGCATCCGTGCCGCACGTCCTGGTCCTCAACGCGTCGTACGAGCCGCTCGGCGTCGTACCGCTCCACCGCGCGCTCGTCCTCGTCCTTGAGAACAAAGCCGTCTCTCTCGAGGAATCCGGCGCCTTCATGCACAGCGCGACCGTTACTGTCCCCGCACCCAGCGTGGTCCGGCTGAAGAGGTTCGTACGGGTTCCCTACCGAGGGCCCGTCCCGCTGACCAGGCGAGCTCTGTTCGCCCGTGACGGCGGCCGGTGCATGTACTGCGGTGGCGTCGCAACCAGCGTCGACCACGTCATCCCGCGCTCCCGCGGAGGTCAGCACGCCTGGGACAATGTGGTGGCGTCCTGCCGCCGCTGCAACCACACCAAGGCCGACCGCCACCTGGTCGAGATCGGCTGGCGCCTGCGCCACAAACCCGCCCCGCCGACGGGGCTCGCATGGCGCATCATCGGAACGGGGCACAGGGACCCACGCTGGATGCCCTACCTCCAACCGTACGGCGCGGACGACGCCATGGCCCGGATCGACGGCATTTCAGCCTGACGATCCGGGCCTTTGTGTTGGCTCACGAGGCCCGGCCCGTGCGACCCCGTCTCAGAGGCGGGGTCCTTCGGGACGGGCCCCGCGGGCTGCGCAGAGTGCCGTCCCGACGACGAAGAGTGCGACACCGGCGGCCCAGGCGCCGTGCTGCGGACCCGGCTGGATGAGCCAGCCCACGACTGTTGCCTTGTTCACACGGGGCGAGGAGGCCGAGAGGCACACGGCGCTGAAGTACAGCGTCGTCGGCATCCAGCTCAGCCGGGCGCCGATCAGCACCGCGCCGCCCGCCGTGATGCCGATGGCCCCCAGCGTGTTGCGGACCATCGCCGCCGCGCCGAACTCCTGCGCGTGTCCGGGCACGGCGAGCGCCAGCAGCGCCGCCGCGAGGGCGCTGAGGAACAGCAGGTGGGCCAGGCGCCGGGGCCACCAGCGGCGTACGGCCGTGTCGTCCAGCTCGCGGGTGTACGAGTGGAGGCTCGCACCGGTCGCCGCCGCGGCCAGCAGCGGGGCGAGCGCGACCAGCGGCACCCTGCGGTACGGGTCGAGGTAGGCGTCCGGACGGCTCGCCATCCACACGGTGAGCAGCGCGGCACAGGCCAGGGCGGCGAGGGTCGTCGGGATGCCGCGCGAGCGGGAGTACAGGGCGAGGGAGCGGAACCGCCGGCCGTCCGGGCCGGGCTCGGTGGCGCCGTTCGGGTTCGTGTCCGGGTCGGTGCCGGTCGGGTTCGTGCGCGGGGCGGCGCCGGCCCGGGCGGGGGTGTGCGCCGGACGGTCTCCGCCCGGCTGGAGGCGGGTGTTTCATCGGCCGGCCCCGTCGCCGCGCGGTGGCCGCGCAGCGCCGTCGTGTCACCGCGTTCGATGGCGTTGCCGTCGGACTCGGGGTCGGCGCAGCGTCTCGTCAGCCGTGCGTGCAGTCGGCCGGCATGCCGGTCGTACAGTGCGGCCATCGCCGCCGAGTCTCCGTCCGAGACGGCCCGCAGCAGCGCCGCGTCCGTGTCGTCGTCCCGGGGGCCCCCGCGGGGGCGGAACAGTCTCACACCCCGTCTGTCGACCGCTTCGGCCCCGCCGGTTCACGGTGCGGCGGATTCCTGCCCGCCGGCCGCCTCCGCGACCGCGTACGCCTGCGCCGACCACAGTGAGTATCCGTACCGCGTCGCCCGATGGATCCCCTGGACGCGCACGTAGCGGACGTCGCGTTCGTCGAAGCGCAGGGACTCCTGGCCGCCGCGGCCGTCGTTCACGGTCGTCGCCGTGCGCCAGACGCGTCCGTCGGCGGAGACCTGGACGCGGTATGCGGACGGGTGCGCGTCCTGCCAGCTCAGCACGAGCCGGCCGAGACGCACCGGCTCGGCGAACTGCACCTGCCACCAGGCGCCGTTGTCGACCGGGGAGGACCAACGGGTCCCCGGATCACCGTCGTTGGCCGCCGCAGCCGGGAAGTCGGAGGTCTCGTCGCCGGACGAGGAGGCCGTGCCGGTGAGGGCCAGGTCGGGGCCCGCCGTGCGCGGGAAGGCGCGGACCGTCAGGGTGCGGGTCTGCGAGCCGAAGGCGACCGTGACGTCGTACGTGCCCGACGGCGTCCCCGGCGGGACCGTGACCTCGACGAGGCTGTCGACGACGGCGCCGCGGGAAAGGGTCGGCGAAGGCCGCGAGACCTTGACCTCGATGCCCTTCGGGGCCCGCGCGGTCAGTTCACCGCTGACGTCGGTGGGGCGCAGCGACGTCAGCCGGGCCGTGATCCGCTGCGTGCCGCCGATCTCCACGTCCGTCGTGGAGCGGGCCAGTTCCAGTGCCGCGGCGGGGGAGTCCGCGAACCAGGGCACGAGATGGTGGACCTGCGAGGGCGCGGGACCGCTGACCCGGAGCGCGTCCGCGCGCACGCCCGCCGCGCCGACCTCCGTCGCGCCCCCGGCCGCGAGCGCACCGAGGTACCGCCAGCCCTCGCCCGGGACGTGCGCCTCGACGAAACCCGTCGTATCGGGGTCGGTGAGCACGCTCACGGCGGTGAGGGTGCGGGGGCGCGGGAGGAGGACGACGCGGCCGTCCTGCCCGGTGCCGTCCCCCGGCGTGCCGCCGTCCTGCCGCTGGTCGCCCTGGCCGGCACCACCGTTGTCCGCGGGGCTGCCGCCGTCCGCGCGTCCGTCGTCCGCCGTCGCGTCGTCGCCGGTCCTCGTGCCGCCGTCCCCCGCAGCTCCGGGGTCCTTCGGGATGTCGTGGCCCGCGGAGGGCTCGTTGTCGAGGCCCGCCCACCTCTCGTACGCCGTGCGGGCCCGCGTGAGGAACGGGTCGAGCACGCCCTTGCCGACCGTCACCCCGCTCGCCGCGAGCTCGGCGCGCAGCCGGTTCAGCGTGCGGTACGCCGTCCACGCCGCCGTCGCGTCACCGCTCGACTGGGCGCTCAGCAGCGTGACGGCCGTCTCGCCGGCCTCGCCGTAGCGCGCCAACTGCTCGGTCCAGGGCTGCACTTCGGTGGCGATCGGGCGCCCCGCCAGCCGTTTCGGAGTCTCGCGCATCACCGTGAACGCGGCGCGCAGCCGCTCGGCCGCGCTCTCGTTCGCGGCCCGGTCCGTGGTCGTCCGCGCCTGCCAGAAGGCCTCCATGAGCGGGCGCAGATACGCCGACTCCTCGCCGCCCAGAACGGAGGACGCGTCGTTCCCGGCCAGCGCGCGGAGCGCGTCCGCGCTCCGGGCGTCGCCGTCCGCGAGGTCCTCGATCGCCGCTCCCCAGGACTCCTGGGGCCGGTAGTCCCGCGGGTTCCAGGCGTAGTCGGCCGCGGTGAACAGCGGGATGCGGGAGGCCTCGGCCTGGGGCATCGCGTTGGCCAGCAGGGCCGCCGAGCCCGAGGCCACCGCCGGCTCGCGCCCCTGATAGGGGCCGAGGAACACCCGGTCCTGCGCGTAGTCGTTGACGGGGTAGTTGTCCATGGTGACGAGCGGGTGGCTGCCGAACACCGCGCGGGTACGGGCCAGTTCACCGCCCGTGATCGTCTTCGGCACGACACCGACACCCGTCCACGCGACCTCGACACGCCTGTCCAGGGCGCTCGCCAGCTGTCGCCGGTAGTCGGTCGAACCGTCCTCGTAGTACTCCGTCGGCATCAGGGACAACGCGGCCACGTCCGGGTGGCGGTCGGCGAGATGCCGGGCCACGGCGTTCGCCACCCGCGCCTGCGCCTTCGCCGCCGCCTCGGAGCCGGAGCCGAACGCGTCCGCGTCCGCCCCGCAGTGCCATTCGGTGTAACTGACGTCCTGGAACTGCAGTTGGAAGGCCCGGAACCCGAGCGCCCACATGGCGTCGAGCTTGCGCGTCAGCGCCTTCACATCGGCGTCCGAGGCGAAGCACATCGCCTGTCCGGGGGCCACCGTCCAGGTCAGCGTGACGTGATTGCGGCGCGCCCGCTCCGCCAGGTCCCGGAAGTGGGCGCGCTCCCCGGCCGGGTACGGCTCGCGCCAGCGCGCCTGCCGGAAGAGGTCGTCGCCGGGCGCGTAGACATAGCGGTTCTGCTTGGTCCGGCCCATGAAGTCCAGCTGCTCAAGGCGCTGTTCGGGGGTCCAGGGGCTGCCGTAGAACCCCTCGGTGGTGCCGCGCACGGCGGTGCCGGGCCAGTCCCGGACGACGGCACCGGCGATCCGGCCGTCGGCGCCGAGGAGCTGACGCAATGTCTGCACCGCGTGGTACAGGCCGTCCTCGCCCACTCCCGCGAGGGCGACGGTGTCGCGGCCGTCGGTGCGGCCGACGGCCAGCCGGTAGCCGCCGGAGGGGAGATCGGCGCGGGGCGCGGCGCCGAGCGCCGTGAGCGCCCGCTCCAGGGAGCCCGACGCGGCGCGCGCGCCGACGAAGGAACTCACGCCCTGCCGAACGGTGTTCGCCGGTTCCGTGCCCATGCGCACCACCAGGGCGTGCGCCGGGAGCGCGTCACCGTCGCGCGCCGTCGTGAACGTACGGGCGCCGGCTTGCCGCAGCAGTGCGCGCAACGCTTCGAGGGCGTACGGGTCGAGCTCGGCGTCCGAGGCACGCGGGTCGATGCTCACGCCGGGGGCGTACGGGGTGAGAGGGGTGCCGGGGGGGTACGAGCCGGCCGGCGAGCCGGAGGGCACGCTGCCGAACGGGCCGGGCGGGCCGGATGCCGCCGGATACGTCGTGCCGGTGACCAGGACGACCTCGTCCGTGACCAGGACCGGAGCGCCGTTCGCGCGCAGCGACTGGGGGCGGGGCCAGACGGCGGGCACTCCGCTCCCGGTGGGCTCCCGGTCGTCCGCGGAGGCCGCCGGACCGTGAGTCGCCGCGACAGCCACGGGAGCCGTGCCGAACGCGCTCGCGACCACGGCGAACGCGAGTACGGTCGCTCCTTTTCCACGCCCGAGTCGCACGGTTCCCCCTCGTAGCCCGCCACCCCGGCTGCGGCGTCGGGGTGGCGTCGAGCCCACCATCCGGGTGGTGAGGGTGTCAACGAGAGTGGCCGATGTGCCGGGATTACCCCAGCCTGGAGGGGCGGCCCGGACATGCGGGACGGCGACAGAATGTGACCAGAAGCACGTTGTTCGTCCGTGTGTGTCTGCCGTCGCGCCCACGGGGTAGGGCTGCGGTGACCGTCAGGGCATCCCGTTTCCGGCACGATCCGCCGGAATGCCCTCGGCCGCCGTATCCGACCTCGACAAGGAGGCCCCTGTGGCCGTATCGGCACACCTTCTCCTCTCGGCCCTGTCCGAACGCGGAGCGGAGCCGTCCGTCCCCGGCTCCCGCGCGGGCCGGGCGTCCGTCGAGCCCGAGGGCGCCGGGATGTGTCCGCTCGACTCGGAAGGTGCCGGCGCCGAGGTGCCGCTGACCAGTGAGCCCCCGCTGCCCGACGCCGAGCCGCTGACCAGTGAGCCGCCGCTCGCGGACGCCGCGCATCTGACGAGCGAGCCCACCTCGACCGGCGCCGCATCGGGGGTCTGATGGCACCCAGTGGGCCCGCCGACCCGCCGCGGACGGCATCGGAGCCGGCGCCGCGGACGCCCCTGTCCCGGCTCGCCGAACTGCACGGTGTCGCCCCCGCCTACAGCCCGTCCCCGGACCGCACGGTCGCGGCCCCGGACACCGCGCTCGTCGCGATCCTGGCGGCGCTCGGCGTCGACGCGAGCACCCCGGACGCCGTGCGCGCCGCCCTCGCGCTCCACGAGGCCGAGACGGCGCGGCGGCTGCTGCCGCCGACGCTGGTGTGCTGGGGCGGCCTCGTCCCCGCCGAGCTCGCCGGACTGCCGGACGCCACCCGGCTGCGGATCACCACCGAGCAGGGCGAGACCCGAACCGAGGCCGACCACCTTCCGCCCGGCGTCCACAGGCTGCACGCCACCGCCCCCGACGGCCGCACCGCCGACGCCCACCTGGTCGTCGCCCCCACCCGGCTGCCCGCGCCGCCCGGGCGCACGTGCGGCCTGCTCGTCCAGCTCTACTCCCTGCTCTCCCGCCGCTCCTGGGGCATGGGCGACCTCGGTGACCTCGCCGAGCTGACCGCCTGGGCGGGGCGGGCGCTCGGCGCCGGATTCGTCCAGGTCAACCCCTTGCACGCGGCCGTGCCCGGCGACCCGACCGACCCCTCCCCTTACCGGCCCTCCTCCCGCCGCTTCCCCGACCCGGTGCACCTGCGTGTCGAGGACATCCCCGAGTACCCGTACGCCGAGGACCGCGACCGGCTGCGTGCGGTGCTGGAGCGCGCCGAACAGCTGCGCGAATCCGTCCTGCGCAAGGGCGCGCTGATCGACCGCGACGCCGTGTGGGACCTCAAGCGCGAGGTGCTCGAATCGGTCCGCGCGGTGCCCCTCGGGCCCGGCCGGCAGGCCGCGTACGCCGACTTCCTCGCCGAGGAGGGCCAGGCACTGGAGGACCACGCCACCTGGTGCGCGCTCGCCGAGGTGTACGGCTCCGACTGGCGGAACTGGCCCGAAGCCCTGCGCGACCCCCGCTCGTCCGGAACCGCCCGCGCACGGGGCGAACTGATGGACCGCGTCGACTTCCACAGCCGGCTCGCCTGGCTCACCGACGCCCAGCTCGCGCGCGCCCAGCGCTCCGCGCGCGACGCGGGCATGACCGTCGGGCTCGTGCACGACCTCGCGGTCGGCGTCCACCCCGACGGAGCCGACGCCTGGGCCCAGCAGGAGTACTTCGCGGCCGGCATGTCCGTCGGCGCGCCCCCGGACGCCTTCAACGCGCGCGGCCAGGACTGGGGCCTGCCGCCCTGGCGGCCCGACCGGCTCGCCGCCTCCGGATACGCCCCCTACCGCCGCCTGCTGCGCGCACTCCTGCGGCATGCCGGTGCCCTGCGCATCGACCACGTCATGGGCCTGTTCCGGCTCTGGTGGATCCCCCAGGGACAGCCGCCCACCGAGGGTTCGTACGTCCGCTACGACGCCGAGGCGATGCTCGCGATCCTGGTACTGGAGGCCTCGCGGGCCGGGGCGCTGGTGATCGGCGAGGACCTCGGCACCGTGGAGCCCGGGGTGCGCGAGACACTCCAGGAACGCGGGGTGCTGGGCACCTCGGTGATGTGGTTCGAACGCGACTGGGACGGCGACGGCCTGCCCCTGCCGCCCGAGACCTGGCGTGCCGACTGCCTGGCCACCGCCACCACCCACGACCTGCCGCCCACCGCGGCCCGGCTCACCGGCGAACACGTCGAACTCCGCGACCGGCTCGGCCTGTTGACCGGCTCCCTCGACGAGGAACGGGCGGCCGCCGCCGCGGACACCCGGGAATGGCTGGCCCTGCTCTCCCGGCTCGGGCTGCTGCGCGGCGCGAACGGCGGGGAACCCGCTTCGGCCGAGGAGGCCGAGATCCAGGCCGTGCACCGCTTCCTCCTGCGCACCCCCGCCCACCTGATCGGCGTCTGGCTCCCGGACGCGGTCGGCGACCGCCGCCCGCAGAACCTCCCCGGCACCTCGGACCAGTACCCCAACTGGCGCCTGCCCGTCGCCGACGCCGAGGGCCGCCCGGTGACCCTGGAGGAGCTGGCCGCCTCACCCCGGCTGCACGCCCTGATCGACGTGGTGCGGTCGGAGAGCGGCCGGACCGGCGCACCCGGGAGTCCCCCGAGCCACCCGCGCCGAGCCCCGTGACACCCGCACGGCACCCCCCGTGACCTCAGTACGGCGCCCCGGAAACTCCGTACGGCACCCCCGGGCGCGCGGCCCCGTCGGGTGTTCGCTACGTTTGCACCGTGGACAAGAAGAACGCTCTGCGCGCCGGTGCCCTGGCCGCCGGTACGACGCTGATGATGCTGCTCATGTCGTCCCCCGCCCTCGCGCTGACCCGCGACGACGGCGACGACCCCGGCTCCGGCCTGAGCGTGATCGAGACGCTCGGCCTCTACGTCGTGCTGCCGATCGCACTGTTCCTGGGCATCGCCGGCCTCGTGATGGTCCTGGACAAGTCCCACAAGCAGCCGAAGCAGGGCTGACCCCCGCCCTTCGCACCAACTCTCCGCCGAGGGAGTCCCCGCACCCACCGGTGCGCGGACTCCCTCGACGCGTTTCCGTGACCGCCCCGGCCACCGTGACCGCCCCGGCCGCCGCCGCGACCGCCGCGTCCTCCTGGACGGGTTCTAGGGGTGCGGAGCCGTCAGATACCGCTGCACCGTGGGGCCGAGCCACGCGATGATCTCCTCGCGGTGCAGGGCGACGGCCGGGGGCAGCCGCAGGATGTAGCGGGCGAGCGCGAGCCCGAGCAGTTGTGAGGCGCAGAGCGCCGCGCGGGCCGGAGCCTGTTCGGGGTCGGGGCAGGCGCGCCGGGCCACCGGCGCGAGCTGGTCCCTGAAGATGCTCTGCATCCGTTCGGCACCGGCCTGGTTGGTCACGCCGACCCGGAGCATCGCGGTGAGGACCTCGTTCTCCTCCCACAGGTCGAGGAAGTGGCCGACCAGGACGCGGCCCACGTCGGCCGGGTCGAGCGCCGCCGGATCGGGCAGCCGCAGATCGACGTCGAGCACGGCCGCGAACAGCCCCTCCTTCGAGCCGTAGTAGCGCATGACCATCGACGGGTCGATGTGCGCGTCCTTGGCGATGGCCCGGATCGTGGCGCGCTCGTAGCCGTCCGCCGCGAAGCGCTCGCGGGCGGCGGTGAGGATCGCGCCCCGGGTGGCGTCGGAGCGGCGGGACGCCGCCGCGGGTGCGCTGCCCGCTCCCGGGAGGGCTCCCGCGCCGGACTCGGACCCCATGCTGGACACCTGCCTCACGCTGGACACCTGCCTCGTGCTGGATCCGGACCGGGAGCCGGCACCGGCGTCGGACGCGCGCTGTTCCTCGACTGGCATGCCAACGACCGTAGGCCAACGGGTGTTGACAGTCCAGTGGCGCCCTCCTATGTTGGCCAACAAGCGTTGGCCAACAAGCGTTGGCATCACGAGGAGGCCGTCATGACCGGCAACACGCACTCGCACACGCCGCCCACCACCCCCCGGCAGGTCGTCGTCGTCGGCTCGGGCCCGACCGGCCTGCTGCTGGCCGGCGACCTCGCCGCCGCAGGTGTACCGGTCACCCTCGTCGAGAGGCGCCCCCACGGGATCAGCAATCTCTCCCGCGCCTTCGTCCTGCACGCCCGCACCCTGGAACAGCTCGACGCCCGCGGGCTCGCGGACGGTCTGGAGCGCAAGGGGCGGACCCTCGACCGTATTCGGCTCTTCGGCGGGCTCACGCTCGCGCTGGACACGCTGCCCTCCCGGTTCAACCACCTGCTGGTGATTCCGCAGTACGAGGTGGAGGAGGCGCTGGAGCGCCGGGCGAGTGAGGCCGGGGTGCGGTTCGTGTACGAGACGGAGGTGACCGGACTGCGGCAGGACGGGAACGGGGTGACGCTCGAAGTCCGGGGACCGGGTGGGGCGCCGGGTGAGCTGGCGGCCGACTACGTCGTCGGGACGGACGGGATGCGCAGCGCGGTGCGGGCGGCGGTCGGGCTGCCGTTCCCCGGCAGGTCGGTCATCCGCTCCGTCGTGCTCGCGGACGTCCGGCTCGACGAGGAGCCGGAGTCGGTGCTGACCGCCAACGCCGTCGGTGACGCGTTCGCCTTCATCGCGCCCTTCGGCGACGGCTACTACCGGGTGATCGGCTGGCACCGCGGCCGCGACATCCCGGAGAGCGAGCCGGTCGAACTCGACGAGGTCAAGGAGATCGCCCGGCTCGCGCTCGGGCACGACTACGGGATGCGCGACGCCCGCTGGATGTCCCGGTTCCACAGCGACGAACGCCAGGCACCCGCGTACCGAGTGGGCCGCGTCTTCCTCGCGGGCGACGCCGCGCATGTGCACACCCCGGCCGGCGGCCAGGGCATGAACACTGGGCTCCAGGACGCGGCGAACCTCGGCTGGAAGCTGGCGGCCGTGTTCAACGGGTGGGCCGGAGCGGCCCTGTTGGACACCTACCAGACCGAACGCCACCCGGTCGGCGCGTCCGTGCTGCGCAGCAGCGGCGGCATCGTGCGGCTGGCGATGGCCAAGCGTCCCTGGACCCGGGCGCTGCGCGCGGGGATCACCATGGTGCTCGGCCATGTCGGCCCCGCCCGCCGTCGGGCGGCCGGCCGCATCACGGGCATCGGGTACGCGTACGGCGCGCCGCGCGGCGCGCACCCCTTGACCGGCAACCGCGCCCCCGACCTCGCTCTGAGGAGCGGTCGGCTCTACGAGGCCCTGCGGGCCGGGAGGTTCGTCCTGATCGCCCCCGAGTCGTCCGGGGCCGGGGGGACCGGGCAGGCCGGACACGCAGGGCGGGCGGGGGAGCGTGCGGGCCGTCTCACCGTGGAGCGCTGGGCGGGCGAGCGGCGTACGACGCTCCTGGTGCGGCCCGACGGATATGTGGCCTGGGCCGCCGAGTCCCCGGACCCGGCCGCGGTCGAGGCGGCCCTGACCGCCGCCGTGGGTTCTTAGGAGGCGGTGGCGGCCAGCAGCGGGCGCAGCAGGTCGGCCAGTTGGGCGGCCTGCTCGCCGTCGAGGGCCGAGAGCGCGGCCGTCTGGACGGCGAGCCCCGCCTCGACGGCCTCGTCGATCAGCCTCAGCCCCTCGTCCGTCAGGGTGACTCGGAGGCCGCGCCGGTCGTGCGGATCGGGGGAGCGGCGGAGCAGTCCGGCGCGCTCCAGCCTGTCCAGGCGCCCGGTCATCCCGCCCGTGGTCAGCATGAGCGTGGCCGAGAGTTGGCGCGGTGGGAGCGTGTACGGGGCGTCGGAGCGGCGCAGTGTCGCCAGCACGTCGAACTCCCCGCGCGAGATCCCGTACCGCGCGTACGCCTTCTCCATCCGGTCGCCCATGGTGCGCGAGAGCCGGAAGACGCGCCCGAAGACCTCCATCGCCGCGGTGTCGAGGTCCGGCCGGACGGCGGCCCACTGCTCGACGATCGCGTCGACGGGGTCCTTGGGAGCGCTCATGCGGGCGAGTATCCGCCGCGTCGCAGGTCGGTCGCAAGAAAGTAGCTCGGAACCAAGTGGGTCGCCGAGAAGCAGGTCACCACAAAGCGGCTTGCGAATAAGTAGCTTAGAGCTAAGCTACTTATTGCTGACCTACTTTCTGTTCGGCCTCCTCGAAACCGGGTGTCCCGTGGACGCGAAACGACCCGCCCTCATAGCCCTCACCGCGCTCGCCCCCATCTCCTGGGGCAGCACCTATGCCGTCACCACCGAGTTCCTCCCGTCCGACCGGCCGCTGTTCACGGCCTTGCTGCGTGCCCTGCCCGCAGGGCTGCTGCTCCTCGCGCTCGCGCGCGTGCTGCCGCGCGGCGTGTGGTGGGGGAAGGCGGCCGTGCTGGGCGCGCTGAACATCGGCGCGTTCTTCCCGCTGCTGTTCCTCTCCGCGTACCGGCTGCCCGGCGGAATGGCGGCCGTGGTCGGGTCGACCGGTCCACTGTTCGTGGCGGGCCTCTCGGCGGCGCTCCTCGGCGACCGGCCGACGCTCCGTACGCTCCTCACCGGTATCACCGCGGCCCTCGGCGTCAGCCTCGTCGTCCTGAAGGCGGCGGGCGCCCTCGACCTCGTGGGCGTTCTCGCGGCGCTCGCCTCCACCGCGTCGATGTCCACCGGCACGGTGCTCACCAAACGGTGGGGGCGGCCGGACGGAGTCGGTCCGCTGGCGCTGACCGCCTGGCAGTTGACCGCCGGAGGGCTGCTGATCGCGCCGGTCGCCCTCGTGGTCGAGGGTGGGCCGCCCCCACTGGACGGCCGGGCGATCGGCGGCTACCTGTACCTCGCGCTGGCGAACACGGCGGTCGCCTACTGGCTGTGGTTCCGGGGCATCGGCCGGCTCACCGCCACACAGGTGACGTTCCTCGGCCCGCTCTCGCCGTTGACCGCGGCGGTCATCGGCTGGGCGGCGCTGGGGCAGGCGCTGACACCGCTGCAGTCGGCGGGCATGACGCTGGCGTTCGGGGCGACCGTGTTCGGCCAGCTGAGAGTGCGTGGGACCGCCGTCGGCCCCACCCCGACCGCCGTCGGCCCCGCCCCCGTTGCCTGTGGCCACACCCCCGTTGGCCCCGCAGCCGCCGCGCTCGCGCCCCGTTCCCCGTGCTGAACGGAGATACCCCGGCCGAACGGAGCCCCTAGCCCCGCCGCACCTCGTACAGGAAGCAGCCGTACTCCACCGCCCGAACGTGGAGCAGTGCCACCTCCGGGTGGGTGAACGCCGCTGTGAAGGCCTCGTCGAACGTGGTCGGCTCTTGGACCAGTTGTCCGCCCAGGATGTGTCCCTCGGCGGAGTAGCGTCGGACCGTGCGGTGGGCGTTCGTGAAGGGGAGGGCGTCCGTGGCCGGGCCGGCGCAGTCGTCCGCGTGGATGAAGACCGGGCCCTGTTCGTCGTACGCGCCCGGCTCGGCGCCGGTCTCGGCGGCCCAGCGGCGCAGCGGGGCGTAGGAGACCAGGGCGATGCGCTCGCCGGGCTCGCTGCGGCGCAGGCAGCAGCGCAGCATGGAGCCGCCCTCCTCGTCGGTCAGCGGGGCGAGCCGGCGGCCCGCGTCGTCGGTGTCGCGGAGCTCCTTCAGGGCGGCCGGGGCGATGGGGTGTGCGGTGTACGTCGTCATACGTCCAGGCTCGCGCCCGCGACGGCCGGGCACCGGCGGGAATCGGACATCGCGCTGCGTGCGCGTCCCGTGGAAGGATGGCGCAACCCACACATAACGAGGAGATGACCGCGTGCCTGGCACAAACCTGACCCGCGAAGAGGCGCAGCAGCGCGCGAAGCTGCTCACCGTTGACTCGTACGAGGTCGATCTCGACCTCTCCGGCGCGCAGGAGGGCGGCACCTACCGGTCCGTGACCACGGTGCGCTTCGACTCCGCCGAGACCGGCGCGGAGTCGTTCATCGACCTGGTGGCCCCGACCGTCCACGAAGTCACTCTCAACGGCGACCCGCTCGACGCGGCCGAGGTCTTCAAGGACTCGCGGATCGCGCTCCCCGGCCTCCTGGCGGGGCGCAACGTCGTCCGCGTCGTGGCCGACTGCGCCTACACCAACACCGGTGAGGGCCTGCACCGGTTCGTCGACCCCGTCGACCAGCAGGCCTACCTCTACACCCAGTTCGAGGTACCGGACGCACGCCGCGTCTTCGCGTCCTTCGAGCAGCCCGACCTGAAGGCCACCTTCCAGTTCACCGTGAAGGCACCCTCCGGCTGGACGGTCATCTCCAACTCGCCGACCCCGGAGCCCAAGGACGACGTCTGGGTCTTCGAGCCGACGCCGCGGATCTCGACGTACATCACCGCGCTGATCGTCGGCCCGTACCACTCCGTGCACAGCGTGTACGAGAAGGACGGGCAGTCCGTGCCGCTCGGCATCTACTGTCGTCCCTCGCTCGCCGAGTTCCTCGACTCGGACGCGATCTTCGAGGCAACCCGGCAGGGCTTCGACTGGTTCCAGGAGAAGTTCGACTACGCGTACCCGTTCAAGAAGTACGACCAGCTCTTCGTGCCCGAGTTCAACGCGGGCGCGATGGAGAACGCGGGCGCGGTCACCATCCGCGACCAGTACGTCTTCCGCTCCAAGGTCACCGACGCCGCCTACGAGCTGCGCGCCGAGACGATCCTGCACGAGCTGGCCCACATGTGGTTCGGCGACCTCGTGACGATGGAGTGGTGGAACGACCTCTGGCTGAACGAGTCGTTCGCCACCTACACCTCCATCGCCTGCCAGGCCTACCACCCCGACAGCCGGTGGCCGCACTCCTGGACCACGTTCGCCAACTCCATGAAGACGTGGGCGTACCGGCAGGACCAGCTGCCCTCCACGCACCCGATCATGGCCGAGATCCGCGACCTCGACGACGTGCTCGTCAACTTCGACGGCATCACGTACGCCAAGGGCGCCTCCGTCCTCAAGCAGCTCGTCGCCTACGTCGGCATGGACGAGTTCTTCAGCGGCGTCCAGGCCTACTTCAAGGCCCACGCGTTCGGGAACACCCGTCTGTCCGACCTGCTCGGCGCCCTGGAGGAGACCTCCGGGCGGGACCTCGGGAACTGGTCGCAGAAGTGGCTCCAGACCGCCGGGATCAACATCCTGCGGCCGGAGATCGAGACCGACGCCGACGGTGTCATCACCTCCTTCGCCGTCCGCCAGGAGGCCCCGGCCCTGCCCGCCGGCGCCCAGGGCGAGCCGACACTGCGCCCGCACCGCATCGCGGTCGGCCTGTACGACTTCGACGGCGCCGAGGGCGGCAGCGGCAAGCTGGTGCGCGACGAGCGCCTTGAGCTGGACGTGGACGGGGAGCTGACCGCCGTACCGCAGCTCGTCGGCAGGCGCCGCCCCGACGTGATCCTGCTCAACGACGACGACCTGTCGTACGCCAAGGTCCGCCTCGACGAGGACTCGCTGGCGTTCGTCACCGAGCACCTCGGCGACTTCGAGTCCTCCCTCCCGCGCGCCCTGTGCTGGGCCTCGGCCTGGGACATGACCCGCGACGCCGAGCTCGCCACCCGCGACTACCTGGCGCTGGTGCTGTCCGGCATCGGCAAGGAGTCCGACATCGGTGTCGTGCAGTCGCTGCACCGGCAGGTGAAGCTCGCGATCGAGCTGTACGCCGACCCGACCGCCCGCGAGGCGCTGCTGAACCGCTGGACGGACGCGACGCTCGCCCACCTGCACGCGGCCGAGGCCAGTAGCGACCACCAGCTGGCCTGGGCGCGCGCCTTCGCGGCGACCGCGCGCACGCCGGAGCAGCTGGACCTCCTGGAGGCCCTGCTCGAAGGCCGCGAGACCATCGAGGGCCTCGCCGTCGACACCGAGCTGCGCTGGGCGTTCGTGCAGCGGCTCGCGGCCGTCGGACGTTTCGACGACGCGGAGATCGCCGCCGAGTACGAGCGTGACAAGACGGCCGCCGGTGAGCGGCACGCGGCCACCGCCCGGGCGGCCCGTCCCACCGAGGAGGCGAAGGCGGAGGCGTGGGCCTCGGTCGTCGAGTCCGACAAGCTTCCGAACGCCGTGCAGGAAGCGGTCATCGCGGGCTTCGTCCAGACCGACCAGCGTGAGCTGCTCGCCCCGTACACGGACAAGTTCTTCACCGTGGTCAAGGAGATCTGGGACGCCCGTTCGCACGAGATCGCGCAGCAGATCGCGACCGGTCTCTACCCGGGCATCCAGGTCGCCGCGGAGACCCTCGCCAAGACGGACGCGTGGCTGCTCTCGGCCGAGCCCAACGCCGCCCTGCGACGACTCGTCTCGGAGTCCCGCTCGGGCGTCGAGCGAGCCCTGAAGGCCCAGGCGGCGGACGCGCAGGCGGCCACCGCCTAGGCCCTCACCGGTAGACGCACACCTGGGCGCCGGCATGTCATGTCGGCGCCCAGGACGGCGGGGGGGGCCCCCCCCCCCGGGGCCCCCCCCCCCCGGGGGGCGGGGGGGCCCCCCCCCGGGCGCCCCCGCGCCCGGGGGGGCCCCCCCCCGCCGAGCCCCCCACAGAACA
>NZ_JBIAIQ010000021.1:0-159870 GCF_042871525.1 Streptomyces sp. NPDC005784
CACCACTGGTCAGACGGCCATCCACCGGGAATTCCGGTGGCCATCAGCCTGGACTCGACTGGCCACACACCTGGACTTTGCCACGGCCGCCGTCAAGCACGCCGTACGGCGGCCTCTTCCGCACGCTGGAGTGCCGTGAGCCGAGAGCGACGCTGGATTTCCAGCGTGATGCGCTGTACCTCTTCTATCAGCTCCTGGACACGGTGCATCGCCTCGGCGGCGCCCGGGGGAACCGCTGCGCCTTCGGGGAGTTGCTCGGCCAACTGCCGGAGTCCGTAGGAGGCGGTCAGCGCCCGGTTCATGACCTGACCGCGCCGGCTGCTCAGCTCGGGCGGGGTGAGCAAGGCCAGGGAGTCCGCGCGCGCCAGTCGGGCCAGGGTGGCCAGCACGTCCCCCTGGCCCATGCCCTCCAGACCGGCGGCCACGCCTGGCTCCAGGCGGCTCTGGTTGAGTTCGACCGGTGCGATCCGGTCTGCCCAGGCGAGCAGGTCGGCGCGCAGCAGCGTCACGGCCTGCGGGTCCAATCCGTAACCGGCGAATGCCGCATCCGGGACGTCGGCGACCTGGGCCAGCCGGACGTACAGGTCCCCGCGCACCCGTGTCTCGGGGAGCTGTCGGAGCCCCGCGATTCCGATCGCGTAGTCGGCCAGGTAGGAGTCGACGTCCCCTTGCCCCAAGTGTTGACTCAGCACGGCCAGGTCCACGAAGTCCTTGGCAGCCAGGCGGTGTTCAGGAGCCTCCAGTTTGCCGTAGAGAAGGTCCCCCATCGCCGCGACCGGCATGCCCGCGGCGGTATGAGAGTCGAAGTAGCGTGGCATGCGGGCCATTTGAACGGTGACCGTGCCGTACTCGGCGTGCGTGACCAGCAGGTCGCTGTTCTGGTCGTATTGCGCGAGCAGGTGGAAGGCCCAGGTCCGGACCTCCTCAACTCGGTACCCGTGGGCGGCCAGCGCGCCGGCGACGGCCGCCCGCACCGCCGGGGAGTCCTGGACCTGGTCGGTGAACACGTTGATGTCGTGGGCGGGTCGTGCCCCGGCGACACCGAGGGCATGGAGTGCCAGGGATCCGGACAGGTGGTAGCCGTTCGGGCCGCAGGCGGCCAGCACGATACGGGCGACCGCGAGCATTCCTTCGGCGTTCATGGTGCGGTCAGCTCCGGGAACCGCCGCTCCCACACCTGCACGACGGCTTGCGGTGCGAGCCGTTGGCGCCACAGGCGGAGCAGAACGTCACGGTTGATCAGTGCTGCCTGCTCAGTCGCGGTTCCTCGTACCCGGAGTCTGCGATACAGCGCGGCACACTGTGGTGCGTCCGCCACGTCCACGAGCGCGGACACGTCGCCGTCGACCAGATGACGGGGAACGTCCACGACACCCGATCCGGGGCCCGCGAGAGCGTCGAGGTCCGTTACCACCTCGAACCCGTGGAACAGGAGAAGGTCACCGACGCCAGGCGCGGTGAGCACATGAGCGATGTCCTCGGGTATCAGCCCCTGGCGGGCAGCTTCGCCGATCACTCCCTGCTCGGCGCCCCGCAGGCGTGCCACACGCGCGAAATCGGGCCGGGGGGTGCTGACCATGTGGTCCGCTCTCCTTTGGTGATGCGTCAAGTACACGCATTGATTGACTAGTTGCGGCGAAGTCGCCCGCTATCCGCGCCGTTCGCCTATAACTTCACCGAACGGCGGCTTCCCTTTGTGGAGAAGTCATCCGACTGTCGCGCCAACCCCACCACACAATACCCCCCAGGGGTATCTAAAAATGTGAGAGTGTGGCTTCGACCGGCTGCGATACATGTCCCAGAACGGAGGACTTGATGACTGACTGCTCCATACCCGTGCCGACCGGTGCACGTAGTGCGTCCTCGGCAACAAGATCGCGCCGCGCGCCACACCGGGAGGTTGTTGCGGGAATGGCTGCACTCGCCCTCGGCGCGCTGGCCGCCTGCAGCGACACCTCGGGCGGCAAGGCCGATCCGACCGCCGGGGCAACGCGCAAGGCTGCGGCACCGGTCCGGCTCCCGGTCCCGGACGGATTCGACACGGGGACCGGCTGGAGCACGTCGGCGAGCCCCGAGGCCACCGATGACGAGTCGGGATCCAGCGGATTCCCGCTGGTCACGGTCGCGCCCAAGAGCGGTCTGGTGGTTCAGGCAGCCGCCGACGGCTCGCGCGTGCGTGCTTTCTCCCTCGCCAGCGGCAAGACCGCGTGGACCTTCACCCCCAGGGCCCTCACGAGTGCCCGGACCGGTGTCTTCATCCAGGAGGGCAAGGCCGGGGAGAAGGTGGTGTTGGCCCGCCAGGGCAAGACCAGCGGAAGCGGCCTGAGCACGTCGCGCCGTACGATCACGATTGATATCATCGCGGCGGACTCGGCCAGCAAGGCGACCGCTGACCATCACCTCGACCTGACGGTGCCTGACGACACCGCCTCTTCCTTCACAGCCACCGATTCCGGCTTCCTGGTCGGCCCGGTGACCGACGGCGTGCACGAGAAGGCCGTCACGATCGACGCGGCCACGGGCGCCCAGCGCACCGTGCAGAAGAAGACGATGACGGTTTCCGGCTGCGGCTCGGGGTCCTGCGCCATCCAGGCTTCTCCCGCTTTCGCCACCGCCCGGGGCGTGGTCTCCGCTTTCCAGCAGCAGGACGGATGCGACCAGTGGGCCGAGGGCGGCACCCCGTGCACGCACGGATTCCGGGTCGGTGATGCGTGGACCAGCACCAGCGTGGCCCCCAGCGGCATGCACGTCGGCATCCCGCTCGCCGTCACCGGGCAGTACCTGGTGGCCGCCTGGCACACGAGCGACACGCAGACCGATCCGCCCGCGCTCTCCGACACGGACAAGACCATCCTGGCGGTGCACGATCTCGCGACGGGGAAGATCAAGGCGCGGGTGAGCTGTACCTCCGCCGATGCGCTCACCCTTCAGCCCGGGGCCGCGCAGTCCTCCACCCGCCTTTCGCCGAACGGTGACTTCCTCGTCTCCGGGCAGGCTGGGTTCGACCTTGCCACCGGCCGCGGGCACTGCTTCACCAGCACCGCCAGCGCCAAGGGCATCGATCTGACCGCCGTGGCCGACGACGGCACGGCGTACGGCATCGTGCACGTCGTCGACGACACGGAAGCCACGTCCCTGTACGGGCGGCTGCCGATCACACAGGACGGGGCGGACACCCCCGAGCGCGACTCGGCCCGCGTCAGCGTGCGGAGCGGGACGGCCAAGGCGCTGGCCGCCGCGTCCGAGGTCCCGCTCTATGTGGCGGCGGACGGGCACGGTCTCTTTTGCACCCGCGACGTGGTCGCGGTCTATCCCGCTTCCTGACCGCCCACCGCGCTGAGCCCCGAGCATCGTCGTGCCTACCTGCGGCCGACGCCGCTCGGGGCGTTCTGCTGCCCGTGAAGTCGATGCTCGGCCTGCTCTCGCTCGGCCTGTCCCCGTCGTGACGGACGTGGCGCCGCTGCGGCGGAGCCCGCGGAACCCTGCGGCACTGCGGCGACCGCCTCCTGGGCCGCTTCCATGGCACTGGCCAGCAAATCGTCGGGGATCTGTGCCCCCCGCGCCTGGGCCGTGGTCCGCAGCGCCGCAAGGAAGGCCTCGGCGGTCAATCCGGCGTGTGGAGATGCCGGTGGTCCCCCGGCGGGTGCAGCTCCGGCGATCTTGTCAGCCGTGGCCCGCGAGTTCGCCGCGATCGTCTGCAGGACTCCCGCGGCCCGTTCCTCGGCCGGGCTGGTCGCGGCAGCCCGCGCGAAGTCCGCGCGGTCCTGCATCCGTTGAGCCTGAGCTGCGAATGTCTTCACGGTGACCGCCGGCCGGTTTCCCTCTGTGGCGGACGACTGCCGTCGCCGTCCGGCAGCCGCCTGCTCGATCTTCGACGGACCATCCGTCGGCGTCGGCCGGCGCCGACGCGGGAGCTGCGGCCCCGCAGCGGCCTCCTGTTCTCCCGCCGCCTCCGCCTGCCCGCCGGCAGGCGTCGGCGAGGCCGGGGAGGGCGCGGCCTCCCTCAGCGCCCAGTCCCTGTTCTCCTCGCCCCGCACGTAGGCGAAGCCCTCGCCCGCCAGGTGCTGCGGCACCTCGTCGCCGCGGCCCTGCAGGAAGAGGTCAACGCACTCGTTCGCACGGCGGCCGGCGTCCGTCCGGTTGCCCGGGCGCGCGTTCTCGTGGTTAAGCAGGCTCATCAAGTCCCGGCGGGACAGCCCGCGATCGGGCTGGACGTCCCGTCGTACGGCGGTCCTGACCTCGTCGAACCAGGCCGGGGTCAAAGGTTCGTTGACCGGCTGCCATCGAGGCGCCGGACCGTCGGCCGCCCGGCTCGCGTCCACGAGGCTCTCCGCCTCGCCGGGTGTGACCAGGACGTTCCGCACGCCGCCTTCGCCCTGAGGCCCGACGATGCCGAGTTCCTCCATACGCGTCAACAAGGCGTCGGCCTCGGCTGCCGGGATGCCGTACTCGTAGACCAGGTCCATGGCCAGGGTGTACTCCTTCGCTGCCACCTGGAGGACGACAGCGCGGAGCCGGTCCGGATCTCCCGCCAGGCTCTCGCCGACCCCCGCGGGCTCGGCCTCTGCTGCCGAGGGGCCTTGTGGTGCGGGCGCTGCGGTCTCTTCACCCGCTGCGGGTGTCTGCTCGGCCCCCTCGTCGACGGCGGATTCGTAGGTGCCCAGTGGAGTGCTCACGTCCTCGGGCAGGTGACCGTGGATGTGGGCAATGTGGTCTTCGGCAGTGTGGCGCAGGACGCGCAGCAGGTTCCACCGCAGGCCGTTCCGGCCGCCGTTCGCGGCCAGCCGGTTGATCAGTGCCTGTGCTCCGGACGAGATGATCTCCAGGGTGCGGACCCACAACGCCCGTCCAGTGCCCAGGGTTTGGCGGTCCGTCATGAAGCGGCCCACGCCGAGCCAGCCGTTGTTGACGGCTTCGCGCACCGCGGACCACACGGATGCGATCCGGCGCCACACGGGATTCTGTGTCAGGGCCCCGAGCCGCTCCGAGACCGCACCGTAGATGCCGCGGATCGACTCGACGCTGTTCGACAGCATCGCGCGTATACGGCCCCGGTCGTCGCCGCTTGTGCCGTTCCCCGTGCCCTGGCGACGGGCGGCGAGCCGCTCGGTGAACCAGTGCCAGGCGCGGCCCAGTTGGTCGGCTAGGTCGATGCGTTGGCCGGCGGGCAGTAGCCCGGTCAGCCTGTCCGCGCGGGTCGCGGCAGCCCGGTGAAGTCCCCACACCGCCCGCCAGCCACGCGAGTCACGCTGGCCCGACCGTTCCAGGCGCCGTGCTAGGTGCATCGCCCCGTGGGAGATGGCCCGCGCCGTACGGGCTTCGATCGTCCGGTTGATGCCGTGGGCGCGGATGTCGCGCAGCGTCGTCTCGGCGTAGGTCAGCAATGCCTCCCGGACGGTTCCGCGGAGTTGCTGTCCCGCCTGGCCGATCGAGCGGATCATCGTCCATTCAGGGGTGCCCCAGTAGTAGCCTGCCTCGGCCTCGGCGTTGCCCATGGCCGCTTCGAGGGCGGCGGCGTCACCGGCCTCGATCGCCGGGTCCTCGGCCGCCGACAGGATCGGGTCTGCGTCGATGCTGGTGAGGATCCCGGACAACGCCTGCCGTGTGGCGGCGTACTGTTCCCGCAGCCGCTGTTCGTCCTCGGCGCTGAATCGGGGCCGGGGTATGGGGGCTTGCGTCTCGGCCGGAGGTTCTGCGCCGCGCAAGAGGGCGACGATGTCCTCGAAGTGCCGGTCGAAGTCGTCCTGCCCCGGAACTTCAGGCTCTCCCGTGACTGCTTCGGCCGCAGCCATGCGTTCCTCCTCCATCAGGGCCTCGTACTCCTGGTCCACTTCCATCGCTGCCAGTTCCTCGGCCGACACCGGCTCGTCTTGTTCGTCAGTGCGGCGACGAACGCCCTCCTCCGGGTCCGGCTCCCATTCGGCGCTGCTGTAGACGACGCCGCCGACCACCAGGTCATCGCCGATGACGTCCCTGAAGAATTCCAAGTCGTCGTCTGCGTCCGTTTCGGCCGGCGAAGACGTCTCCGTCTCCTGGGCCTCGGCAGTAAGTCCGGACTCCGGGGCCCTCTCCTCCTGCGCCGACGGCAGCTCGGCGACCACTGCGGTCGCCTCCGGCTCGCCCGGATCGGCCGGAGCGGGTTCCGGTCCCGTGCTTGCGGTGGCTGCGTCGGCCTCCAGAAGCGGTGCGGACTCCGCGCGCGGCGGTTCCTGACCGAGTCCTTGAGGTTGCGCCGGCGCGGTTTCGGGACCGGCGGCAGCGCCGGGGCGTTCGGCCAGACGCGTCTCCTTGAAGCGGGAGAGTAGCCTGGTCCCTTCGTGTTCGCTGTCGATCAGGGCCTGCACGTCTGGGGTGGCTTCAAGACGGGTCAGCTGTTGCTGTGCCTGGGTGTACACCGCGAGGAGCAGGTGTCGGTCTTCCTCGGCAGCGAACGCCGTGCGTGTCGCCAGCGAACGCCCGGCTTCGGCGACGGTCGTGTGCAGGTCCCGGCAGGCACTAAGGAGATCGTCGGCCGAGGAGTGTGTGGTATCGGCTGCGCGGATCGCGCCACGGAAGGCCGTCTGGATACGAGCCGCTTCGTTGGCGTCCGTGACCCCGGTTTCTTCCTGGAGTTCCCGGGCTTCGGACAACAGCAACCGGCCCGTGGCCGAGTTGGCCCAGGCGTCGTAGGTGCTTTCCGTGGCACAAAGATCGTCCAGGAAATCGTGCTGGCTCTCGTACGGCAGGTGCTTGGGCAGGGTGTTGGCGCCGGGTGCCGGGCCGGTGGCCTCAGCCGCCACGGGCACGTCGGGCTGGTGCTCGTCGGCGCGGGGAGCCTCTTCAGACGCGGTGGCGGAGTCCGGCTCGGTGGTGGGCGATCCAGCAACGGGGGGCGCCGTCTCCGGCACGGTTTCCGCCGCGGTGAGCCTGTCGCGCGCTGTCGCTGAGGCGGCGAGCGCGAGGGGGCGTGGTGTGTCTGCGGGAAGGTCGACGAGCCCGGCCAGCGACTGCGGAAGCAGGAGGGGCTCGACATGGTCGTCCCGGTAGCCGCCGGTTTCCCACGTGTACGAACGGAGGTCACCCGGCCCGACGACGAGGTCTCCGACGATGAAGACTTCGGTGTCTGCGCTGACGACGGAGCGTTCTCGCACGATGAACGGCAGCCGTTCCTCGGACACGTCGGTGATGCAGTCACCTGGTTTGAGTTCACTGAGGCGGCAGGCGCCGTTGCGGCGGTCGGGCAGCAGCGCCCTGAGCGCGGTCACCCGCTCCAACGTGGCGATGTCGGCAAAGGAGTCCTCCATGCCGCCGAAGTCGATCGGCAGCATCTGCCCCTGTTCCCAATTCTCGGCGGCCCGGATCCGTGCGAGGCGTTCGTCTGCCGTACCCGTGAGGTGAGCCTCCAAGGCCTCTTTGATCACAGTGGCCTTGGTGTCGCCGAGGATGCGCCGTAGCTCCTTGTCGGCTGCCTTCCAGCGGCCCGACTCGCCGATGACCTCGAAGCCCCGCTCACTGCGGGACATGGCGTTCTTGGCCCGCCAGGCCGCCGCCACCAGCTGACGCCGTTCCGGCGGCAGAGCTGGACGGAGCCACGCAAGGACCTTGGCCAGGGTCAGCCGTCCGGCGCGGATCGCTGTCATGACATCGTCAGAGGCCTTCACATCGATCTCGATGGCGCCGCTTCGGGCGTAGGCACTGGCGAACTCGTTGCCCGCCTCGTTGTAACCAGGCTCCGACGGCAGGCGAATCCAGCCCTCGTACAGTTGCGGGGTCGTCTTCGTCTTCTGGTCCGTTTCGAAGATCAGTTGGCCGAAGTCCCACGGGCTGAGCTTGCCCAGTGCCGCGGCGATGTCCCGGTCGCTCAGTGACTCCGGTGCGCGCTCCTCCTGCTCGGCAGGGGCCGGAGGCTCGCCGGTGTTCTCGGCGGCCTCGGCGGCGGGTGCCGGGGCGTCCGTGGCCTGGGGCTCCTCAGCCGGCTGCGCCTCGTGGGTGGCGATGAGCGTACGGAGGCGGGCGTAGTGCTCGGTGACCGTCGAGTTGGACAGCTCGGCAATGCGTTCGCGGGCCCGGTCCACCTGCACCTTGACCGGTGCCAGGGCCGCGTCGACGTTCGGCCACACCTGCTGTCCGTCGGGGCTGTACGAGGTGCCGGCCAGCCCCATGACCTGCTCCAGGGCATCCCGTGCGGCGGCGGCCCTGACCTTGCGGCTGCGCGCTGCGCGCTCGATGTCGTCGACGGCCTCCAGGCAGAGGATCAGGCCCTGGCGAACCAGTGGGTCGGTGAGTTCCGGCAGGCGGTGCGCTTCAGCGAGCTGGGCGTCGAGGTCGGCCAGCTGGTCCGGGGCGTCAGCGCGGGCCTGGATCAGGGTCTCGAAGGCGTTGAAGGCCTCGGTGGCGAGCTGGTCGATCTGGGCGCGCAGTTGTTCCGCGGCCTGGGTCACCAGGGTGTTCAGGGCGGAGTCGGGCTGGGCGAGTTCGGGCTGGGTGTGCCGGAGGTTCTCCTCGAACTGGGCCCAGGGGTTGTCCTGTTCCCAGATGTCGCGGACCTGGTTGTCGCCGAGGGCCTCGCGCAGCTCGCGGGCGAGGTTGGGGATCTCGTTCTTCTGCCCGCGGCGGATTCCCGCGGTGCCACGCTTTTTGATCTTTTGGTCGTCCCAGGGCAAGGGCACGATGCCCGGGTCGCTGTCCTGTGCGGCAGGAGCGGTTGTCTGCTCGTCGGCGGGCGGAGTGTCTGCCCGGCCGGCGAAGAGGGATGGCTGGTCGGCGCCGTGGAGTGGTTCGCCCGGGTCCTGCAAGGTGGGGGCGGTCGTCCCGGGCTGCTCCTCAGGGCCGGGCTCCGTCTGGGCGGTCCGTGCGGTTGCCTCCGGCGTGATTTCGGTGTCGCCGGTCGGCTCAGGGTCGGCAGGCTCCGCAGTGGCGGCAGCGGCTCGGCGAACCGGGGCGGCGGTCTCGTTGTCTGCCGCCTCGGTGATCGCGCGCTCCGGCTGCTCTTCGGGGACAGCGTCCGGCGTCGCGGTCTCCGTGGCCTCATGGGACGTGGGGGGCAGAGGCGGCTCGGGGACGGCGGCGGTCTCGTCAGCGACCCCGACAGGGACGGGGGCGGTCTGCTGGGGTGCCGGGGTGGCAGTGATCTCGGTTGGGAGGGTGTCCGTGAGAGTGACGATGGAGTGGATCCAGCCGAGGGAGCCGATGTCGAGGCGTTTCCTGGCTCGGGTCACCGTCACGTAGGCCAGGCGCAGCTTGTCCTGTGCGGGCAGGATGAGTTCGCCGGTCTTGGTGTCTTCCTTGGGCTGGGGGAAGTCGCTCCAGATCTGGACCTGGTCCCATTCGCGGCCCTTGGACTTGTGGGCGGTGGAGACGACCAGTTCGGGGCGGGTTTCCTCGTCTCGGGCTTCCTCCGGGACCAGGTCGCGGATCATGTTGATCAGGCCCTGGGGTGTGTAGCGGTCGACGAGCCGTACGAACGTCTGCAGGGTGGTCGCGTCCTCGTCGGATTCGGCGTACTCCTTTACCTCGTTCCAGTTCTCGAAGGCCGAGAGCTCGGGGTGCTTGGTGTGGCGGCCCTGTTGGAGATCTCGGGCGGCCCGGGCGATGTCTTCGATGTCCCGGCCGCCGCCGACGAGTGCCACGCGCTTGCCAGCCTCGAATCCCGCGAAGACGGCGGAGATGGCTCCGACGTTGGTGTGGGTCAAAATCGCATCGGGCTCTTCGACGGTTCCCAGGACTGTGTCGAGTGTGGGTGCGCCTTCCAGCCGGAGGTTGGATTCGAGGAGAGCGAGGTATGCGTTGCCCACCTCGGCGACGGCGGGGCCGAACCGCCAACTCTGTGTCAAGGGCAGGACCACGTCGGCCGGCCAGTCCTGAAGAGCATCGACGGCACCGCGGAATTCGTAGATCGCCTGATTGCTGTCGCCGACGACGATGATCTGGGCGTCCTGGTCCTGGATCACCTTCTTCAACACGGGATTGATGTCCTGGGCCTCGTCGAAGAAGATCGTGTCGAAGTTCAGGCGCGGGTTCGACAGGGCCCAGATCTTGAGATAGTCGTCGTGGTCGAAGAAGATCTTGTTGCTGTTCGGATCCGCGATGTCCGCCCAGGCCCGGCGGGCGTACTCCAGCAGCGTGCGTGCGGCGGGGACGTGCGCCCACTTCTCCCCGAGGTGCTGGCGCCCGAGTTCGGCATCAGCGCTCTGCCGGTAGCGGCGGAGCGCCCCCATCACGATCTTGGCGATGTCCTCGGGCCCGACGTACTGGAGGTTGCCGTCGCGGTCGCCGACCCGTATCTCAGTGGTGATGCCGAGCGCAGCCGCGACGTCCTTGGGACGCCGCGAGCCGCTGTTGCGCGAGCCGGCGATGGACACCTTGTGCCGGTAGGGGGTGTTGCGCAGATCCTGCAGGGCGAAGGAGTGGCTGGTTCGGGCGGTGACGTTGCGGCCGAACTTCTGGCCCGCTTCGTCGGCGATGGAGCGGTTGAAGGCGATGTAGCCGATGCGCCGTTCCAGCATCTGCGCAGCGATCATCACCAAAGTGGAGGTCTTCCCGGTGCCCGCGAGCGCCTGCACGGCAACGTGCTTGCCCTCGACGGCCGCGTCGATGATCGCCTGCTGCTGAGCGGTTGGCGGGTACTTCCCGCTGGCCACGGCCGCGACCGCGCCCTCTTGGGCGTCCCTGGCCACGAGGAAGGCCCGGACTTCCTCTAGGACCTGCTCTTTCTGCCCACGCATGCCGTTGTAGCGCCAACGGCCCTTCTCATACTTGAAGTTCCGATCCCGCTTCAACAGCTCGCGAAGACCGTCTTCCGCGGGGGCGCCGGTCGTGCCCGTGACATAGGTACCGGTCCTGTCGCTAACGATCTTGATCCGGCTCGTCCAGGGTCCTCCGGCCGCCGTCTCCGGCTCGGTCGCCGTCACGCTCTCCTCCTGTTGCTCGTCGGCCGGGGACATCAGCGCAGGCGCAGGTTCCGGCGCCGGAGCCGGTGCGGCATTCCCTCCTTGTGCGGGGCTGCTGGGGCCGACGTGACCGATGACGACGCGGTCGCCGAAGGCACCGATCAGCTCTTGCAGAGGCGCGGCCCCTGGCTCGGGCTGGTCGGGTCGCTGCTGGGTATCCCGAGCGGCTGCGCCTGTGGAGGAGGCGTTCTGGGCGGCGAGCGGCAGCCGTCCCAGGGCCTGCACATAGGGCAGCTGGACGAGTTCCTCCACCTGCTTCCAGGTCAGGCCGTCCCCAAGTGACAGCAGCCGACCGTTGGTCCGATGAAGCAGCTCACGGGGGAACACCGTGAACCCGGTCTTGGAGGTGAGGTTGAGTTCGCTCTCCGGGGCGATCAGGACACCGTGCAGCAAGTCGCCGTACCGCCTGTCTTCCTCAGCGGCCTGAAGCAGGATCACGGCGTCGGGGATCACACCGTTGGGAAACGCGAGGGTGGCCACGACACCGAACTGGATCTCCGCGTCGTTCGGGGGGCGTTCGTCGTAGCGAGGCAATGCACCAAGGTGCTCCTGGGTGAGCGGTTCGACGGCGGTACTCAACAGCTGCTGAGCGTCGATGAGTGCAGGCGGAGCGGGAGCGATCTGCTGGGGAGCATGAGGGGCGGTCTGTTCCGGGTCGGCGGTCTGTTCCTCGGCCGGGTCTGCCTGATCTGCAGAGGCAGGGTTCTCGGCCGGTGCGAGCACTTCCGGCGTGTGCCGGTTGCCCTCGTCTGCGCCGGTCATGGGAAGGCACCGCACCGCCTCCTTGTGCGGCAGCGCGGCCAGGGCTTCGGCTTCTGCCCAGGGGATCGGGCGTGCGAGCGGCAGTACGCGGGAGTCGGGCAAGAGCAGCAGCTCTTCGGGAGTCCAACGGGCGTCCACGCTGCTGACGACGTGATCGTTCGCCGGCACGATCTGCGCCCCGTACACGAGGAGATCGTCGCCGTCGTCCTCCACTTGCTGCAGCAGCAGGAGCGCGTCGCGAACCTGTCCGTCCCGGAAAGGCAGTGTCGCCAGGACGGCGAGACGGACGTCTTCACCGGGTCGGTGCTCGGCGCCGCGGGGCAGTGAGTGCAGGTGCTCTTCGGTCAGGAAGGGCCCGGTGAGCGTACCGGTCGAGGACTCGCTGACCGCCTGGGCCGAGGGCTCGGCGGTGTTGCTGTTGCGCGGAGCGGCGCTCTGCCGACTCTTGCTCGCGGCAGATGGTGCCGACGATTCGGCCGTCGCCGCGCCAGCTTGGCGGGCTGCGCCTGCTTCGGCGGGCTGATCGGTCGGCGCTGCGGACACGGCTGCGTACACCTGCTCGAAGGCGCCTTCCGCGTACTGCTCCTCCACTCCCTGGCGGTCGTGGCGGAACCAGTCCCGGAACCTGTCACCTCCTGCGCCTGTTGCCGACAGATCGGCGGCGCTAAGCCAGGCCATGAACAACTGACGGGCTTCCTCGCGGGGCCGCCCGTCCGCAAGCAGCGCCCGCAGATGGTCATCGGCGAGGGCCGCTCGCACGGCCCGTTCCTGGGCGTCGTCGCGCATCGCGGCGGCCCAGCGGGCGCTCTCGGCCTGGAAATCGGCGCGCTTCCGCTCGCGTTCGCTCTCGTCGGCAGCGGGCGAAGCCGCTGGCTGCTCATCGGGGACGGGCGGGCCGGACTCCTGCGGCACGGGGGCCACGGTCTGCGCACGCAGCTGCCGGTAGGCACGGGGGCCTGCCAGATCGAGGACCTGGCGGTGTCCGTCCTCCTTGAGGTAGGTCCACAGCAGGTGTTCCGAACCGCCGTCCGTGATCAGTTCGTCGGCAGCGGTCGCGAAGACAGCGAGGAAGTCGGCCTGTTCGTTTGCGTGCGCGGCCTGGACCAGAGCAGGGTTCTCGCTCGCTGTGTTCACCAGCCACGCCGCGACGTCCTCGGGGTCGGGGGCCATGGAGTCGCGCAGCAGATCGCGGACCGTCTGCTGGATCACCGCGCGTACGGCGGGAGCGTTCCAAGCCGGTGCCACCGGGCTGTCGGGCAGGTGCTCGCTGAGCCAGGCTTCGACCTCCTCGTCGGACACGAGTGAGTCGGAGAGCTTCGGCGGTCGTTCCAGGAGGGGCAGCGCGGCATGCGCGGGCAGTGTCAGGCCCGGTATGTCAGCGCCGCGCAGGTCGGGAACCTCTTGGGCGGCGCCGGTACGCTCGGCGGGGATGGCGACGTTGACCAGCAGGTGTCCCGCGGCGCTCCTGGGCGCCACGGTTATCTCGATGCGCCGCTGCTGCACCTCTGCCGGCTCATGCCCAGCCGCCTGGCCGGTCGGCACGGAGGCCTGCTCGTCCTCACGGGTGTCGGGATGACGGGGGCTGCCCGGTGCCGGGGCGGGCTCCTGTCCGACCGGTTCCGAGCGTTCGCCCTCGGCCTGTGCTGCCGGGAGCGCGGGAGTCCCGAAGATCTCCTGCCAGTCGTCTCCTTGCTGGGCGGTCGCGGTGATACGCGAGGCCAGCTGTACGGCGTACTGCTTCATCGTGCGGAAGTGGCCCATCACCACGGGGGCCCGGTAGCGCTCCTCCTCCAGATTCTGGGCGAGGACCAGGACGGTGTGGGCGAGCTTGGTGCAGCGCTCGACCACGGTGCCGGCGGGATGCGTGAACGGATCACGCACCCGACCCACTGGACCGTCACACAGCTCCTCCATGGCCAGCCAGACCGCCTGGCCGTCCGGTCGGGTCTGCACTCCTTGGCCGGTGAGGCCCCGTCCGATCAGACGTCGGCCCGCCGGGGTGTCTTTCAGCCCCGACAGCGCGCCGTACATCTCCCAGAAGTCCTGCTGGGCATCCTCCTTCGACGTGTACGGCTCACCAACGGGGATGACGATCTCGGGAGCCGTGTCCTGCTCGGGCTCCTCGACCATGCGGAAGGGACGTCCCATGCGGGTCAGCTCGTCGGTGAGATTCCGTACGTGGAGGTCCCGTGTGGGACGGCTCATATTGCGCCGCAGGTACCAGAATCCCTGGTTGCGGCTCCACCTGAACTTGTGGCGGTCCAGAACAGCACGTACGGGCGCGTCGGCGTCCTCGCTGGTAGTGCCGCGGACCACGGTGCCCCGGTGGTGGTGCTCGATCTCCAGGGCGGTGCCGGTGGACGGAGGGGTCTGTTGCGGCTCGGGGGCGGGGCTGTGTTCGACGTCGAGCCGCTGACGGCGCTGGGCAACGCCGGCCTGCACGGCCGCGACGGTCTCCGGGCGTGCGGTGGAGGCCCGGCAGGCGACCGCGTGTTCGTAGGAACGGCGGACGAGGTCGCCCAGCCGCTTGGCGTCGTCGGGATGCCGGTAGTCGCTGGCGCGCAGGCTCAGCACCAGGTCGTACGCTGCGTGCACCATCGCCGTCACGTGCCGGTTGACCTCGTCCAGGGTCTCGGCGGCGAGTGTGACGAAATCGGCGGCATACCGGGTGTCCCGGGCAGCGTCGAGGGCCTCGCGGGCGGCGGACCCTTCAGGCGTGCTGTCGAGCAGCGCCTTGGCGGTATCGCTCGCCATCCACCAGTTCCACGCGGATTCCGCCTTGTTGGCGCCGCCGACGAAGTCGTCGGCCGCCTCGTACGGAATCTCCTCCATGCCCAGCTCGTGGGCCGCGAGGCGCTGGTGGTGCTGGAAGGCCTTGCGGGCCAGGTCGCGCAGCGCGTACCGACTGACTCCGTCCTCGGCTTCCTGCGCGGCGCCGAGGGCGTAGGAGGTGACCTCCATCCAGTCGGTCAGGGCTGAGGCGACCGTGTCGTGCGGCCGGCGCAGCATGAGCATGGCTCCGCGCAGCTGGTCCGAGTACGGGCCGCCGTGGTCGTCGTAGGCGTGCGGCCACTTCGGGAAGCTGTCGAAGATGTCAGACAGAGCACGCCCGATCTCGGCGCTGTCCTGGTACCAGGGAGCTGTCAGCCGGAGTGGGTCGATGTGGTCGAGGACGGCGGTGTGGTCGTCGTCGAGGTCGGCTGCGTCCAGGAGCAGGTCGGCGAGGTCGTTTCGACGTGCCTGCATGCGGGCCAGGTGGCGCTCCGTGTACTGGGCGGCCTTCTGGGCGGCCGTGCTCACGTCGTGACGGGGGTCGCCAGCGAGCTGTACGGCGGTCTCGGCGAGGCGGTCATAGAGGCTGAACACGTCGGCGGGCGTGTTCGGTTCACTCTCGATGACTGCCGCGGCTGCCGCGACCGCCTCGTGGTGTGCCGGTTTCGGGCCCGGGGAGTCGCTCTCGTGTCGTGCGAGGACATGCCGGAATTGCTCGGCGGCCATCGCGACGTAGTGGCGTCCACCGACCAGTTCCGCGGCGTCCGCGTAGCCTTCGAGGACGATCGCGAGGTTCGCCACCTGGGGCAGTGCCGAGCCGAAGCCCTCGCCCCCCGCGCCCACCGCACTGGCCGGCGGGGCGGAGGCTACGGCTACGGGAGTCTCGGCCTGCGGATCGGTTGTCGAATCCGGCTCCGGTGAGGGGGCGGCGCTGGTCGTCGGTTGCGGTGCTGGTGTGGTCGTGGTGGCGGACGACGGCGCAGGGGTGGCCGGTTGTTCTGTGGCGAGCTGAACGGAGAACCGGACACCGCCGGGGCCGGAGACCACGAGTCCGTCCTCGGTCTCTTCCAGGTCCGTGCCGTCGGCGGCGAGTTGCGCCAGGCCGGCCGCGAGGTCACGGCCGCTGACCGGGCCGGCGTTCAGGCCCTGGGGCCCGGCGACGATGTACTGGTCCCACGGGAGGATGCCGGGGATGAATTCCAGGGCGTCTTCGTCGAGCGTGAGAGGTTCCGGGGAGCGGACCAACTGCTGGTAGGCGTCGCTGCTGGGGTCCTCCACGGTGCTGCGGTACCGGGATGCGTGGTCGCGCAGGCCCGTGTAGATCTCCCAGTTCCCCTCGGTGCTCCGTCCGTCTTCTCGCTCCCACTGTTCGACCACGGCACGGCATTCGTCGGCGACGTGCTGCAGGTGCGCCCACTCGGGTGCCACGTCCATGCCGAGCAGGCGGGCGATCCGACCCGTCCGGCTGGCGGCCATCGCGGTGTCGGCCGCCGCCGTCAGGGCGTCCGCCCGCTCGCCTGTGGCCAGGCGCCGGGCATGGTCCGCCGCCCAGCGGCGGTACGCGGTCAGTGCTGCTTGCTCGGCGGCCCAGGACTCGGACCGGTCGGTATAGGGGGTGTTCGGTACGTGCCCAGGTCGCTTTGCGGTCGCGTCTGGTGTCGTCGCCGGGACCGGCTCCGGATCGTCTGCGGCGTCGGGCGGTTCCTGTACTGTCCGGGCGGTTTCTGCCGTTGGCGCGCTGTCCTGAAGGCCGTCTCCTGCGGCGGGCAGGTTCTCGGCCGGCCCGGCTACGGACGTGGAGGCCGCCTCGTCTGGTGTCTGTTCCGGTGCGCGGGCGCGGGACGGCGGTGGGGCATCGGCCAGTTCGGCGTCGGCCGCGGTTTCCTGCTGAGTTGCGGGTCCGGGCTGGGGACGGTCGGCCGTGTCCGGGTGGGCCCATGGCGCGATCTCATAGAAGCGCACCCGCATCGCCTGTCGGAACGCGGTTTCGTCGCCATCACCTGCCAGGGCGGCCTTCAACGACTTGGCTCGGCTTTCGAGTTGGTCGGTCAGCCAGGCATCGAACAGGTCACCTGCCTGGCTGCCGCTGGCGCGAAGATCACGCTGGGCGTCCTGAAGGAGCTGGTCGATGGCCGCCTCGTACGCCTGGGCGACACTGGCAGGAAACTCCTCGGTGAGCGGCGTGACCCTCACCGACCCGACGGGGCCGGTGATCACAACCGCGCCCGTAGCGTCCGGTTCGATCGCGACGTCCGACCCGTCATGGCCGAGCTGTTGCACGATGTCGTTGAGGAACCTGCCGCGCGAGTCGCTGAGGGTCCCGCCGAGCATGGTGTGCTGATACCAGCGATCCGGATCAAACGGTCGGCCCGCGTCGGGCGCAGTGGCGCCGGGCTCCGGTTGACGTGAGGGGAAAGGATTCGCTGTTGCCGTGGTCGGCTGTACAGGGCGCCGTCGGCCTTCCAACGGGGCGACGCAAGTGGCGTGCTCCCGGGCGGAGCGGGCCACCTGCTCGGTGAGGTCCCTCATCGCGCGCCCGGTCTCGTTGAGCCTGAAGCGTGGAGAGTCCAGGTGGGACAGGAAGTCCTCGCAGTCGCGAGCAAGACCATGGAAGAGATCAAGGGCCCACGGATCGCCGCCGGAGACAGGGGTCTCGTCGGCGGACCCACGCGCATGGTGCAAGGCCTCGGCCAGCGCAAGCCCGGCCTGCTCCATCTGACCGGCCAGTTCCTGGCCCCGGCCGGACATCCCCTCGACGACGTCCAAGTTCCGCCAGGCGGCGAAGTCCGCCAAGACGGCGTCTTCACCCGCAACGGCGGCAGCCTCATCCGGATACGGCGGCGGGGCCGACACAGCATGGCCAGGTTCTCCGCCCGCGCCGGCCGCAGCGCGTTCCGTCGTACCGGCATCCGAGCCGGCGGGCGCGGCATCTGGCATGGCCCCGGCATCCGTGCCGTCGGCCAACGCGTCCAGGAGTCCGCGGGTGGTATCGCTCAGGTCGTCGGGCGTGAGGGTCGCCGGATCGACCTCCACCCAGCCGTCGGTGGAGCCACCCGCCATGACCATGGCGTCGTGGACCGCTGCGTCGACCAGGTCGGCGCCGGGTTCGGTGACCCCCGCGTCGTGAACTTCCGGCTCGCTTGCTTCCGCGGCTCCCTGCACGCCGAGGGCTTTGGTCAGCTTGCGGTGCTGGGCCTCGATCTTGTCGAGTTCGGCTTGCTGCGGGAAGGGCTTGCCGACCAGTTCCTTGGCCCGCGCGATGTTCGCCTCGATCCGGGCGACGTGCTGCTCTGCCTTGGCGTGAACGGTCTCCAAGCCGTCCAGGGCGTTTTCCAGCTTGCGGATAAGGCCGACGCGATCTTGTTTGGCCAGGCCGCTCGCCGACAGCCAGATGGTGTCGACGGGAACGCCCTGGAAGTACACCCCCACGATCAGGCCCTCGAAGCTGCGCTCCGTGAGGGCGTGGACCGGGAAGGCGCCGAGTTCCCCGACGACGGCGTTCTGCTGCGTGCCGGTGCCGACCGAGGAGCGTGCAAGCCGCTCCAGGCGCTGGGCCAGTGCCTCGCCGGCCTCCCGGCGCTCGTCGTAGGCGCGGCCGTCGACCGTCATCGTGAAGGCGTCGCCTCGGGTGCCGGTGCGCCGCTGCATGGCGGCCTGGGCCTCCTGCATGCGGGCCTTGAGGTCTTGGACGCGCCGCCGCCCCTGCTCGCCGGTGACTTCGTAGGCGAATTGCTCGTCGTGCCACATCTGCTGGTCCAGGCGCAGCTTGGCGAGCATGCCTTCGACGCGTTCCAGCTGTTCCAGCTCTGGCTTGTCCGCGGCGACGGCGAAAATCACACCGGCGGGGATGCGTCCGTCGTCGCCGTCCTCGGCAGCTTCCAGGATGCGGCTGGTGTCGTTGATGTCGAGGATGGCCTCGGCGAACGCCTGCTTGGTGGCGACTTTCTGCCACAGGAACGGGTCGTACGACTTCTTGGTGACGATCGCGGTGTGGTGGATTTCCTTGTTCTGGTTGCCCTGGCGTTTGCCTCGCCCCAGGCTCTGGATGATCGGTGTGGCCTTCCAGGTGGGGTCGATCTGCATCACGTGGATGACTCGTTTTTGCAGGTTGCGGCCCGTGCCCAGGCCGGAGCGGCTGCCGACCAGCACGGCGATCCGCCCTTCACGGGCGTCCTTGTCGAGCCGGGCCTTCTGCTGCGGGTTTTTCGCCTCTTGGTCGAAGCGGATGAGGCTGCCTGGCATGCCGCGAGCGGTCAGTGCCTCGCGCAGCGCCTCGTAGAACACGAACTCCTTGTTTGGGCCGGGCACGCCGAGGTCGCAGAAGGCGAGTTGCAGGCTGCCGCGGTTGGGTTCCTCGTTGCCGTCGTCGCCGTAGTAGACGTCGTCCTTGTGTAGCTGCCAGAGGCGGAACAGCTCGTCGGCGGCGACGTCGACCTTCTGGGCTTCGTCGGTGCTCTTGTTGACCAGCCGTACGTCGAGCGAGGCCAGGCGCCCGTCCGTGGAAATCCACAGAGTGTTGTCCTCGACCAGCTTGCCCTTGCGGTTGTACTTCAGGTCAGGGCTGCCGAGGCGGATGCCCATCATCCGCCGGCCCAGCGACTGCATTTGCTGGCGCAGTTCCGGGGAGGCCTCGGCTTCCAGGATCCGCATCTCGCCGCCGATGATGGCGGGTTCGCCGAGCTGGAGATCGCGCTTGAGTTTGACGTCGGCGACGGTGAACAACACGCGTTTGAGTTCGGTCTGGTTGACGTAACGGGCGTAACGGGCGCGGGTGGAGAAGGAGTTGCCGTCCGGGCTCATCTCGACCCGGTTCACGGGCTGGATGTAGGTGGAGACGAACTGGTCGTCCTCCTCGATGCCCCATTCGTCGCGCAGCAGGTCGGGGGCGAGGTATTTGATGGCGGTCAGGATCTCCATTGGGGAGTTGTCCACCGGCGTGGCGGTGGCGTGGGTCGTGACCCGGCCGCCGTAGTTCTTGCGCAGGTAGGACAGCTTCATGTCCATGTCCGCGGTGATCTGGTTGCCTTCGAGGGCGAGTTCGCGGATGGAGGAGATCACCCGGAGGTTTTTCAGGGTGTGGGCTTCGTCGTAGAAGATGTAGGTGCTGCCGGTGCGCTCGAATTCGACGCCCGAGTCGCCTGACGTTTTGAGTTCGTCCTCGATCCGCCCCTTGAGGGTGGCGATCTGGTTCTCGATGTCCTTGACGGTGTACTTGTCGTCGCCGTCGGCGTTGTCCAGGTGCGCCTCCAGGCGCTTGACCTCCTGGTTGATGTAGTCCAGGCGGGCCGGTTTGGACATCGGGATCTTCTTGAACGCGGTGTGGCTGATGATGACCGCGTCCCAGTTGCCGGTTGACCAGCGGGCGACGAACTTGTGCCGGCGTTCTCCGGTGAGGTCGGAGGAGTCGGCGACCAGAATTCGGGCCCGGGGGTAGGCATGGAGGAACTCGCGCTGGAACTGGCCCAGAACGCCCTTGGGTACGGCGTAGACCGGCTTCTTGGCCAGGCCGAGGCGGGTCAGTTCCATCCCGCCGACGATCATTTCGAGGGTCTTGCCTGCACCAGTGCCGTGGTAGAGCCCGACGCCGTGCTTGGAGGCGCGGATCCGGGCAACCGCGGCCTTCTGGTGAGGGTGCAGCGTGTAGGCCTTGGACAGTCCTGGGGCCGTGATCTGCACGCCGTTGTAGTTCGGCGGGACGATGGCGTTGTAGCGGTCGTTGTAGTACCGCAGCAGGGTTTCGGCCCGGTCGGGGTCTTCCCACAGCCACATCCGGAAGCGGTCGTCCATCTGCTTGGACTTCGCCAGGGCGAACGCCGTCGCCTGTCGGTCGGTCACCACCTGTCCGTCGGGCGGTATTTTCTTGGTGACCAGGATTTCCTGGTTGTTGAGCAGGTTGCTGGCAAGGGCTTGGGCGGAGCGGGCCTGGGTGCCCCAGACGGTGCGGGCCAGCAGGCTTCCGGTGTCTCCGCCCTTGACGCTCCAGCGGGCGCCGAGGTTGCTGACCTTGATGTCGTCGTCTTCCAGGATTTCGCGCAGGAACTGCTGCACGTACTTGGCGCTGACCCAGGCGGCGCCGAGCCGGCTCTGGATCTCGGCGGGTTGCAGGTCGCGGGGGATGACCTCGCGCAGGTCTTCGACGTTGACGGCGTACGTGAGGTCCTTGGCCGCGGCCTTCTCGGCCGCGGCGAGCTTGCGGCGGACGTTGCCCGACAGGTACTCCATGCGGCGCACCAGACCGCCGGCCGGATCGTCGTAGACGAGGGTTCCCAGCGCCTCACGTGCTGCGCGTTCGCTGTCCAGGCCAAGCAGGGCCGCCACGATGTCGAGGCGGATCTCGTTGTGCTGGTCCCAGCAGATCAACGCCGCATCTTCCGGGCTCTCCGCCCGGGTCAGCGGCTCGGGCGGGGCAACGACCCGCTTGGCGAACAGGTCCGCCTTCTTGGCTGTCTGCGTGTCCTCGTCGAAAGCCTCCAGCGCGAGGACGTACGGAGCGAAGGGGTCGTTGCGGAACCCGCCCATGCGCGGGTAGGTCCGGCGCTCGGTCGCGTTGTCGTCCTGTGCCGCTTCACCGGAAGGAGGGTTGTTGACCTTGAAGCGGTTGATCGGGCCGAACCGTGCCACGTACGCGTCGTAGCGGCGGTTGAGTTCTGCCCGCAGCTGCGTCATGCGCGGGGTGATGAGGTGGTGCTCGGACTCCTCGTCCAGCAGGGCCACCGCGATGTCGCGCAGGCCGATCAGCTCGCGCAGTTCCCTGGCCTGCGCCTTGGCAGGCACGTGCGGGACGGGCCGGCCGTTGCGGATCTCGGTGAAGGTGCCCTCGGGGCCGAGTTCCAGCAGCCCGTCGTACTTTTCCAGCGCCCCGTGGAAGACCATCCGCTCGGTGAAGGTGCGGCCCGTCTCCTGGGCACGCTGCGCCACCTGGTCCAGGGCCGCAGCGAGGGCGGTGTCCACCCACTGGTCTGCTTGCACGACGAGATCGGGGCCGTGCCTGGCGATGTCGGCCTTGGGTGTGCCGAGCACCATCTCCGGGTGCTGCACGAAGTAGTTGTTGATCTCGATGGGCTGCGGTGCCACGCCCGGCCGGGAGCCGGGCAGGATGGTCGGCTCGATGTCCAGCCAGTCGGCATCTGCCGGGGGCTCTGACTCGGCGCGGCGCCGGAAGATGAGCATGTCGGTCACGACCGGCGTGCCGGCGGCCTCCTGGTGGGCGCCGCTGGGTAGGCGGACCGCGCCGAGGAGGTCACCGAGGGCGGCCATCCGCTCCCGGGCCTCTTTGTGGGTCTGGTCGGTGCCGTCGAGGGTGTAGCGGCTGGTGATCAGGACGACGATGCCGCCGGGCCGGGTGAACTCCAGGCTCTTGAGGATGAAGTGGTTGTGGATCGAGTGGCGCCGCCCGGGGTTGTACTTCCGGTCGGTGACCTTGTACTTGCCGAACGGGACATTGCCGACGACGACGTCGAAATCCTCTTCGGGTGGCCGGGTGTCGGCGAAGGACTCGGTGAGGATCTCCGCGGTCGGGTAGAGGGCGCGGGCGACTGCGGCGGTGATGGAGTCGACCTCGACGCCGACGATCTCGGCATCGGCGGGGGCATCGGCGAGAAAGCGCCCTGCTCCCACGCCGGGCTCCAGCACCCGCAGTTGTGCTCCGGCCGGCACTCCGAATCGCTGCAGGGCCTGCCAGACGACGCGGGCGTAGGCAGGATCGGTGTAGTGGGCGTTCAGGGTCGAGGAGCGGGCCTTGGCGTACTCGTCGTCCGACAGGATGTCCCGCAGATGGGCGCGTTCGGCCGCGAACGTGGCGGCGAACTTCTTGCGCTCGTCGAACAGGTAGGGGGTGGCGCCCCAGCCCGTCCACTGCTGGAGCACCCGCCGTTCGGCCTCGGTGGCTGGTCGGTTCTCCGCCCGCAGCCGCAGCACAACGTGCACGGCCGCTATGTTCGCGGCGACCCGCTCCCGCTCCGTACGCGGTCCAGGCCGTGCTACTCCGCGTCCGGCTCCACGTCCAGGAGCACCCTCTCCCGCAGCACTTCGCCCTCCGCTGTCATCCGGGAGCTGTTCAACCGCTGCAGGCGCTGCAGGTATCCCTCCCCGTCCGGCTCCTCGCCCGCCAGATCCCGGGCCCGCGTCTCGATCTCCGTCGAGATCTCCTCCCCGAGTTCCGTGAAGAACTCCTCCCGGTTCTCCAGTTCCCCGAACTCCTGGGGCTTGTGCTCCCTCCAGTGCGTCATCGCCTGTTCGCCGTACCGGTTCATCGTCGAACTCCCCTGCCTGCGCTGCACTGTTGGACCTGGTGGACGGGGCCGGGTGCCCCGTCTCATCCTCTCCCGCCACCGGGCCGTCCGGGCGTGCCGCAGCCCCTTCCCGCGCCGGAGGGTCCTGGTCACCGAAGTCCAGACCGGGCAGGAAGCCGCTGTCGTTGATCGAATTGTCGTCGGCCGGCTGCTGCGGTGTACTCAACGCCTGCTCCCAACGTCGAAAAGGGCAGTTGTGTGCATCGGGGGCCCAACGGGCTACTGGTTGGGCTGGGTCAGAGAGGGGATGGCGGCACGGTGAGATCGCGGGCGGCGGTGGTGTCGTCCGGGGAAGGCACGGCGGGTGGGTGGATCAGCTCGCGGAGCACGACCTGTTCGGCCTCGTCCCTGGCCGCAAGGAGCCGTCGGGAGCGCTGTTCACTGGTCTCACCGCCGACGGGCGTGCCCGCGAGGACCATCGCGTTCGTCAGTTCCCCGCCCTGCCGCTCGGCCTTCTCCCCGAGGCGGGTGAAGTACGCCAGCGGGTCCGGCAGCATCCCGTACTGGCCGGGCAGATGCTCACGCCAGTGGGCCCAAGCGGCGCGCCCGTACCTGTTCATGACCATGTATGGCTCCCGGCTGGTGTCGTCATCCACTGCCGTCCTCGTCCGGATCGGGCCGGTCGTCGCCGCCCGGGCCTGATGCATCGCCGTCGGGCTCGGGGCCTTCGGCGGCCAGGAGCAGGACGAGGTAGTCCGCGTCTCCGCCCCAGGCGGCATCACGGTGGCGGGCCCGGTGCTGGCCGTTTCGGCACGCGCCGAGCCAGAACCGGCCCATCCGCTCCACGGCCCGGGCGAGGGCGTCCTGCCATAGGTACGGCGCCGACCCCCCGTCCTCCCCGCTGGCGTAGGCCGACTCGTGGGAGGTCCACAGCGCCGTGAGTTCTTCGACGACCGCGCCGTGCTTCCACCAGCACTGGCGGGGCAGCTGATCCGTAGTCATCTCGTACCGGTCGGCGACCCAGATCACCCAGCGGACGAACTGAGGCCAGAGCACGGCGCGTTCTTCGGCGTCGAGTGCGTCCCATCGCACCGGGGCACCGACCGGGCGTTCCTGCTCTCCGTCGGCCTCCCCGCTGCCGGATCCTCCGGCCTCCAGCTGCTCCTCCAGCAGCTTGACGCGCTCGCTGAGAAGCACCTGCTCGGCGTTGATGTTGGTGAGTTCGGCGAAGATGTCCTCGAAGCCGCTAGCCATGGCCGCCGCCCGCCTTCTCCAGCCGTACGCGGTCGTCGACCATCTCGTGCGCCCTGCGGGTGGCTTCCTTGATCTCCACCGCTCGCGGCCCCTCGTGGGCGCGGACGAACGTGACGAGCGTGGCGGGGGTGCGGCGGTGGAACACCATCCCGCCGCGTTCCGGGATCATCCGGATCGTGGCAGGCTCCACCACCGCCCGGCGGCGCACTGACGTGGACACCGAGACCCGGTCCCCGTCATCGGAGACGGTCTCCACGTCTTCGTCGAATTCACCCGCGAGGGAGCTGTAGGACTTCAGCTCTTCGGGGTCGCTGATACCGCCCAGGAAGACCTTCACAGTGCCGCTGGCGAACATCTTCCGTACGCCCAGGGCACCCCAGCGCTCCTCTGCTTGGGCATAGCCCTGCAACACCGCCATGATGAAGATATTCTGCGAGCCGCTGACGCTCATCAGGCTCGGGATTTCCGGCAGGGGCGCCACGTTGGCCAGCTCGTCCAGGAAACAGCCGAGCGGAATCGGAAGACGCCCGTTAGGGCTGCGGGCCGCAACCCTCTTGGCGGTGTCGAACATCGCTTTGGCGAACGCGGCATTGAGCGGTGCCAGGGCGGAGCTTTCTTCGTCCTCGCCGATCAGGAAGAGCGTTCCGGACTGCCGGAGGTACGTTTCGATGTCGAAGACCTCCACGTCCCCCTGGGGGGCGAAGATCTCGGCGACCTTCTCGTCATAGAGCGCGATGAAGCTCTGCTCCGCGGTCCTCCAGGTGGCGGATCGTTCCTCCTCGGCCGCGGCGTGCTGGCCAGCGAGCGCGGCGGCGAGCAGATGCTTGCCCTTCGCTGCCAGAAGGTCGACGGCCTCGCGGTTGTCGGGGTCCGTCGCCCAGGCCAGCACGTCGAGGACGGGCCGGTTGTGGAGGGCTGCGGCATGCAGCCAGCAGGTAATAAGGGTTTTCGCGTTGAGCGCGAAATAACCGCCATTCTTTGTCCCTTCCTCGCTTTTTGTGGTCGCTGCGAGGGTCTCGGCACGCTTTCGCGCGACCTGGTATTCCTCGCAGCCTGCGGTCAGCGGCCAGCGCAGCTGATTCGGCCAGCCGGACAGTCCTGTCGGGTCCAGAACCCAGACAGGCCCGTGTTCCTGCCGCAGAAGTGCGGTGTTGTAGAGGACGTCTGTCTTGCTGCTGGTCGCGAGGACCGTTCCACGGAATTCAAGGATCTCGGGAAGGATGATCTGGGAGGTCTTTCCCTCACGTGGCGGGGCGACCAGGATCACCGATTCCTCGATCGTGATCCAGAGATGGATTTCCGAGGGGTCTGCGCTGCCGATGTAGACGGCGACGTCGCGGATGGTGATGGCCTTGGGGTTCTGCTCGGCGAGCGTGGGACGCAGCGATCCGGCACGGGACAGGGCCTGTTGCTCGCCCATGGCCTTCTCCAGCTGGGCACGGGTGGCCATCCCGTCGGCGCCGTCGGCGCCCCGGTGCTTCCACCACCAGTACGTCTTCCATGTCCCCCAGGTCGCTGCGGCGAGCAGGAGGAGGAAGGTGGGCCAGAACACGAACGGGCCGGCCACGCCCGCACCCGGCGGCCAGGCGGCTGCGGGGTCGCCGGGGTGGCGGAAGACGGCGACGACGGCGTGACCCGTAGCATCCCAGCTGATGGCCGCCAGCCGTCCCTGTGCGAGGAGGCCGGACAGGAGCGCGGTCAGCCACAGCAGCGCGGTAAGCACGAACGCCGCGATCAGCGGGATGATCCATACGGAGTCGCGGCCGAGGCGCAGGCGTGCCGCGGTCTTCGGGGTAGCGGCTTCCGGCATCATGCCGCCGCCCCCTTGTGGAGGCGTATCAACGGAGCCGCCACCTGAGTGCCCTGACGGTCCGCGGGCTCCCGCTGCCCCTCCGACATCCGGCGGTTGGTATCCGTCAGCCGGATCTCCAGCGGGGTCCGGATATGTTCCACCAGATTGATCCGCGAACCCACCTGCCAGACGGCCCGCCCTGGCGCGCACACGTTGGAACCGTCCGCCAGCGCCTTGCGCGCCCAGTCGGGAAGTCCCAGGTAGTTGGCGGTGGTCTCGGCCTCGTCCCGGTCCATGTGATACAGGACCCGGGTCGCCGTCAATTTCAGGATGGCCGCCGCCTCCGGCGCCTGCTCCAGCAGCAGATCCCCGAGGTGGTGCAGCACCGCCCAAAAGGACAGCCCCAGGCGCCTGCCGTAGCGGACCAGCTCCTCGAAGAGCCGCGCGACCGGCCGGTGGGAGAGGATGTGCCAGGCCTCCTCGACGATCAACGTCCTTTTGATCCGGTCGTTCGGCTTGATCCATCCGAACCTCAGCCAGGGCCCGATGACCGCCATCAACAACGGCATGGCCTCGCCCTCGCGTGGCAGCTTCGTCAAATCGAAGATGATCAACCGGGCGTCGAGATCAATCCCGTCCGTCGTCGGACCGTCGAACATGCCCGCCAAGTCACGGCTGGGGTTGCACAGGGAGTCCAGGGCCAGCGCGGCCGGCTGGCCCCACTCCACCAACTCCTCCCACGTGACCGGCTGTTGCCCAAGAAGGGTCGGCTGCGGAGCGGTCAGCGCGTCCAGGACATCGGAGAGGATCGCCACGCGCTGCTGCTCGCGGGCGGCGGCGCTGGCCATCTTGTGGGCCTCGGCCAGGGCGAACTTGGTCTGCGAGGTGAGGGTGCCGGTCAAAATTTCCATCATGGACACGAGCACCTTGAACTGGTGCTCGCCCGGAATCCTCGGGTCGAGCGGGTTGATCCGCGCCCCTTCGCCGACGTCGCCCGCGCCGTAGACCAGCCGGATCGGCGTGATGCCCAGCTGCCGGGCGATGCCGTCCCATTCGCCAGCACCGTCCTCGCCCTGCGCGTCCAGGATTGCGAAGTTCCGGTCGCGGAAGCGCAGTTGGCGCAGGACGTAGGTCTTCTCCAGCGCGGACTTGCCGTAGCCCGACTTGCCCAGGATCATCGCGTGCCCGCTGGCGAGCCGGACGCGCGCCGAAGGGTTGTACAGGATGAAGGGGTCGTAGATGTAGGCCTTGCCGCTGTAGGCCTCCCGGCCGATGATCACGCCACGGGGGTCCATGCTGGCCGCGCCGACCGCCGGGTAGAGGCCGCAGGCGTGGCTGGTGGTCGAGCGGATGGCCCGTCGCCGGGTCTGTGTCTGCCGCCGCAGCATCTCCAGCATCGCTACCGCCCCTCCTTCAGCAACCCGGCAGTGAAGGGCAGGGTGTTGGCGAAGGCCCGGTGATGCTCGGCGTCGCACCACTCCAGGCGCAGACCGGCGCGGGTGGCGCCAGCGCGTACCGTGTCGGCGTCCCGGCGCAGGGCGTCGAGGGTGGGCGAGGTGACGGTGATCCAGGCCGCGAGCCGTGTGCCCGCGGCGCCGTCGGCGATGTCCCGCATAGTGCGAATCGAGGCGCTCTGGGCCTTCTGTTCCCGTGGGTCCTCGATGCGTCCGGCCTGCTTGTCCGCCTGGCCCAGCTCGTTGGTGGCATCCGCCATCGCCTCGCTGATGGCCTGGTCAGTGCTGACGAGGTCCATGACCACGGACACCGACAGGATGATGTCCTGGAGGTAGAGCAGGACGGGCGCGAGGAAGTTGATGCCGACCGGGAGTACGGGAAGCTCCTTCACCCAGGCGGTCATCGAGTACCAGTTGTCCTCGGCGGCCTCCCAGCTGCGCGAGGCCATGTACTTCTTGCTGCGGGCGTCGAGTACGGCGGGCCAGCAGGTGATCCTGTCCATCCCGGTGGTGTCGTCGATCCAGTGGCTGGGGTCGTAGGCGTGGTGCAGGTAGGAGGCCAGGCCGGCTTCGTCGAGGTTGCGGACGTGGCGCAACTGTCCGCGTCCCAGCGTCCGGATGAAACTCTCGATCTCCTGCCCGAGCGTGATCGCGTAGCCCTCGTGGAGGGTGTTGTAGCGGCGGGCCTCGGCGACCAGGTCGGAGGTATAGGGGATGCCCACCACGAGCAGCAGCCGGCGGTCTTCTGCGGTGACCGCGACGCGCCGGATCAAGTCGTCGTACGACTGCTGCAGCCACGACGGGCTGTCGGCATCGCGGCGGTCGGCGGCGTCCCGGGCATGGGCGTTGGGGTCGGTGGGGACGACCCTGCTGATCCACTGAAGGCGGCGGACCCGCCCGCCGCTGTCGGCCGTGGTCTTCAGCAGGTGCTCGTAGGCCCGGATCAGAGCCTCTTTGTCCGCGGTGTCGAGGCTGCCGAAGTCGCGCAGTCCTTCCACCTCGACGGCCGCCGTGAACATGAGTTCGTCCGGCTGCAGCACGATCGCGATCTCGCCGAAAGCAGTACGGGCAGTGATCCACTGCATGTTCCGGGGAACGCCGACCGGGACGTCGATGGGGACGCGGCGGCCATCGGCGTATCGGCCTGCGTACGGCGCCCTGGACTTGTACAGCAGCGAGCCGTCCCGCAGCAGCTTCTTGAAGGTCCGGTTGATCTCGAACCACCGGACGTAGGTGCGCCCCTTGTACGGCGCCAGAGTGGCCCAGAGGCAGGTGCCCGCGATCAGCACGAAGCCGACGATCTTCAGCAGGATGCCGCCGAGGATCCAGGCAGCGAGGAGTCCACCAACGAAGCCGGCTCCCAACACGAGCTGCTCATCGGCTTCGAGCTTCCGGCCGAGGAAGCCGCGCGGCCTGGGCCGCGGGTAGGTGAAGGTTCGAGCCACAACTACTCCTGGGCGTGTGTCGGGACGGGCATCAGCGCATCTCCTCGTCCGGCGGCGGCAGTTCCGGCTCGTCCGGAGGATCCGGCGGCGGCCACGACTGCGGGCCTGCCGGGTCAGCTGGCTCCGAGCCGGCCGTCACGCTGTCCGGGACTGGGGCGTCAGGAGCACTTCCGGCAGAAGGCGCGTCCCCGCCGACGGTGTGGCTACCGCCGCCGTCGGAGTCGCCGCCCGCCGACGAGGTAGCCGAGGAACTTCCGGAGTCGAGGCCGGCGGTTGCCCCGTCGACTCCGCGTTCGACGGCGGCTTCGGCCTCGTCCTTGGTCTTGTCGACCCCCTTCTTCGCGGCCACGGCCGCCGCACCGATACCGGTCGCGGCGGCTGCTCCTTCGGTCGCTCCGGTCTCGGCCGCGCCGTCGCCGCTCAGGGCGTCGCCGTCCGCAGCGTCGGCCTCTCCCTCGTCGCCGTCGTCGCCGGATCCGCCGCCGTCGCCACCACCACCGCCCATACGCGACTTGAGTTCTCCGTAGGAGTCGCCCACTTGGCTGCCGACGTTCTTTGCCCGGCCCTTGAGGTCATCGCGGGCGGCGTACATGTCGCGCAGTTCATCGCCGAACGCCGGGAAGAACTTCGAGAGCTGGAAGGGCATGTAGAAGGCGAGGAACAACAGCGCCAGCGCGGTGAAGACGGTGGCGAAGGACTGCCCCAGGCTCTTGTTGGGGCTGTCGGATGCCAAGGTTCCCGTGGCGAGCGCGATGACGGTGAACGTGACGTACTTCGAAGCGATGATCGCGACCATCACGCCGCCCCAGCGTTTGGTGTGTCCCCAAAGGTCGCGGTCCACCAGTCCGCTGAACACGGTCGGCCCGAAGACGAGTCCGGACAGGATCAGGGCGTTGCGGACGATGAGCTCCAGCCACACGCCGGCCACCGCCGCCAGCAGCGCCAGGGCGAAGAAGATCACGATGATGGCGCCGCCGGGGATCGCCATCAGCGCGAGCATGGCCGTGGTGACGGTGAGGACCATGTCGGCGGCGTCTCCGGCCACGGGCTTGAACATGGTCTCCGCGGCCTCGTCGAAGACCCGCACGGTGTAGGCGACCGCCAGCGGCGCGAAGGCGGAGACCAGGACCGACATCAGCAGAAAGCCGATCGATTCACCCAGCGCCTGGAGCGGTTGAACCCCCTGAATCGCCCTTTTGGCCACGGCGATCAGCCACAGGATCACCGTCAGCACCGTGGAGGCGCCAAAGGCCATGGTGTAGGTCCTGAGGAACCCCGGGTCCTGCCAGTCGATGCGTGTGGTCGATCCGAGTGCCTTCATCATCTGGGTGAAGATGCTGGTCACGGCATTGTTGAAGAACTGGGCGATGTACCCCAGGGGGTCGCTCGCGAAGTCGATTGCCTGGTTCGTCTTCTCGACGACGCTGCAAACCTTGTCCGCGAACGGGATGTTCGTGCAGGACCAGTCGGAGAAGTCGTTCGCCTGGGCTTGGCCCGGGGCGAGCATGATGGTGAGCGTGGCGGTCAGGCCGGTTATCCAGACGAGGCGGGTCCGTACCCGATACTGAGTCTCAGCCGACATACGGGGGCGCATTGAACTCCCGATCTGCCGTGCGGAACTCGTCGACGCTGGTGGGGCTGTCGCTGCCTGTATCCAGGGGGGTCGGGCCGTTGACTGATGTGATCGCGGACAGCTTCCAGTCGCCGGACTGCCACTGCAGGGTCAGCGTGTAGGTGGTCCACGACGCGGATACCGGCATCGGGGCGTTCTTGTCCGTGACGCCGACGAGTCCGGCCATCCACACCTCGGCGGTAGCCATCTGCTCGGTGTACGCGGTGACCCGGGTGCCCATCGCCGCTCCGCGCGCGACCAGCTCGTCCTCGCTTCCGGCGGTGACACCCAGCGAGGAAAGGACCTGCTGCATCCCGGTGTCGTCGTTGCGGATCTGCCGCTCCAGCGCCTGACGGGTCATCATCGCGGCGAGCGTCGCGTGCCGTGCCTTCTCGTCGGTGAAGTACGCGGCGGACGACCGCGCCACCTGGTAGTTCACCGCGGCCTGAACAGCGCCGGACTGGTTGTGGGGGTAGCCGACCGGGACACCGTTGACCAGCTTCTTCGCGGTGCTCTTGGTGTCCCCTCCCGTGGTGTTCCTCTCCGCCGGTGCGGTCTGGCTCTGGCCGTCGGACGAGCCGTCGGACCCAGACCCGCCGCTGCCCCCGGACAGGCTCATGAACACCGCGAGGATGACCAGCGCGAGGAAGATCGCTCCGGTGATGGCCATCCCCCGCCACCAGGGCTTGTCGCCCTGCGCGTCGGTCGGCGTCTCTTCGACCAGGACTCGGGTACCCCTGCCACGGGATATCTGACGGACCATCAGATGCCCATTCCGTACACGATCGTGAAGATCGTTCCTATCGAGGCGACGACGAAGGCCCCGACGAGGCTGCCGCCGATCTCCTTCTTGCCCTTGCTGACCTGGGCGACATCGTGCTGCCCTTCGCCGACCTTGAGATGCACGGCGCCGAGGATCGCGCGTCCCAGCAGGACGAGAACGACGCCCGCCATCAGGGCCTGGATCACGGTCCGCCCCGTGGTGCCCAGCTCCCCGAACGGGCCCCAGTCCGGGGACAACCCGTTCACGAGGGTGCCGATGTCACCACTCGCTGCAAGATCCACCAGGCGTTGCGAAACGGGCATACCCCGACTCCCTTCCACCCTCGTCACGGAGGCCGACCCAAAACCGGGCCGTGACGGTGAAAGGTACATACACACAAACTTGACGACAAGTGTTTATGACTTGACAGACAGGGCTGCGCCACCCTTCAAGCAACGACTGCGAGCGCAGTCACCCCAGGAAGCAGACCCGGATCAACGGGGTTCACTGGAACGCACGCCGATCTCGCATCGACTCACATACCAGCAGTTCAATCGGCATTTCCCGCCATGCGTATGACCCTCTTGAGGGCGGCTAGATACCACTCCGGCCTTCGCTGCGGCCGTGCAGCAAGCGGCGGCTCACCGACATGGCTCCCCCGGCGCAAATGCGCCCGGGCGACCATCTGGAACCGCTGACGCGAGTGGCCGTTCCGCTGCAACTGCGGTTCACTGACCTTCTTTCATCTACACACGTTTATGACTGAGGTGGGGATGAACGGGCTCGGTAAGGCCGCCATAGGCGTCACCGCGGCAGGCGTCTCGGTGCTCTCGCTCTGCGTGCTCGCGGTCAGCGGCGCCACGACCCAGGCCAACGCCAACACCTGCCAGAGCGGCCTTCAGCCGATCGGAGACGGAGAAAGCGGAGCCGGTGCGGGAGGTGAGGAGCCCAAGTTCGACGGCGAGCAGGAAGCAGGCAGTGCCCAGGTGACGGTTCCGCTGCATCCGGAAAGTGCACAGAACAGCGCCAAGTGGACCCCGCGACAGGTGCGCAACGCGGCCACCATCACCAACGTTGCTCGTACCAGGAGCCTTTCGTCTCGCGCCGCGGTCATCGCCGTGGCGGTCGCCATGCAGGAAAGCACCCTCAACAACCTGCACCACGGCCACTCGGACAGCGTCGGGCTCTTCCAGCAGAGGCCCTCGCAGGGCTGGGGCACGGTCAGTGAGCTCACCGACCCGGTTTACGCATCCGGGAAGTTCTACGACCGGCTCGTCAAGGTCGACAACTGGCAGCAGAAGGCCCTCACCAAGGTCGCCGCCACGATCCAGCGTCCCGCCGAGAAGTACCGCAACGAGTATGCCAAGTGGGAGTCCGCAGCCGGCTCGCTCGTCGCCAAGACCTGGGGAACTCACGCCGTGACCTCGATCAGTACGGGCTGCGACGACCCGGCCGCCTCCGGCGGCAAGGACCCCAAGGCAACGTTCAAGGTCAAGAACCCGCGCACCGCTGCCCAAGCCATCGCGAGCGCCCGCAACGAAGCGGGCAAGACAGGCTGGTACCGGAAGTGCGACAACTTCGTGGCCCAGGCCTACGGTTGGGGCTCGTCCGGAGCGGCAACGGCCAATGTTCACTGGAGCCGGCTCGTGGACGCCGGACTCGCGCACCCGGGCGACGTGTCACCGCCCGCAGGAGCGCTGCTGTTCTATGACACAGGCAGCTCGGCGGGGCACGTCGCCCTCTACCTGGGCAACGACCAGGTGGCCAGCAACGACGTAGGGGACGAGTACCCGCGCCAAGGCAAGATCGCCATTGTCTCGCGGAAAGAACTCACGGACGGCGCTTGGCGTCTGCGGTATCGCGGGTGGGCCGAACCGAGCTTCCCGAGTGCCGGCGGAATCAGCACTATCCCCCTTCTCCCGGACAAGCAGGTGGACCAGCAGTGAGCGACATGTCTCCAGACGCGGTGCAGGTTCGGATCACGCCCGACGGGATCTGCTTCATTGACGAGGAGTACTTCACGCCGCCGCCAGGCGTCTCGCTCAATGAAGCGGTCCTGGCGCACCTCCAGCTGGAGGCTGCCGCGTTGGAGATGCCGATCCGCGCTGTGATCCAGGACGAGCAAGCTCAGTACACAACGGTGATCCAGGTCAACACTGACGGCACCAGCGATCCCTTGGACAGCAAAGCTCAGGTCCCTGCCGCACCGAGCTTGCCGCAGACACCCACATCGCCGACGAATCTGCCGGTGCCGCAGCCGCAGACCGTGGACCCTGTGCCGCCCGACCGGCCGTACGAGCCACTCCCCGAGCCCTACCGCGGCCGACTCGTTGCCATCTGCGCAACCGCCAACCAGAACCTCTTCACCGAAGCCGCCCGCGACGCCGATCAACTACTCACAGAACTTTCCGCCCAGTTCGGCCCGAGCCACCTCTACACCTTGGCAGCCAGCCTCGTGCGGGGTGACATTGCCTGGCTCGACCAGGACTTCCGATTTGGACTACAGAGTTGGGTCTTCATAGCTCGGGCGTGGCACCTCCACCTCGGGCCCCAGCACAGCACCACCGTTCGGGCCGTCGGCAACGCACTGGGCTGCTGGCGTCGGCTTCAGCCCGCCGAAGCAAAGGAGTCAGCCTCGTACGTAGTCACGTTTCTCCGGGACGTCTCTTTCCCAGACGGCGAAGCGGCGGTGCGGACCATCAACCGACGGGCGCAGAGAATCGCCCTGGCCAACTAGCGGACATATAGGGATACTTGACCTATGAATCCCATCCGCCTCGGCCGTACCGTCCTCTTCCTCCTTCCGTACGTGCTCGTCGTCTCCGGAGTCCTCGCTGCGTCGAAGGTCGCCGGCGCCCCGGGCGGTACCGGCGTTGCCTTCGAGGCCCTGGGTGTAGCCGTTATCGGTGCGCTCTGGGCTTGGCGACGCGGCCGGCGGAACGGCTACTGACAGCTCTTCTCCGGCTGCTCCCTTCGGGAAGCAACGTTCACCGCGACCGACCTCGCCGACTCCCTGCTCGACGACTGTGATCTGCGCCAGGCCGAATTCGAGGACGGTACATAACGCGGCCTGGACCTGCGGGGCAACTTCCGTCTGTCAAGTCCTGCGTGTCGTGGGTGCCTACTCAGCCGGGGGCTCTGGTCGAAGCGCTAGCTAGACCGCGTCGCCACATCCGGACAGCTCCACGACGGCGATCGACATGCGTACGGCGTCGGCAGTCGCGAACGGCCCCATCTCCAGTAAGAGCTCAGCAGGTGGCCCACAGCCAGTTGTCCACAACTGTCCAGGAGACCCCGGACGTGCACAACACTTAGCTCCGTGGACGAGATCGCCAAGAACGTTATCGCCGGACTTATGGTCGCCTTCATCGTCTGGATCACGAGCCGGGCCTGGGCCCGGTGGCGACGGAAGGGAGGGGGTGCCTGAGATGGGCCGCAAGGGCGAGTCGAGGGGGGCCGACCTTCCGCCAGGCCGCAGGAGGGACCTTCAGCATGCTCTCATCGAGCTGCAGAGGGAGGCAGGAGGCTTCAGCCAGGCCGACATCGCGCGCTACACAGGGAGGAGCAAGAGCACCGTCTCCAACGTGTTCTCCGGCCGGAAGGTCCAGCCGCGGGAAACCGTTCTTGAAGTGGCTCTCGCGCTCGGTATGCGAATGCCGGCCTCCAGCACGACCCAGGAACAGCTACTGGACGAGCTGAGCGAACGCTTCCGAGTTCTCTGGATGGCAGCCAAGGCAGAGGAGCATGAGGAACCTAGAGGTGGTTCTGGTGGAGGCCGAGCGCGTCCTCCGGCACAGTTGCATCCGCGGGGAAGGCTTCCTATTGCTGCCAGGCAACTCCTGTTCTCCCTCACCAGCGTCTGCGCGATCTGTGGCGGACCATGGCCCCTCGACATCCACCACATCCTGGGTCTTAAGAACGTAATGGAGGTGGCACATCGGCTGGGAGGGCAGAACGGCCTTCTGCGAGCAGCCATCCATGCCGCCAATCCCTGGGAGCTGATCGTGCTGTGTTACACCTGCAACTATCGAGCAACAAGTGGCGACATCAGCACGCAGCAACTCCGAGAAGAGCGGCTCAAACTCGACCGGCACTCGAAGGCGCCGCATCTCTACGGGCGATATCTCGACCAAATCCAGCTGACAGAAGACAAAGAGTTCATGGACTTGAACGCAGTCGCGAGCGCTATGGCTATCACCCAGAGGAGAACTGCGGCATTCCTGTAGCGTGTTCGGATGATCGTCGGCGTAAGGCCAAACGCCGCATGACCTGGGTAGGTTTGAGTGGTATCCGAAGAATCTAGCGTTATAGCGTCTCGCCAGCCGTTCCGGCCGAGGTGGCGCCGGACCGGCCCCATGCAAGTCGACTTCCCGCCGGTCCGTAACGGCATCGACTACCTCGTCAGCGTCGTGGAGCATCTAGATGCCAACACTCATACCGGGCCCCGCGAAATCAAGTACGCCGTCCTGCACCTCCAGGCTGCAGCCGAGGTCCTGCTGAAGTCGCGCCTGCTGCGGGAACACTGGAGCTTGGTGTTCAGCGATCCTGCCAGGGCCACCTCAGAGAAGTTCAGCGCCTCCGACTTCAACAGCTGCGGAACGGACGCCGCCGTGGAACGTCTGAGGAACATCTGCGGCCTTGACATCAACAAGAAGGACGCCGCGGCTCTCAAGGACCTCGGCAAGGACCGGAACGCTCTACAGCACTACGGGCTGACCCACAGCGCAGAGGCCGTGGAGTCACGAGCCGGTGCAGTGCTCGATTTCCTACTCCGCTTCCTCGACGCCGAATTGCTCCCACTGCTCGACGCGCCGGAGCGCGAGAGTATCGAAGGAGACATGTTGCAAGTACGCAGCGGCCTGAACACCATCGAGGCGTTCGTCAACGAACGCATGAACCGACTGCGGGGCAACGAACTCAAGGGCACGACCGACTCGGTTCTGCCCTGCTCTGTGTGCGGGCAGTGGGCTCTCGCCGTCATTCCGAACGGCGCCCATTGCCACTTCTGCGTCACCACGATGAGCGCCGAGGACTTGGCCTTGGCCTTCCAGGAGTTCGAGCCTGGCCATCCGGGCAACGAATGCCCCCAGTGCCACGCTTCGACACTTGCCTGCTTCGCATTCATGGACGGCCCTGGTGAGGAGATGCACTACTGCTTCACCTGCCAAGCCCGCTACAGCCTTGAAGAGTTGGCAAACTGTGGGGGGTGTGGATGCCTCTGGCCCCATGAGGGTGACGACGACGGGACTGCGCAGACGCTATGCGGCGACTGCCGGCGCCGAATCGAGGACGAGGAACTGGCCAACCGAAGGTGACACACCCGTCCCCGTAACGGTGTACGCGCTCACGTTGGCGGTGGACGGCAACGTGCGGTCCGCCCGCTCCTTTCTCGCCATAACCACACCGGAGCTGCGTGCCGAATCGCCGCTCCACACACGCCGCCTGTACAAGTACCTGACTGCGCTCAACGGCAAGCACATCCAGGGTCAGTTGGTATCCGAGAGAGATCGGCCCACCCTGTCAACCCTGGTCGCCCTGAAGGCACCGTCCTTGCCGGCTTCGGCACCCAGAACACACGCCAGCTACCCATCAAGCCACCCTGTCAGACCAGCATCAACACGCTGATCCAATAGAGAAAGGTCCTGATCTGTCCCGGCTGACCGGCGTCGGCTCGCTCAGACACGTGATCATCGACCGGGCGCGGAGAGAGGGGGTGTCTCCCTAGGGTTGGTGGGCTGATGTCGGCCACGGTCATTCCGGCCTGGTGGGCACCCGGTCGGCGAAGGGCGTGAAGTGCGCGGGCGGGTGATCGATGGGCAGGTCGGGCCGCCAGGCCGTCAGTACCTGAGCGCTGCACTCGAACAGACCGGAGGGCAGGGAGTCCAGGGGCCACCAACGCCAGTCGTGCACGCTCTCGTCGGGCTGGTCGGCGGGGGTCCCCTGCCATGTGGTGACGACGGCGGCCACGGTGATGCGGACGACATCGCCGACGTGGTCGACGAGCGTGCCGAGCAGGCGTACGTCCGCCGGAAGGGCCGTGAGGCCGGTCTCCTCGGCGAGTTCGCGGACGACGGCCTCGGACAGAGATTCGCCGGGCTCCACCGTGCCGCCGGGCACCTCGAAAGTACGCCGGCGGTGCTGGCCCAGCAGCACACCGTCTGGCCCGGACAGGATGGCGCCGACGCCGAGTGCCGCGTGCGCTACGGGTGGCCTGGTGGTGCGCGGGCGAGACGTGACGCGGGCTGGGCGGCGGACCTGGAAGAGTCGGTAGGAGGCGTGGTTGCCCTGCTCCGGGGCGTCGAGGACGGTGATGGTCTCCACGCGCAGCCCGTACTGGACCAGCAGGTCTTCCCACAGTTCGGGTGTGAGCACCCACATCTGGACAGTCAGTTCCCCGCCCGCGGCCAGACGAAGGGTCTCCGGCCGCGGGACGAGTGCGGTGGAGGGGTCGTCGCCGTGGGAGTTGGTGTGCAGGACGGTGAAGTACAGGCTGCCGCCCGGTTTGAGTCCCGTGGCCAGAGCGGGCAGCAGCCGGTGCGGGTCGATGTAGGGGACAGAGTGGACGGAGTAGATCACGTCGTATGGGGCGGCGGCGTGCAGGTGCTCGACGGCGTCCGTGAGTATCACGCTCAGCCCGGGCAACTGGTCATAGCGGGCCCGGGCGCGTTCGATCTGGGTGGGTGAGGAGTCGACGGCGTCCACGAGCGCGCCGTGGTCGCGGGCAAGGTGGGCGGCGTGCCGGCCAGGGCCGCAGCCCAGGTCCAGCACCCGCCGGCCGTCGAGAGAGCCGAGGATCGCTTCGCCCGGCCCGGTGGCGCCGGGACCCCAGTCGATCCGTTCGACTTCTGGAAGGGGCGTGCCGCGCTGGAGGTGGTGATGGCCGTAGGCAATCCACGCCTCGGTGTTGGTCATCTCCGGGGAATTGCATCCGCTGCACGATCCCGGATCGTCTGAGCTGGGGAGCTGTGACATCAACGTACCTCCCTTGAACGGTGGTTGCGGCCTTCTGGTCTGGCCTCTTGCTGTGGATCTCTCATCGGATGCATGATTCGCGCACTCTCTGAAAGCGAGGGAGCGTGACGACGACTACGGACCTGAGCGAGGGCTCCGCCCGCCTGGTGCTGCTGCACGGCGTGACGCTGCTGCATCCCGAAGACACCGTGTTCGAGGCGATGTTGGAGGGCTGGGCACGCCAGCAGCGTGGCGGTCGGCGCCTGCAGCCGAAGACGATCAGTGATCGGCTGGGCGTGGTGCGCCGCTTCACCGCCTTTGCCGAGGCGTATCCGTGGCACTGGTCGGCCGCCGCGATGGACGAGTGGACGACGTACCTGATCGCGGAGCTGCACCGGGCGGACTCGACGATCCGCACCTACCAGACCGCGGTGCGGATGTTCTGCGACTACGTCACCTCGCCGCACTACCAGTGGCCGCAGGAGTGCGAACTGCGCTTCGGCACCCACCCGGTGCAGGTCTGCTTCGAGTGGAACACCGCCGCCCACCTGGTCGACTACGAGGCCGAGGCGTCCCGGCGCCCGATGTCCCGCGAGGAGATCCAGTGCTTCCTCGACCACGCCGACGCCCAGGTCGACCGGGCCGTCCGGCTGGGACGCAAGGGGGCACTGGCCGCATACCGGGACGCCACCGCCTTCAAGGTCATCTACGGCTGGGGGCTGCGGTGCACGGAGACCTCCAAGCTCGACCTCACCGACTGGTACCGCAACCCCAAGGCGCCGGAACTGGGCCGGTTCGGGTCGCTGCACGTGCGCTGGGGCAAGCGCACCAAGGGATCGCCTCCCAAGCGGCGCACCGTGCTCAGTGTCATGCCGTGGGCGGTGGAGGCGGTCGACGACTACGTCACCAACATCCGCCCCCGCTACCGCACTTGTGCCAGCTCCGCGCTGTGGCCGACCGAGCGCGGCGGCCGGCTGCAGAGCCGCGAGATCGAGGAGCGGTTCGCGGAGTACCGCGACGCTCTCGGGCTGGACGGCGACCTCGTCCCGCACTGCCTGCGGCACAGCCACGTCACGCACCAGATTGAAGACGGCGCCGACCCCGGGTTCGTTCAGCGCCAGGTCGGCCACCGCTTCGCCTCTACGACCGCGCTCTACACCGGCGTCAGCGGCGACTTCATGAACACGATGATGCGCAACGTATTGGACAAGGCCCTCCACCATGGCCAGTAGGGAGACGACGCGATGACGGGGAAGCTGGACTACCGGTGGCATTTGCGGGAGGTGATGGCCACCCGCGGGATGTTCTCCACCACCGACCTGCGTCCCCTGCTGGCCGAGCGCGGCATCGATCTCTCGCCGAGCCAGACCTACCGGCTGGTCGTCGAGCGTCCCGAACGCCTCAGCCTGAAGACGCTGATGGCACTGCTGGACATCCTGGACTGCACGATGGAGGACCTGATCGAACCCGTGACCGCCCGCTCCGTCCGCGGTAAGACCGCAGCCAGCGGCGGCGGTGAGGAGTCGGTGCCGGGAGTCGGGGGCTTCCGCCCCAGGCGCGCCCGCATCGTGCCACCCGAGGAGTAGCCGGTGCCCGCCGTTGAACTGCCGCGCCACGCGACCGAGCCGGAAGCCGTGATCACGGAGGCGGTCTGCGCCCTGGAGCCGACGCTGACGGCCGAGACCGTGCACGCGGTGCTCGTGGACACCCTCCAGCGGGCCCCGCACCGGCGGGTGCTGGCCGCAATGCTGGTGGACGATCCGGCGTGGCTGACGTCCGGACGGCCCGAGGCCCCGGCCTTCCTGGAACGGCTGACCAGGGCGCTGTGCCGTCACGGCGCCGAGCACGTGCAGGTTCCCCGCTGCGGCAGGTGCGGCGGGGGCGGTCGCCTGACCGGCGTGGGACCAGATGGAGCGGCTCGCATCTGCGAGCGGTGCCAGTCGAGGCTGCGCCGCCAGGCCAACCCGTGCGCCGTCTGCGGCCGTCACGACATCGCCTTCCGCGACCGGGAGGGTCGTCCGCGCTGCCGGTCGCATCCGCCCGAGGGAGGCGCAGACCCGCTCGGTGAGTTGTGCGGGCTGATTCAAAGGGCCTGTCCCGAACTGTCCTTGGACGCGATCACCGAGGTCGTACGTGGCATCGAGCCGGTCAGGAACCGCCAACGACAGCTTCTATGGGCACTGTTGGACCATCCGGACCTGCTCACCGGCGGCGGTGCGAAGGGCCCGCGCAAGACGATCGCGCTGATCAAGGACCTGCGGGAACACGGCGCCAAGGGGCTGGTGATTCCTCCCTGCCCGCTGTGCGGGCGCACAGTGGCGCTGACGAAAGTGCGCGATGGCGTCCGCTGCTGCGAGGGATGCCGGGCGGTGCTGCGGGCGCAGACGTGTTCCCGCTGCGGGCGGAGCCGGCCGGTGATGGCCCGCACCCCGGACGGCCAGCCGCTGTGCGGCAGTTGCCGCGTCCACGACCCGCTCGGGCACCGGCTGTGCTCCCGGTGCGGCCAGCGCCGTCGCATCCACGCGCGCATCGAAGACGAGGCGGTGTGTGACCGCTGTTACCAGCTGCCCACGGCGATCTGCGCCGGCTGCGGAGAACGGCGACCCTGCAACTACGCCGACACCGACACCCCCATCTGCGAGGCATGCCGGCACAGAAACCGCCCGCGCGAGACGTGCGTCGGGTGTGGCCGGAACCACTACGTCAGCTACCGCACGCCGGACGGCCGTCCGCTGTGCACCGTGTGCGGGGCGAAGCGCCGCCCATGCGCCGCCTGCGGCAAGACCGTTCGGATCTTCGCCCGGACTCCCGAGGACGAGGGCGTCTGCCAGACCTGCTGGCGCAAGCACCCCGCCAGCCGGCGGCCCTGCCGGGACTGCGGCACCGTGGCCCACCTCCACTACCGCGGAATGTGCGCTGCCTGCGCGGTTCGCTACCGGCTGCACGACATCCTCAGCGTCGCCGACCAGATGCGCCCGGAGGCCGAACCCGTCTTCCAGGCACTGTTGCGACGCGATCCGGTCGCCCTTCTCTGGTGGCTCGACCGCCGGCCTGCGCGCGTCACCGTGCTGCGCGCCCTGGCCACCGGACGCGGGCCCGTCACCCACGAGACGATGGACCGGCTGGGTCCGGCGAACGTCGTGAAGAACCTGCGGATGATCCTGGTATCCGGCGGTGTCCTGCTGGCTCGCGACGAGCACCTCGCCGCCCTGGAACGCTGGCTGCCCGGCGAACTCTCCCGCATCCAGGACCCACGAGGGCGCCGGCTGCTGCACGGCTTCATCACCTGGTACCTGCTGCGTCGCCTGCGCGGCGTCTCGCGCCGCCGCTTCCTGACCGAGGGACAGGTGCACGGTGCCCGCAGCCAGGTGCGCCAAGCGGTGCGGCTGCTCAACTGGCTGACGGCGCAAGGCACCACCGTGAGTGCGTGCACCCAGGACCAGGTCGACGCCTGGCTGGATGAGGGCCCCGCCCAGCGTGCCAGTGTCTACACCTTCCTGACCTGGACCAGCCGCAACGGCCACACCCGCCCCCTGGCCGTGCCACTGCGCGCCCCGAGTATCACCGGCGAGATCATCGCCCAGGACACCCGCTGGGCCCTGGTCCACCGGCTCCTGGACGACGATGCCGTGCCCGTCGCCGACAAGATGGCCGGCCTGCTCATCCTGCTGTTCGCCCAGCCGCCGTCCCGGATCACCTACCTGACCACCGAGCACGTCACCCTCGGCCAGGACATCGTGGCCCTCCGGCTCGGCCCGGTGCCCGCCCAGATGCCGCCGCCCCTGGACGCCTACCTCCGCCACCTGTACGAACAGGCGAACCGGGCCGACGCCCCGCCGCAGGCCCGCTGGCTGTTTCCCGGACGCTTCCCCGGCCAGCGCCTCAGCTGCAGCCAGCTCAAACGCCGTCTGCACGACCTGGGCGTACGCCCGCGGGTGTCCCGCAGCACGGCCCTGGTCGAGCTGACAGGCGAGCTGCCCGCCGTTGTCGTCAGCCGCCTGCTCGGCGTCTGCCAGACCACCGCGGACACCTGGCGGCGCATCGCCGCCGGAGAGCACGCCTCCTATGCCGCACAGCTGGTCCGCCGCTGAGCACCCCGCCCCAGCGGCCCCGAGCCCCGCAGCCAACGAAATCGGCCGGGCTGGTTCATACGGACACCCGGGCCAACGCCCGGTCCGCGCGATGCTGGAGACATGAAAATCGAGCTGCTGGTGATACCTGGCTGTCCGAACGCCGAACCGGCGAGCGACCTGGTGCAGCAGGCGCTGGACGAGCTGGGTCTGAACCGGATGACGTTCACGACGCGCATCATCGCCGACCCGGACGAGGCCGCGCGGGCAGGGTTCACCGGCTCGCCGGCCTTCCTGATCGACGGCCGTGACCCGTTCGCCGAGCCCGGCCAGGCACCCGGCCTGACGTGCCGGATATACCGCACCCCGCACGGACCGGCCGGCGTCCCCGGGGTCAACCAGCTGCGGCAGGCCCTCGCCGACGCGCTCTAGGCTGTCCGGTGAAACCGGCGGCCCGGGCATGGGGAGTGAACAGACGTGAGTGACGACGCCCAGGACTTGGCCGACGCCCAGCACCAGCACTGGCAGGACACCTACAGCGCGCACCCGGGCATGTACGGCGAGCAGCCGTCCGCCCCCGCCGTCCACGCCGCCGCGGCGTTTCGTGCAGCCGGGGCGAAAGATGTCCTGGAGCTGGGAGCGGGGCATGGCCGCGACGCCCTGTTCTTCGCCCGCGAGGGCTTCACCGTGCAGGCCACCGACTTCAGCCCCGTCGGGCTGGAACAGCTGCGTGCCGCCGCACGAGACCAGGGCCTCGACCATCGGGTGGCCACCGCCGTGCACGACGTCCGAGAGCCGTTGCCGCTGTCCGACGCCGGCGTGGACGCGGTCTTCGCGCACATGCTGCTGTGCATGGCGCTGTCCACCCCGGAGATACACGCCCTGGTCGGCGAGGTCCGCCGGGTCCTGCGCCCGGGCGGCGTCTTCGTCTATACCGTCCGGCACACCGGCGACGACCACTACGGCGCCGGCACCGCGCACGGCGACAACATCTTCGAGCACGGCGGCTTCGCCGTGCACTTCTTCCCCCGCCACCTGGTCGACGCCCTCGCCGAGGGGTGGACCCTGAACGAGGTCCACGCCTTCGAGGAAGGCGCTCTGCCCCGCCGCCTGTGGCGCATCACCCAGACCCTCACCCGCTGACCCGCACGGGGCCGGCACAAGGGCTTGCATCCGGTACCCCGGTACAGGTTTACCGTCGAGGCAGGCGTCGGCATCCCGCCGCCGCGCGACGAAGTGGACCACCGCCATGACCTGGGTACCGGACGCCTGCACCCTGCCCGCCACCGAGCAGCCGCTGCGGCTCGCCGAATTCGACGCCCTGGTCGCCGAGGCCCTCACCAGCGTGAACAGCGTCTCCGCCACCCATGCCCAGCTGGTGCTGGACGGGCCCGAGACGACCGAGGAACGGGCCCGCGACCTCGCGGCGCGGGAGGCGGGCTGCTGCTCCTTCTTCACCTTCTCGATCGAGCGCGCCGCCGAGGGCACCGTGCTGGTGGACATCACCGTGCCCGAGGTCCACGCCGCCGTCCTGACCGCCCTGGTCGAGCGGGCCACCGCCACTGCCGGGGCCCGGTCATGACGACCGGCCTGCGCAGCGGCCAGCTCGCCGAGACGGCTGGCGTGAATCTGCAGACCCTGCGCTACTACGAACGCCGCGGCCTGCTGGCCGAACCCGAGCGCACCCCCGGAGGCCACCGCCTCTACCCCCACGACGCCGTCACCATCGTCCGGGTGATCAAGGCCGCCCAGCGGCTCGGCTTCACCCTGGATGAGGTCGCCGAGCTCCTGGAAGCCGGCCGGCACCGCCATGGACGGCGCATGCCCGGACTGCAGGAGAAGGCGGCCGACAAGCTCGCCGAGATCGACGCCCGTATCGCCGACCTGAACACGATCCGCTCCGCGCTCGCGGACGCCATGAACGCCGGATGCGACGACCTCAGCGTCTGCGCGGCCAGCCAGACGTGCCCGCTGCCCTTCACCGGCCTCGCCCAGGAGAACCGTCATGCCGAGCCCTGCTGCTGACCAGCGCCCCCGCACCCCCGGCACGCTGGCCTGGCTCGCGGGACTCGCCTGCCTCGGCTGCTGCCTGCTGCCCCTCCTGGTCGCCGGCGGCCTGCTCGGCACCGGCGCCACCGCAGTAGCCCAGGGCCTGCCCGCCCTCGCCGCCATCCTGGCCATCGGCGCCGTCACGAGCTGGTGGTGGCTCAAGCGGCGGGCCGGCCGCTGCACCTGTACGGCCGACCGGACCACTGCCTGCGGCTGCGCCCAGGACACCTCCTCCTCGAAGCCGGACCCGGCCACCATCCGGTCCTGACCACCGCCTTCCAGCCGTCCCGGGCCGGGGTCGATGAAGCATTCACATCGCGACCCGCGAGGATGGAGGGCCGAACAGGCCCGCGACCGGCGCGGGCGATCAACCGCTAGGAGCAGCGAGTGCTGCAGGAGCCCACGGGCCTGATTGCAGGGATGGAACGCCACCAGGTGGCGATCTACCTGGGCGCGATGGCCGCCGGAGCACTCTTCGGCTGGGCGGCACCCGCCGCCGGCCCCGGCCTTGAGCACGCGATCAACCCCGTGCTCGGCGCGCTGCTGTTCGTGACCTTCCTCCAGGTGCCAGCAGCCGACCTCGTGCGCTCCCTGCGATCCGGACGGTTCCTCGCCGCGGCCCTGGTGGTCAACTTCGTCGTGGTCCCCCTGGTCGTCGCGGCGATGTTTACCTTCCTCCCCGCCGACCAGGCCGTCCGCCTCGGCGTCCTGCTCGTCCTGCTGTGCCCGTGCGTCGACTACGTCATCGTCTTCAGCGGCCTGGCCGGCGGTAGCAGCCAGCGCCTGCTGGCCGCCACCCCCCTGCTGCTGCTCGCCCAGATGCTCATGCTCCCGGCCTTCCTCTTCCTGTTCATGGGATCCGAGCTCGGCGATGTGGTGGACGCCGGGCCGTTCCTCGAAGCTTTCCTCGTGCTGATCGTCATCCCGCTCGCTCTGGCCTGGATCACCCAGGCGTGGGCCGCCCGCCAGACCTCCGGACAGAAGGCCGCCGACGCGGCGGGCACGACGATGGTGCCGCTCATGGCCGCAACCCTGATCACTGTCGTCGCCTCCCAGATCCCCAAGCTCAGCGACAACCTCACCGACGTCGCGCGCGTCATCCCCTTCTACGTGATCTTCCTGGTGGTCATGGCCTTCGCGGGACTCGCCATCGCCCGACTCTTCCGCCTCGACGTACCGGCCAGCCGTGCGATCGTCTTCACCGGCGCCACCCGGAACTCCCTCGTCGTCCTGCCCCTGGCACTGGCCCTGCCCGACACCCTGGCCATCGCGGCCGTAATCGTGGTGACCCAGACCCTGATCGAAGTCATCGGCATGGTCATCTACGTCCGCGCCGTGCCCAGACTCCTGCCCACCCACTGAGCGCGGCCCCACGAACAGGTCGCCGCGCCTCCGGCCACGGCACGTGGGGCCATTCCGCGACTTCCAATAACCGGGGTTACCAGCAAGCAGACTCGGGCCTCACGGTGCTGTGCCTTCGGTCGTGCGGGGCCAGGTGAAGTCGAGACGCACATGCTCCTTCAGCACGCTGGGCCCCTCGGTGGGGTAACTGCCGGTGAGGGAGCGGGGGACGCCTCGCAGCGGGGGATAACCCGCGGCCCGGTGCTCGCGGTCGAACCGTTGCACCTGGTCGGCCATGAGTATGGCCAGCTCGGTTGCGGCCGGTCCGTAGCCGTGGATGACGAACTCGCGCGTACGGTGCTCGCCGTTCTGGGTGACCTGGACCCAGGCGAGCCGGGCCAGCGAGCCGTCTTGGAGCGTGACGATGGCCGGCCAGGTCTGGGGCGGAGGCGGGGAGATGACCCCTGTGTCACGGGCCGGGTCGACCGAGAGGCGGGCGGCATGGGGCATCGTTGTGGCGAGGAAGAGCTGGAGGCGGTCGAACGGCTCGTGGTCGCCGACCGTCACCCCGCTTCGGACTTCCGTCCGCGGCCCGCCCAGCACAGCGTCCAGGTGGCCGGTGTCGAGGGGAGTGCCGTCTTCGAAGCGGATCCCGATCTCACCGTCCCGGACGGGCAGCAGGGGCGCGGTGCGCGCACCGGCGCCGCGCATGCACCCCCATGATCTGCGCGCCTTCGTGCTGGGCGATCATGCGGGCGAAGGAGCGGACGCGGCCAGCGAGTGCTTGCAGCTCTGGGCATGCGGCGAACGCGGCCTTCAGCCGGAGCATCAGGACGGGTAAGGAGGGAGCCGGAGACCGCCGTAACTGACACTCGCGCTATTCTGGCCTCCGGCCGTGGTCTGTGATCGCGGCGCGGCGGTGGGGCTCGCCGTACCGAACCGCGGCACTGGTGCCGCCAACAGTCCCTACTTGCGATGGTGTGTGCCCGCGTGTGTGCGGGCCCCGGCGAGTAGGAGACGTGCGTTCATGACAGCCCCGAAGTCCCAGGCGGTGGACGAGCCCACGGATCCCGATGTCGATCTGCACGTGCCTGCCCAGCGGCAGCAGTCCTGGCGGGCGCAGGGACCGATCGTGGCGGTGGTGGCGCTCGGTGGATCCATTGGGGCCTGCGCTCGGTATGGGGCCTCGCTCCTGTGGCCGGCCTCGGCCGGGACGTTCCCGTGGACCACGCTGTGGATCAACGCCGTCGGCTGTGCGGTGATCGGTGTCTTCATGGTGGTGATCACGGATGTGTGGGCGGCCCACCGGTTGGTGCGGCCGTTCTTCGGCACCGGTGTACTGGGCGGCTTCACGACTTTCTCGACCTATGCCGTCGACATCCAGAAGCTTGTGGACGGTGGCCATGCCCGCACCGGTCTGGCCTATCTTGCGGCGACGATTGTGGCGGCGCTCGCCGCCGTATGGCTCGCGGTGACGGCGACGCGCCGCGTTCTGGCATGGAGGCAGGGATGACGAGGCTGACGGGCAGGGCCCTGCGGGTGACGGTCTTCATCGGGGAGAACGACACCTGGCACCACAAGCCGCTGTACTCGGAGATCGTGCACCGCGCGCACCGGGCCGGGCTGGCGGGCGCCTCCGTCTTCCGCGGCATCGAGGGCTTCGGCGCCTCGTCGCTGATCCACACCTCGCGGTTGCTGTCGCTGAGCGAGGACCTGCCGGTGGCGATCGTGATCGTGGACACCGAGGAGCTGGTGCGTGCCTTTCTGCCGCAGCTCGACGAACTCGTCACCGAGGGGCTGGTGATCCTCGACGACTGCGAGGTCATCCGGTACGTGGGCCGGGGGCACGAGGCGTGAACTGGCTGCTGGTCGTCGTTGGCGGAGCGATAGGCGCGCCGCTGCGCTACCTGACGGACCGTGCTGTGCAGAAGCGGCACGACACCGTCTTCCCCTGGGGCACTTTTGCCGTGAACGTCGTGGGCAGCTTCGTGCTCGGCCTGCTTAGCGGGGCGGTGGTGGCCGGGGCCGCTTCCTCGCAGGTGCAGTTGCTGTTGGGCACCGGGTTGTGCGGGGCGTTGACGACGTACTCGACGTTCTCGTACGAGACGCTGCGGCTGGCCGAGGACGGGGCGCGGTTCTTCGCCGCCGCCAACGTGATCGCGAGCGTGGTGGCCGGACTGGGCGCGGTGTTCGTCGGGGTCGCCTTCGCGGAGGCGCTGTGGGCTTGATCAAGAGGACGGCCGCTCGGCAGCCGGCCGGGATGGGGCCCTGGCGGTTCGTCGTCTGGTTCGGCGCGGTCAGCCTGCTCGCGGACTTCGTCTACGAGGGCGCCCGCTCGATCACCGGTCCGCTGCTGGCTTCGCTCGGTGCGTCGGCGCTGGTGGTGGGCGTGGTGACGGGCGCCGGCGAGGCGGCGGCGTTGGGGCTGCGGCTGGTCTCCGGCCCGCTGGCGGACCGTACCCGGCGTTTCTGGGGTCTTGCGATCGCGGGGTACGCGCTGACGGTGGCTTCCGTACCCCTGCTCGGCGTCGTAGGGGTGCTGTGGGCGGCGTGTGCGCTGGTGGTGGCCGAGCGGGTGGGCAAGGCGGTGCGCTCGCCGGCGAAGGACACGATGCTGTCGCACGCCACCGCGGCGACCGGGCGCGGGCGCGGCTTCGCCGTGCACGAGGCGATGGACCAGGTCGGCGCTTTGATCGGGCCGCTCGTCGTGGCCGGCATGCTCGCGGTCACCGGCGGTGACTACGGGCCTGCGCTCGGCGTGCTCGCCATCCCGGGAGTCGCAGCGCTGGGGCTGCTGGTGTGGCTGCGGGCCCGGGTGCCCGACCCGGAGGCGTACGAACGGGAGGCGGCACCGAGCACCGGCGAGGCGGCGGAGGCCGACGGCCGTCTTCCGGCCGCGTTCTGGACGTACGCGGCCTTCACCGCCGCCACCACGACCGGGTTCGCCACCTTCGGCGTGCTGTCGTACCACTTGGTCGAGCGGCATCTCATGGCAGCGGCCTGGGTGCCGGTGCTCTACGCCGCCGCCATGGCCGTCGACGCCCTCGCCGCGCTCGCGACGGGCTGGCTGTACGACCGTCACGGTGCGCGGGTGCTGATGGCACTGCCGCCCTTGACCGCGGCCGTCGTGATGCTGGCGTTCACGAACACGGTGGCGATCGCGGTGGTCGGGTCCCTGGTGTGGGGTGCGGCCATGGGCATCCAGGAGTCCACCCTGCGCGCCACGGTCGCCGATCTGGTGCCCAGCGGACGGCGGGCGACCGCCTACGGCCTGTTCGCCGGCGTCGTCGGCGTGGCGAGTCTGGCCGGTGGCGCACTGACCGGCGGCCTGTACGGCTACTCGATCCCCGTGCTGATCACGGTCGTGATCGCCATCCAGGTCCTCGCTCTGGTGCTGCTGGCCGTCACGCCGGCTACCCGGCGCTGATCCCAGGAGCACCTTGAGTTGGGGGCGTGCCACCCGTCGGGCGGCACGCCCCCAACCGTGCCCTTTGCCGGAACCGGGCGCGCGGGTGATCGCCCGGCGGGACCCGCGTCAAAGGGCTGGAGGCTGGAACCGCGGGAGCCCGCCATGGGGCGCGGCCCAGCCCGTCGAAGGAGTGTCGGAGACACATGCGTGGGAGATCGGCAGCAGCAGGGGTGGGGGCATGCCGACAGCTGAGTACGGGGAGCGAGGCACTGTACGGCGATTCCACCTGCGCACCTCCGGGAAGGCATGCGTTCCTGACCAGGTCAGGAACCATCAGCCCGGGCAGGCAGTTCGGACCAGAACGGTCCCGGCGGGATCCATCGCCACAAACGAGTGAACAACTCCGCGGATCGGCAGTCAAGATGGCCGGCTTTCCGGACGGCCGCTCCATGCGACGGCTTTACCCAGGTGCTCGTCAGCGGTTCAGCCCGTATGGCAGCGCGGGTTCGGCCGCGGCGATCTCAATGAGCCGGTTGTACTTGGCGACGCGTTCACCGCGAGCCGGGGCGCCGGACTTGATCTGGCCGCTGCCGGTGCCGACGACGAGGTCGGCGATGAAGGAGTCCTCGGTCTCGCCGGAGCGGTGGGACACCTGCTGCGTGTAGCCGGCCTCCCGGCAGATCCGCATCGCGTCGAGGGTCTCGGTGACCGTGCCGATCTGGTTGACCTTGATCAGGGCGGAGTTGCCGATCTTCTTGGCGATCGCTTCGCTGATGATGGCCGGGTTGGTGACGAAGATGTCGTCACCCATCAACTGCACGCGGTCGCCGAGGCGTTCGGTCAGGCGGACCCAGCCGTCCCAGTCGTCCTCGGCCAGCCCGTCCTCGATCGACCAGACCGGGAAGCGGTCGGTCATCGCCTCGTAGCGGTCGATGAGCTGGTCACTGCTCAGCGCGTCGCCCGCCACGTGATAGAGCCCGTCAGCCGAGTGGCGGAACTCGCTGGCGGCCGGGTCCAGCGCGATGGCGATGCCGTCCCGGCCAGGGGTGTAGCCGGCGTCGGTGATGGCGTCGACCAGGAGTTGAAGGACGTCTTCCGGGCGGTCGATGGCCGGGGCGAAGCCACCCTCGTCGCCCAGCCCGGTGGCGTGCCCCGCGGCGGACAGACGGGCCTTCAGCCGGCCGTAGACCTCAGCGCCGGCACGAACTGCCTCTGGCAGGCTCGGCGCGCCGAGCGGGGCGAGCATGAACTCCTGGAAGTCCAGGCTGTTCGCGGCGTGGGCACCGCCGTTGACCACGTTGAAGTGCGGCACCGGCAAACGCGGTGTCGTGCCTGCGACGTGGGCGAGGTGCTGCCACAACTCCCGTCCGGCGAGGGCGGCTTCGGCGCGGGTGGCGGCGAGGGAGACGCCGATGATGGCGTTGGCGCCGAGCCGGGACTTGGTGTCGGTGCCGTCCAGCTCGATCAGTGCGCGGTCCAGTTCGGTGGCGGAGGTGAAGGAGCGGCCGGTGAGGGCCTGGGCGATCTCGCCGTTGACATGGCCGACGGCCGTCAGCACACCCTGTCCGTTGTAGCGGCTCTTGTCGCCGTCGCGGAGTTCGACGGCCTCGCGCGTGCCGGTGGAGGCGCCGGAGGGAACCCCGGCGCGGACGCGGGTGCCGTCGGCGGTTGTGAGGGTGACGGCGAGAGTGGGGCGGGCGCGGGAGTCGAGGATCTCCACGGCGTGCAGGTGAGCGATGTGCAGGGACATGCTGGGTTCCTCCGTCGTCCGGTCGGAGAGGGGGCGGTTCGCTTTCGTAGGCTGTCCGTTCAAGGCTGGCCTTCGGAGGCGACGGCCGCTGCGGCCGTTCGGGCACTGTCGGGATCCAGATAGCCACCTCCGCGTGCGACGGGCCGCAGGTGGCGGTCGAAGCCGTAGCGCAGCGGTGCCCCGGTCGGGATGTTCAGGTTCTCGACCTCCTGCTCGGTGAGCCGGTCAAGGACCGCGATCAGGGCGCGCAACGCGTTGCCGTGGGCGACCACCAGCACCCGGCGCCCGGTGCACAGTTGCCCCGCGAGGACATCCGCCCAGTACGGGGCGACGCGGGCGATCATGTCGGCCAGGCTCTCCACGGCCGGCAGCCCGCCGCCGCGCAGGGCGGCGTAGCGGGGATCCGCGCGCAGGCGGGCGAGTTCACCGTCGGGCAGCGGGCCGGGGGCAGCGGTGAGGGAGCGGCGCAACGCCTGATACCGCGCTGGCCCCACCTCACGGCGGACCTCGCGTTTGGCGCGGCCGGTGAGCGCACCGTACTGGCGCTCATTGAGCCGCCAGGTGCGGTGGACCGGGATCCAGGACCGGTCCAGCTCCTCCAGGAGGATGTCCGCGGTGCGGATCGAGCGCCGCAGCACAGAGGTGTGTACGGCATCGGGCACCAGTCCGTCCCGGGCCAGCAGCTCCGCCGCCGCGATCGCCTGCTTCTCCCCGTGGGCCGTCAGGGGGACGTCGGCCCAGCCGGTGAAGCGGCCCTCAGCGTTGGTGGTGCTCTGCCCGTGCCGCAGCAGGACCAGCGTGCCCGGCACGCTCACGAGGGCTTCCCCACGGACCGGTCTGCGGCCCGCCTGCGGGACGCCTCGATCTCCGCGCACGCCTGCTCCCGTCCCTCCCAGTGGGAGCCCTCGACGGACTTGCCGGGCTCCAGGTCCTTGTAGACCTCGAAGAAGTGGGTGAACTCCAGCCGGTCGAAAGCGGGGACGTCGCCGATGTCCTGCACACTCGCCCAGCGCGGGTCGTGGGCGGGCACGCACAGAACCTTCTCGTCCGGGCCGTGCTCGTCCTTCATCACGAACATGCCGACGGCCCGGCACTCGATGAGGCAGCCGGGAAACGTCGGCTCACCGACCAGGACCAGGGCATCGAGCGGGTCCCCGTCACCGCCGAGGGTGTGCTCGATGTAGCCGTAGTCGGCCGGGTACCTGGTCGAGGTGAACAGCAGCCGGTCCAGGCGGATACGGTGCAGCCCGTGGTCCATCTCGTACTTGTTGCGGGACCCCTGGGGGATCTCCACGATCACGTCGAACTCCATGACGGCCTCCCTGCCTCGTCGATGTCCCGCTCTCGCCCGGCCGCCCCGGCAACCCGGCTTGGCGCGGGCTCTGTTCGCCCTGCCGACGCGGCAGTACGGTCAAAACGGCGCGCACGAGGAGGTGGGCGATGCCTGATGCCGAAGGCGCCGTCCGTCTGACCATCCACCTCGACGGGGCGGTGCTGTGGCACCACCGGCCCGCCTACGCCGAACTCGTGCACCGGGCCCATCGCGAGGGCCTGGCCGGGGCGAGCGTCTTCCACGGCTTCACCGGCTTCGGCGCCGACCGCCGGATCTACCACGAACGCCCTGCCCACCTGGCCGCGAAGGGCCCGTGCACGGTCGTACTCGTCGACCAGGAGGACCGGCTGCGGTGCTTCCTGCTCGGCGTGCGGGACATGCTGGAGCACACCGAGGCGCTGGCGGTGCTCGACCGGGTCCGCATCCACCGGGCCGGGGCACGGGCGGCGGGCTAGATCGCCTGTCCTCACGGCACGTCCCCCTCCGCGTTGAGGGCGTCGCGCATCCGCCGCAGATCGTCCGCCGGCCGGCCCAGGCCGTTCAGCTGCAGCCGGGCCGCCTCCGTGCGGGCGTCCGGGTGCACCGTGAAGGCCAGGTTCACCGACTGGTGCACCATCCACTGGCCGTAGTCGAGGAGCCGCCCCGCGTACGCCCGCTTCTGTGCGAGGTCGGGGTCGGTCAGCGGCAACTCCCGCAGCCGGGCGCGCAGATGGAGGAGGGCCGAGCTCGCGTCGCAGCAGTCCCGGGCGGTCTGCCCGCAGACGGGGCCGGGCTCCCCGCAGGAGGCCACCGCAGCGTCGGCTCGCTGCTGGGTGGCGACGGCGTCCTCCAGCACGGCGAGCAGCGCCCGCACCTGGACCGCGCGTGGCAGCGGGGGTGGAGCGGGAGGGGGACGCATCCGTGTCACGAGGAGTGCGGCACGGCGCCGCAGGGCAGTGCCACTGCCGGTCGGCGATACAGGCATGGCTCCTCCTGGTCAGCACGGCTGGACCAGGGACCGTCAGCGGATGCCTCCGCGGTTGCGGTGAGCCCCATCACCGGCACTCCCGACCGGGGGCGTGCCCTTCCAGTGTGCGCCTTCTGCCGTTCCAGGCCAGCCCAGCGCCGCCCGGCATGGGCCGGACGGGGCTAGCTGGCCGCGACCATCAGCGCACGATCAGTACCGAGCAGGGGGCGTGCCGACTGGTCTTCTCCGCGGTGGAGCCCAGGAAACGGCCCCAGACCGAGGAGTGCCCGCTGTGCCCGACCACGATCAGATCCGCCCGGTGCTCCCCGGCGGCCCGGACCAGCTCCTGCGCCGGGTGCCCGGCCCGGGTCTCACCCCTGAACGCCACCTCGCGCTCCGCGACGTACGCCGCGGCGGCGGCCAGCCAGCGGTGACAGGAACGCTCCTCGACCTCCAGCTCTTCGGCCGCCTCCCCGACGGTCGCCCCGTAGTGCGGCAGATGCGCCTCCACAGCTACGGCGATCAGCTCGCACCCGGACGAGCGCGCCAGCTCGACCGCCCGCTCCAGTGCGCGGCGCGCGCCCGGCGAGTCGTCGTAGGCCACCACGATCCGGTGGAACATACGACCGAGTCTGCTCCCGCCGGCCACAGATCGGAAGACACGCCGCCCCACGGCCGGCTGCGGAGGCAGGCATCCGGGCGCGCCCTTGACCCGCGCGGCCGGCAGGGGTTCACTCGGAAGCAGGCGATGGATCCCGCCCGAGCCGCTGTCCCAGCGGCTCCAACCACCCTCCCGGGGTTGATGGTTCCTGACCACACACGTCAGGAACCGCTCACCCCTGCGGAGGCACCGCGTGGAGTCCGCCTACTACATCGCCGCCGTCCTTGCCGTCACCGCCCTCGCCGCGAGCATGCTCTCGGTGAAGCTGGGCCTGTCGGTGGCCGTCATCGAGATCTTCCTCGGCGTCGCCGTCGGCAACGCCCTCCACCTGACCGCACCCCAGTGGCTGGTCTTCCTCGCCTCCTTCGGCAGCGTCGTACTGACCTTCCTGGCCGGTGCCGAGGTCGACCCGGACGAGTTCCGGGCCACATGGAAGGCGAGCCTGCTGATCGGCACCGCCTCCTTCGTCGCACCGTTCGCCGGCGTGCTGCTGCTGTGCCGCTACGGATTCGACTGGACCTGGAAGGCCGCCGAGATCGGCGGCACCGCCCTGTCCACCACCTCGCTCGCCGTCGTCTACGCGGTCCTGGTGGAGACCGGCCTGAACGCCACCGCGCTCGGCAAACTCATCATGAGCACCACCTTCGTCACCGACCTGGCCACCGTCCTCGCGCTCAGCGTCCTGTTCATCCGGCCCACCTGGTGGCTGCTGCCCTTCGCCGCCGCCTCGGTCCTGCTGATCCTCGTGATGCCGCGCCTGGAACGCTGGTTCTTCGCCCAGTACGGCAACCGCGTCATCGAACCCGAGATCAAAGGCGCGTTCGCCGCCCTGCTGGTCCTGATGTGGCTGGCGGAGAAGGCCAACAGCCAAGCCGTTCTGCCCGCCTTCCTCCTCGGACTGGTCCTCTCCCGCGCCTTCGCCCGCCACCGCGCCACCCAACAGCGCTTCCGCGTCGTCGCGTTCGCGCTGCTGACCCCGTTCTTCTTCCTGCGCTCCGGGATGAACGTCTCCCTGCCCCTGGTCATCGCCAACCTCGGCCTGCTCGGCGTGCTCCTGGGCGCGAAGCTCGCCCTCAAGTCGGCGGCCGTGTACCCCCTGGCCCGCCGACACGCCCACCCCCACGCGCCGTTCACCACACTGCTGATGAGCACCGGCCTGACCTTCGGCACCATCTCCGCGACGTACGGCTACACGGCCGGCATCGTCACCAAGGCCCAGTTCTCCGTCCTGGTCACCGTGGTCGTCCTCACCGCGGTCCTGCCCACCGCCCTCGCCCAGCGCTACTTCAGCCCGGCGCTTCCACCCCCAGTTCAGCAGCCCCGACACCCCGTCGCCGTGCCCGACCCGAACGGACGCCAACGATGAACTGCTACGACTGCCACGACCAAGAGCGGCCAGCCACCGTCGCCGTTGCCTTCTGCATGCGCTGCGGAGCGGCGCTGTGTACCGCGCACAGCCAGACTCGCCCCGTCCCAATCCATCGTGTCCGCGGCATGGGGCTCGCCACCTCGCCCCACCTTGCGCGACGCATCACCTGCACCGTTTGCCACAAGGCCGAGGCGGGTTCCTAGAGATCGTTCCGCTCCAACGAAACGTGGACAAGGGACAGCTACCGACTCCATTCATAACTCCTGTTCCAGGATCCACCCGCTGGGCACTGCCTCCTCCGTGGGGGCCTGCCGGCTTCGGCGAGCAACGGCTGGCAGTCGGCCATGACAGGCGTCCCTCCAAGCCGCTCGCGCCGCGGCGATCAGTCTGCGGGACCGAATCATGAGCCAGTTTCTCCAACTCCACGATCAACTCACCGCCGAGAGAACCGACCTAGCGCCGAGCCACTACGCACAGATGATTGTTCAAGGAGTCCACGGGAACATCGACGTGAGTCTGGCCGCGTTTCACCACCGAGTCCCCTACGCGGAGCCCAGTCTGGATCCCACGGCGTTGATCGACCTCAGGCGTAAGTACGAGATGAGCCGCTGCGTCAGCTACCTCAAGGAGAATCACTGTTTCCCTCCATCGCCTGGTGATGGGTCCAGCTTGAATGACCGCAGCACTATTCGATCCGGCCGGTCTCCCGCTCTCCCTCCGACGCCGAGTCGAAGGCATTGCGCAAGTTCTGATAGCTCGGGTTACCAGCAGACTCGGGCTTCATCACGGCGTCCCCCGGTCGGCGTAGACCGGGGGAAGCCCAGCTGCAGTTGCCCGGCGCCTGGCTCGCGTCGTTGGGTGGTCATCAAAGTCCCTTCGGGAAGGGGAAATTCGGGATGAGTACGGAGGTGGGTGCCGCCCCGACGGTAGGGACGGCACCCGGGCGGTCAGCGATCTTGGGACAGGGCGAGCAGACGGGCGAAGGTTCCACCCCCGGCGGCGAGGTCCTCATAGGCACCCTGCTCGGTGACCCGGCCCTCCTCCATCACAACGATCTCGTCGGCGATCTTCGTGTTCTCCAGCCGATGCGTCACCACGATCGTGATGCGGTCTGCCGCCATGGCTTTGAGCGTCTCGAACGTCCGGTGCTCCCCTTCCGGGTCGACCTGGGACGTCGGCTCGTCCATGATCAGCAGCTCCGGGAGCCGATACAGGCCCCGGGCACACGCCACGCGCTGCCACTGCCCGCCGGACAGCTCCACCCCGCTGAAGATCTCCCTCGCGAGCAGCGTATTGAGCCCGTCGGGCAGGTCCTCGACCGCCTCACGCAGGCCGACGGCATCGATCGCCTCCCACACAGCCGTGTCCTCCTGCGAGCGGGGCTGACCGAGGGTGACGTTCTCGCGCAGTCTGAGCGGCCACTGTGCGAAGACCTGCGGAACCAGTCCGGTCAGCTTCCACACCGTGTCGCGGTCCGCCTCGGCGAGATCGGCACCGTTCCAGGTCACCTTGCCCTTGTCGGCCAGGAGGATCCCGGCGAGCAGACGGGTGAGGGTGGTCTTGCCGGAGCCGTTGACGCCGACCAGTGCCAAGATCTGCCCGCGCCGCAGGGTCAGCGACACCCCGTCGACGGCCGGCTTGTCCTTGCCTGGATACCGGTAGACGACACCCTCGACCCGGACCTCTTCGACGGGCGCCGTCACCGTCAACTCGCTTCGTTGAGGGGCTTTTTGCTGGGCCTCGTCCATGAAGTCCGTCATGTCGCCGAGGTAGAGACTGGTGTGGAAGACCGCGGCGGCGCTGCGGACCAGCTGTGTCAGCGCGCCCAGGGTGGTCTGCACAGCGAACACCGCGGTCGCGGCGATCGCGAGCGCGATCTGGCCGGTGGCCGCCAGCCAGTACAGTGCCGCCCAGGTCGCCACCAGGAACACACCACTGCTCGCAGCGGACGCCAGAGCGATCCGCAAGACCTTGGGGGCTGCGGCCAGGGAGCGGGCGTCGGACTGCTGCGACAGCGTCCGGTACCAGTACAGCAGGTAGCCGGACATCGAGTTGGCGCGGACCTCGTCCCCGTACTTGGGGCTCGTCGCCCACCACCTCATCATTCCCCGGGCGTTGCGGCTGGCGATGTTCGCGTAGTGGATCTCGTAGTCCACGCGTGCGGTGAGTACCGAGCCGATGCCGGCCGGAAGCACGGCCAGCAGCAGGAACGGCAGTAGCCGCCAGTCGAGTACGGACAGGACACCGCACGCCGTCACCAGCTTGATCAGCGAGGACATCAGCTGCTGGGCGTCGGTGACCATCACATGGGTACGGATCACCCCCATCTCCGCGGCTTCCTGGCGGTCGTGGAAGCCGTCCTCGCTGTACGCGCTCGCCTCCACCCGGCAGACCGAGGCGACGAGCGTCGTATCGGCCTCGGTCGTCAGCTTCGGGGTGATGCGCCGCTCCCCGTAGGCCGAGACCGCTGCGGCGGTGCGGGACAGGGCAGCCATCACCGCCACGACGATCAGCGCCGACAGCGCCGGGTGCAGCCTCTCCTGCACGGTGCCGTCGCCAAGGAGCGGGCGCATCGCCTTCGACGTGAAGGCCAACTGGCCGGCCGCCGCCAGCCCGACCGCCGCCTGGCAGACCAGCAGCAGGACGACCGCCGTCCGGTCGACCGCCCAGGACATGCCCGCGATCCGCCGCAGGACCGAGGGAAGGCGGGCGCTGAGCGCGCGGAAGTTCACCCCGTCCATGGGGTTCACCGAATACTGCCCGGTGTACTTGATCTCCGCGGGCGAAGGCGGACGGGACATCGTCTGGTCAGAGGCAGTGCTCTCGGGCCCGGAGCCCTGGGTGGGCACGGTCGGACGGGTCATGCCGCGCCTCCGATCGCCGCAAGGTCGATGGGGCCGTACAGCCGTCCGGCGGTGAAGTTGGCCAGGACCTGCCGGGTGTAGGGGTGGCAGTCGGCGGGCGGATTTCCGGGATCGATCCACAGGACCTGCTGGTGTTTGTGCGGTTCGGTGTTGCGTGGTTCGCCCTGCCACCGCCGTGCTGTGAACACCACGCCGATCACCCGCACACCGTCCGCGTCCCGGTAGTGCACCAGCTGGCAGAACTCCAGGTCCTCGGCCGCCACGTGGACACCGGTCTCCTCGGTCAGTTCACGCAGCGCGCCCTCGTGGACGAACTCGTCCTGCTCCAGCTTTCCGCCGACCACGGTGACCTGGTTCGGCGAGGTCTTCGACGTCTTGTTGTGCCGCACGGCCAGGACACGCCCGTCGTCGCGCTGCACCAGCACCATCACGTTGGCCGGGCTCAGGTACGCGCTCACGCGGCCTGCACCTCCAACCGGGCCAGCGTCGCCCGCCCTCGCTCTACGATCTCCAGGTCGCCGTTGGGCACGCCCCAGGCGATGGCGCTCGTCGCGTCCAGCGCGGACAGGCAACGCAGAGCCCGCTCCTCCTCGCCAGTGAGCACGCAGCCATACCCATCCCAGAACGCCTCCTCCAGGTCTGGACGCCCACCCCAGGCGCCGCAGGCCGGGCGGGTGACGATGCTCGGAGCCCACTCGTGGAGGACAGGCGGAATCGGATTGGCGACGCTCATGCCCCCCACCTCGGATCCCGGCCTGAGATATCCGCGATGAACACGCGCACAGCGTCAACACCGTGCATGACCCGGGTCTGACCGGGCGAAGTGGCTTGGCCCCTCTGTTCGAGAGCAGGAGGAGCGAGCGTGAGCGCGGGAACGGGATTCATGGGTTCCTCCTGTGAAGGGCCGGGTGGTAGGGGCGATCTGACAACTTCCCTGCTGGAGAAGCAGTTACGGATGACCGGGAGCGACGTTTCGGTCGAAAGTTCGAGGAGCGCCGGACCGCCCTTGGGGGGATTGGGTGACGTGGCTGTGATGTGACGTTCGATCACTCGAATAGGGGGCGTCGCCTGATCGAGGGATTGCCGTGGCCGGAGACATCGGCTGCAGCAGAGGCTGGGCGCGACCGGTGCCGTCCGCGTGGGCTACAGGCGCAGGACGGTGCCCTTGCGGGAGGCTGGCCCACCGGCCTGCGCCCCTTCTGCCAGGCCCGCTCCGCCATCCGCTGCGCCGGCGCCAGGAGGTGCGGCGAGCAGCTGAGCGAGTGCCTGGTGTAGTTTTCCCTGGACTTGCCTGGTGAGGTCCCTGCCGTCCGCGGTGACCACCCGGATCGGGTCGATGCCGGCGGGCACGGCGTACGGCCTGCCATGGCGGCGTCGGCATTCGAAGACCATGTGCACGGTTACCTTCGGAGATGCGAGAGCGATCACATAGTGGCCCTCGTCGTCCCGCCCGATGCGGACGGTGATATCTGTCCGGCCGTCCAAGCGCTGCTGCAGCACGGCGAGTTGTTGCCGGATCTCCGTCGGCAGTGTGTCGTGGTCACCGAAGGCCGTCAGAACGGGGAGTGACGCGGTGCCGGGAGCGGACTGTTCCTTGGCAAGCGTGCTGTACCGCTCCCAAGAAGGGGTCTCATCGACGGGAACGCTGTTGTGGAACAGACGGCAGCTGGCCCTTTTCCATCCCCGGCTGCCGTACCGGAAGGCCATCTCGATCCGCACAGTGCCGCTGTCATGAGTGAGGCAGATCGTCGGGCCGTCATAGGTGATCGCGGGCTGAGCCCCCGTTTGCCGGACCATCTCGTCGGCCTCGCGCTGCACCGGCAGTGGTACGAACAACTCTGGTGCGGTCGGGAGTTCGGTAGGGGTGGACACCAGTCGGGTGCTCCTTGTCATGTGGGACGCTCGGGATGCGCCGAGCGGTTTGTAGACGTGCCGCGATTCGTGGAAGGCGGGTCCGCCGTGCGGGTCAGGCGGCCAAGTCCCAGGCAGCCAATGGAGGGAAGGCCCGCCGCAGAGCTTCGATGAGCTTGCGATGGGAGAGGTCGACGACCAGGGCGTGGTGATCACTCAGTCCGGTCATGTCCAGCACGGTGACGCCCAGCACTGCCTGGACGGTCCACGGGTCCATGTAGCCCCGGTCGATACGGGAGTCGCCGCCCTGGCCGACGGCGGCGAACCCCGCCGTCGGGGCCAGGGCGTCCGGTTGGCCGAGTCGGCGGGCGGCGAGCCGGGCCGGGTCGTGCATGTTGCAGTCCAGCATCAGATCGTCCAGCATCGTGCAGCTCCGCCACGATCCGTCCGCCTGCTTGAGGGCACGGTGGCGACGGTGCACGAGGTCGGTGACCGTGGTCCAGTCGATCTCCGGTACCGACTCGCCGGCGGGCAGCGGGTACTCGTTCGTGTCGCCGAACAGCCAGCAGGCCGCCCGCGGGCGCTCGGGGTCGGCGCCGTGCTGGGCTTTGACCTTGTCCGCCAGTGCCGACAGCTCGTACGCCTCGGCCGGCCGGCCGGCCGACCGACCGACGAGCAGAACGAACTGTGGAAGGCGGCCGTCACGATGGGCACGTCAGGTACTTCCGGGAGCGTCAGCTGCACATTGGTGGGGGGCGTCCGGAACACCTTGGGGTGATGGTGTTGAGGACCGGCGGTGAACGTAGCCTCCCTCACCAGGAGACCGGTCGGGTTGCGGCCCTGGCCCATACGGGCGCGGAAGCCGCGCATCCCGACCGTCTGCTGTAGCGCCCGCCATCGCCGTTCGGCGGCCTCCTTGACCTCGGCGCTCGCATCGGGCCTGGCCTGCGAGTACGTCAGCTCCGCCAGCCCCAGCCAGTCAGCCTCCAGCGGAGCCAGCCGCTCCCCGTAGTTCTGATGCCACAGGAGAGGAAGGGCGCCTGGTTCTTCCTCGGGGCCGGCGTCGTTCTTGACGTTCGACTGCACCAGTCGCACGACCCGTTCACAGTAGGAGGCTTTCGACGGGACGAGGGGGGACGGCCGGGCTATCGGCATGGGAATCCTTCGGGGCCAGGGACAAACGGGATTGGGCGCCTGTCGCGCCCCTGATGGCAGCGAGGACGGGCTGGTCGGCACGGGCTGCGGGAGCTGGTGGGTACTGTGAGCGGCCGGGGAGGCAGCCGGTGTGGGGGTCTTCTGCCCGCGGGGTCAGCAGGGCACGGTCTCAACGTGTGGAAGGCGGTTGCTGACCCGTGTGCCCTTGGGGTTCACGGACGGGATCAGGAAGCCCTCTTCGACCAGCCGGTTGATGGCGCGACGGTAGGCGGCAGGGGATACACCGAACTCCTTCGCGAGCGCCTTCTGACGAGGGAGCATGCTCCCGGGCTGGTAGATCCTCGTCGCGAGACGCCGACGGATCGTGAGCTCGATGCGGCTGTGGGCCTGGCGGGGACTCAGGTGCGGAATCGGAGGAGCGATTGGGGCATCCGATACTTTTGCTCCTAGATGGTGCAGCTGGACCAGGCCGTTGTGGGCCAGACCGCGCAGGGCGACTGCCACGACGTGGGAGTCCACCTTGTAGCCGCTCGCCAGATCCGCGGACACCAGGAGGACGCCGGGCGGGATGATTCCCTCGGTGATCGCTTCCTGCAGGCCGCGGTGTACCCGGCCGGCCTGCCCGGCTCGCTTCGGATCGAGCAAGCGCGTCTCGTCATCGCTGAGGTGAGCTGACGCGTTCAAAGGGCGATCACCGCATTCGGAGCTGTTAGGGATGGGGTTGGCCACACGCCCGGTCCAGGGCGGGACACGGTGGATAGGAACGACACCGGCACGGGATGGATCCGGCAGACGACGACGGCGGCACAGTGGGGGTCCCTCATCCGGTCGGCGCCTCCGTGCTGTCAATGGCGGCGACGGTCTCGGGGACGGGTAGCCGGCCCGCCGCCGCACGCAGTGCACCGACAAGACGCGCGTAGGTCTTGGCGTCGTCCTTCGGGTTCGTGTGCCACAGATCCTCGACGGCGGCCAGGACGGCGAAGTCGACCAGCAGTCGTCGCTCCCACTCATCCAGGGGCCGGCCGTATCCGCGGGTGAAGGCGTCCTGCAGAGCGGGGCGGTCAGCCCACAGCAGCGACGGCCGGGCGAAGTCGACCACGGCGGCCATCACCTGCGAGCGCTCGAACCCGGTCAGAGCCAGGGACCGTGTCACCCGCTGCCACCGCCAGGCGCCGAAACCGAACGAGCCGTGGCAGAAGGCGACGGGCAGCTGTGGCAGTGCCTCCCGCAGGACGACCAGGCAGCGCCGGATGACCGCACGGTGCCCGGCCAGCACCGGGGAATCGATCCGTTCCAGCACGCGGTCGACGTAGTCGATGTATCGCAGGGTGTTCTCTGCAGCCTGAGCATGCCGATCGCCAGCCCTGAGCGTGCTCTCGTGGAGGATGCGCAGCAGCTGCCCAGCCTGCTCGTGCACGGATTCCCTCAGATGAAGGCCCTTGTCGGGAGCGTCATCCACGCGTTCGCCGCGTGGCTGCCGCGTCAGCAGCGCCCGCAGTCTGGGATCGAACCCGAGCAGGCGCGGCGCCTGTCCGGCGCCCAGCCGGCCGATGGCGTGCCGGTGCGCGGACACCTCGCGCTGGAGGTCGCCGTGGGTCCGGGGAACCCGCAGCTCGATGATCCCTTCCGGCGAGGACATCCGCCAACAGCGGGCACCAGAAGCGTCGTTGGGCAGGGCCCACGTCGTATGGCGTCCCACGTAATTGTTGACCCAGGTGGCCAACTCCGGCGGGATCGGTGCCGGGCCCCTTCGTGATCCGGTAACTGGTCCCTTGCCTCCGCCTACCTCGGCCGGGTCGGGTGCCCTGACAGCCGGAATGCTGCTGGCCGGGCTCCGGCGTGCGGATTCCGCCGACGGCCGCGGAGGCGTGGCGTGCAGGAGGACGCCGGTGCCCGTAGAGGTCACGTGGAACGGAGGCAGGCCGGACAGCGCTGTGGCGGGAAAGCGCGGAGAGACGGCGCGGCAGGTCACCGCCTCCACCAGCACGGCGTGAGCAGCGAGTTGGCACCGATTGTCCGCGCCGAACGCGAAGGCGAGCCGCGCAATGGTGGTGTGCACGGGGTCGACGTCGCACTGGAATCGGGCCGCGATGCGCGAGCTGCTCAACCCGGCCACGATCAGATCGAGGACGTCCTGATCGTCCTCGGACACGTGACGCTGAGTGCTGGGCACACCGGGCAGGCGCTCACGGGTGACCAGGCCGTACACGGCGCCGAGGGCGGCGAGATGCTCTCTGTTGTCCGCCGCGAGCACGTGGCACAGTTGCCGCGTTCGCGCGTCGATCTTAGTGATGCTGCTGAAGGTTTCTCCGGCGATGTCGATGCGGCGTCGCCCGGCCGCGACCATACGCAGGATCGTCAGGTCCTCCTCCTCCAGGAGAACCGGCGCACCGGCGGGCGGCGCCGCGGTCGTGGCACCGGCCGAATCGGCAGGCAGGTCGTTGAGGTCTTCGCAGGCTAGGGTCATGAGTTTCGCTGTCGGGCGCTCTCGGTGCGGTCAGTCAGCAGTGTGGGGAAAGGGGGAGGCCAGCTCCGCCCGCGACGGGGGGCACGGACGGAACTGGCGGTCCTGGGGCCGGACGGTTCCGGCCTGGTGATGGATCAGTCGGTGAGAGCGAAACGGGCACGGTAGAGATCGATAACCGTGTCGAGGTCGTACGTCACGACCACCGTGTGGTGATCACTCTGGTCCGTCATGTCGACGACCTCGACGTCCACCACGGCGGGCAACAGCCAGCTGGTGGTGTAGACGCGGTCCACACGGTGGGCCGGGCCGTGCGTGTCGCATGCATCCACGGTCGGCGCGACGGCCGCCAGGCCGGGTCCGCCGGGCGAGAGGGCAGCGTGCCGGGCGACGTCCTCCAAACCCGCGGTCAGCAGGATGCGGTCAGGCTCGGAATCCAGCACCCGCTGTCCGGGAACGACCTCATAGCTGCGGTGGGCCCGGTGCGGCAGGTCATTGATCTCGTCAAGCCGGGGAACCGGCAGCTCGCCGGGAACCATCCGTTCGGGGGCGATGTAGCTGTTGCAGTCCATGCCGATCGCGAGCACGGGGAGCTTCCGCTTCCCCGCACCCCGCTCGTTCTCGTAGGTCTCGACACGGTCGGCGAGCCGCGTCAGATCCTCGGCCTCGGCCTTCCGCTTAGTCGGTGAGTTGTAGGAGAGGTGGGCGCAGCCCGCCACCACGTCGACGTCCCGCGTACCGCGCACGCGGAGGGTCATCGCGGTGGGGTGCAGGAGCCACCCGGGCCACTCGGTGTCCCACAGAGTGATCTGCTCGAACACCGCGGGGTCGTAGTACAGGGCGGTGGCGTGCTTGACCGGGCCGAGGTCGCCGACGAGTTTCGTGATGCGCTTGGACTCACCGAACAGGGTCGCTCCGCGCCCGGTCGGGGCATAGCCGAAGGTCTCCTGCCGGCACAGGATCGTCGGGCGAAGCCCGGCCAGCCGCTGCTGCATGGCCAGCCACTTCTCGTAGTCACCGTTGCCGTTGAGTTCGAAGTTGCAGCTGGCGATCCTGATACGCCGAGCAGTTGACATGATCTTCCCTAAGCGTGCGGGCCGTTGAGCGAGCGTTACGTTCTGTCAAGCAGAGGGACATAGAGGCTGTTTGGCGGCGGAGCAGTTACCGGGCGAGCCGAACCCTGTGCGGCGCCGATGTCGGGGGCGTGACTCCCGGCGGAATCCCGAGAACACCGGACGGCGGGCACCCGCCCCACCGGCGTACGGGAAGCCGGACTTCCCGTGTGTCTCAGGGCAACGCGACGCCGAGCGCGTGGACCGAAAGCCGGTGCGTCGGCACGGCTGCCCGGGGCGGTACAACTCTGGCCGAAGGCCCTGATCGCTGCTACGCGGCAGGGGGATCGTTCAGCGGTCGTTGGCACGACGCACTGTTCGAGGAAGCCCGGCGAACCACCACTTTCCACCTCGGAGTTGGCACAGTGGGATCGGCCGGCTGGGAGAAACGATGCTTGAACGATTCAACAGTGGTGGTGCAACGAAGGCGATAAATCGTCACGGTGGAGGTGCGGCATCACCCTCGGGGCCCGGATGGGCAGCGTGGGCCGTGTCCGTCCGAGCTGGTCCGCCAGTCCGGAGAGCGTTGTGGGAACGGTGGTCGGCCCCGTCAAGGCCGCGGCCGACGTACGCCGTTGTACGTGCGGGCTGCGGCCGTTGGGGCCTGTCGAGGGAGGGCGTTGGTGTTCGGTTGCGTCACCACGGAGCGCCACGATGAGCTGCGGGCTCGGGTCCGGGCGTTCGCCGAGGCCGAAGTGCTGCCTCGCATACCTTTGTGGGAGCAGATCCGATGTGTCGATGACGAGCTGATCCGGGAGGCTGCCCGGCAAGGATGGATCGGTGTCACCGTCGACCCCGCCTACGGTGGGATGGGCGCGGGCCATCTCGCGAAGACGATCATCATCGAGGAACTCGCCCGCGCTTGTGGGGCGATGGGGGCTGCGGTTCAGGCATCTCTGATCCCGGTCGCCATGATCATCAACTATGGCAGCGCAGAGCAGAAGGCCCGGTGGCTCCCGCCCATCTGCCGGGGAGAGTGCCTTCCCACGATCGCGGTGACCGAGCGGGTCTCGGGCAGCCAGATAGCGGGAATGCAGGGGCGAGCTCGCCGGAAGCGGGGCGGGTGGCTGCTGACCGTGGAAAAGGCGCACGTGGGCAACAGTCATGTCGCCGACCTGCACTGCGTGGTCGTACGGACCGGGCCGGGGCGAGGTGACCTGTCGGCATTCCTGGTGGAGAGCGACCGTGACGGCGTCTCCGTACGCCCGCAGGTGCCGGCCCTGGGGCTGAACGGGTTCTCCTTCGGCACCGTGATCATGGAGGACGTATGGGTACCGGAGGAGAACCTGCTGGGGAGGGTGGGCGAAGGCGAAGACGCGGCCGACTCCTCCAGCGTCCTGTACGGGCGGGCCAATCTGGCCGCGGTCTCACTCGGTGTGCACCGGGCGACCCTTGAGGAGACGCTGCATTTCGCCGACGAGACGGAACGCTATGGCCGGCCCCTGAGCCAGCTGAGCACCGTGGAGCAGCGGCTGGGCCAGATGGTGGCCAACCTGGAGACGGCCGGGACCCTCGCTTATGTAGCGGCCGACATGCAGGATCGCGGCCTGGCCTGCGACGGTCCGCTGATGACAGCGAAGCTGATGAACTACGAACTCGGCGTGAAGTCAGCACGGTTGGCCATGGAGGTGCACGCCGCGTGCGGGGTGTTCACCGACCGGCCGCTGGAGCGGTTCTTCCGGGATGCCCAGCCGATCTATGCGCCAGCCGGGACTTCTGACGTACAGCGGTTGCGGCTGGCCCGGCTGGCACGGGGAGCGACGGCGGGAGCGCAGTGGTCCCAGCGGTTTGCTGCGCCCGCGCCGTCGATGATCCCCGTGTGAATTACCGCAGTGCGTTGATGCGCTGGTCGAGGAGGTACTGGCCCTGTGCTCCTCGCTCCTTGATGTAGTCGAGCATCCGTCGGCCGTCTTCCATCGGGCGGGTGTCGCGGCCGACGACGCAGATCGTCATGAGGGCGATCCCCATCTCCTTGTCCATCAGCCGGATGCCCATGTACGTGCGGATACCGACCAGGTCCACAACCTCGTTGCCCGCGAAGTCGGGCTTCATGCACACGTCGGGAAGGACCAGGGCCTTCGTCCGGTCCAGCGTCTCGGGGCAGTAGCCGTGTTCCAGCGGCATGACCCGTCCCACGGCTGCGGCCAGGGCCTCGGCCTCGGCGGCGGAGCCGAGTTCGTCTCCCGAGGGCAGGTGGATGCCGGTGAAGAACTGGCGGTCCGAGATCGCGTTGGACATCGCCAGCGCCCCCGGAACTCCTGAATCACGGGCCAGAGTCGCGGTGAAGCGGTCGAACTCCTCGTCGGCACGGTCGGCGAGGCCGAGTTGGTGCAGCCGCGCCAGCCGATGGGGAGTCTGGGCGTGCAGGGTGCGCTGGGTACGCGTGAGGTCAGACATGCTGGCTCCGGGCGGAAGTAGAGGGTGAATGGCGCGCGCGGACGGCGATGGAGTGCGCGTGCTTGACGAGGGTGATCAGCACGTGGCGGGCCGAGCGGGAGTCACGGGCGTCACACCCGACGACCGGTGTATCCGCCTGAAGCCGCAGCGCCGTGCGGACACTGTCGATCGAGTAGCGGTCAGCCCCCTGGAACAGGTTGACGGCGACAATGAAGGGCAACTCCAGTTCCAGGAAGTAGTTGATGGAGTCGAAGGAGTCCTCCAGACGGCGCGTGTCGGCCAGGACCACGGCACCAATGGCACCTTCGACGATGTCGTCCCACATGAACTGGTAGCGCTCCTGGCCCGGGGTGCCGAAGAGGTAGAGGACCAAGTTCTGGCTGTCGAGGCTGATTCGACCGAAGTCGAAGGCCACCGTGGTGGTCGTCTTGCCCTCCACGCCGTCGATCCTGTCCGTGCCGATCGCGGCCGTGGTCAACTGCTCGTCGGTCGAGAGCGGTTCGATCTCGCTCGCCGTGGCGACCAGCGTGGTCTTGCCCGCGCCGAAACCGCCCGCTATGACCACCTTCAACTGGCTTATCGGCTGGTCAGAGGGCTTCGAGACCTGCAAGAACTCTCCTCAGGATGGCCGGGTCTTTGGCATTGGCCTGGCGGGCGGCGATGGTCATCAGGAACTTCTCGGTGATCAGGTCGGCAACGAGGACCTTGACGGCCTGCACCGGCAGTCGCATCCGTCCGGCGATCTCGGTGATCGTGAGTGTGCCGGTGCGGCACAACTCGAATGCGTCCGAGCGTTCTGGCGCCCCCTGGGGCGGATGCGCGGCGGTGCGGCACGCCCTGACCAGCGTGGTGCGCTCCAGCTCCAGGCGCGGGCGGGTGCGCCCGTCATTCACGGTGTACGGGCGCAGCCTCAGCGGACCGCCGCCGGCAGAGACTTGGGGCGGGCGCTCGGAGGCCGGCATCAGCCGACCACGGCGGGCCGCACCGGGGTAGCCAGCGTCGGCGCGGCCCGGTTGGCCAGCATCCGCATCTCGTATCCGACCACGCGTACGTCGATGTCCTTGGTGCCGAGGACCGCCAACACGCTGTTGCCACCCACCCGCGCGGCGAACATCATCCCGGCAGTCGTCTCCATGATCACCTGGACTCCCACGCCGCCCTTGCCGTCCGGCAAGAACGAACTCACTTGGCCGCAGAGTGAGAAGGCGCCGGTTGCGAGCGCGCCCAGCCTGTCCGCGTCGTCCTTGCTGATGCCGTAGTAGTGCTTGAGCATGCCGTCCGAGGACGACACCGCGGCGCCGGTCGCCGAGCGCACGGTGTCGACGAGGTTGGACAGCAGCCAGTCCAAGCCGCCGTTGCCTTCGGCCGAGGTGTCGGTGGTCATGGTGATCTTCTCCTTGGATCAAAGGGTGGGGGGGTCAGCTGGCGGGAGCAGGCTGCTCGGGTCCTGCGCCTTCATCACGCACGGCCGAGTGCCAACCGCTGGTGAATTGGTCGGCCAGCTGCCAGTTGTGTTCGGTCGGGGGGACGTCGTGACCCGTATCTGTCCCCGCCAGCGCGGGATTCGCCTCGGGAGACTGCGGATGGTCGGGGCGTACGGGAAGGGGGCGCAGGCCCCCGACGGGGCCGGGCGTACCACCGTCGACCAGGTACAGGGTGGCCGTCTCAGGGGAACCTGGTACCACGGGCGCGAGCACGTGCCCTTCGGCCCGGCCCGTCGGCCTGCTCAGGTGGGCAACAGCGCTCCGCGCTGCTGCGGCCGGGGAATTCTGGCCGGCAGGTGTCGCTGCCTGCGGCCGTGGCGCGGAGCGGTGGGAGACCTGCGTACGGGCAACCCGCCGCTGCAGCTCGGCTACCTCCAGGCGGCCGGCTTCCAGAAGGGCGTGCGGTACGACTACTGCTGCCTGGACCCCGCCGTACATGTTCTGACGGAGCTGGACGGTGATGCCATACCGGCGGGCGAGCGAGGCGACGACGAACAGCCCGTTCTGGCCTGCCGAGATCAACTGCGCGCCGGCGTCGGAGGCTTCGGGATCGGCGAGCAGGGCGTTCATCTCAGCGAGGACCTCAGGCTCCATGCCCAGGCCCTTGTCGTCGATCTCGACGAGCAGTCCGACGGGGATGAGCGACGCACTCATGTCCACCCGGGTGGACGGATTGGAGAAAGCGGTCGCATTCTCCAGCAGCTCGGCCAGCAGGTGGGTCACGGAGGCCACGGCATACCCCGGAAGGTAGGCGTCCGGAGCGATGATCACCTTGGCTCGCGCGTAGGTGTGGATCTCCTGAATGCCCAGCCTGAGCACGGCCTTGACGGACTGAGGGTCCTCATGGCGCGACGACTGGACACCGCCCATCACCGCCATGCTCTCTGCCGCCCGCTTGATGCGGGTGATGTCGTGGTCCACGCTGTACAGAGCTGCCAGATGGTCGGGATCGTCGACATCGCGTTCAACGTCGTCCAGCTTCGCCAGCGCCGCGTTGCCCAGGCTCTTCAGCCGGTCGGAGAAGTTGACGAAGACCTGCACCCGCTGACCCGCCGCCTGCGTCATGGCGTTTCCCACCGCTGCCCGGTAGTCGCTCAGTTCACGCGCCAGCTGGGCGAATGGGTGGTCAGCCTCGATATCGGACACGGCAGTAGCCACGACCGGGCGCTGTCCTCTCTGCAACCGGACGGCCGCGTGCCGAGCCTCCTCTCGGCCGGCCGCTACCTGTTTGTGCAGGTATTCCAGCCACTCCGCGACGAGCCGTTTCTCCCCCTCAACTTCCCCGGCTACTGCCGATGCGCGCTGGAAAGACGCCACCAGGGCGATGACACCTGCCGCTGCGCCCCCCGCGATCACCAAGGTGACTGCCTTGTGGGAGGCGTTCGCCGTACTGACGAACAGGCCGGCGGCCACCGTCAGCAGGAGCACGAATCCGGCAGGAACCACCGCCAGCCAGATCAGGCGCCGGCGCAGCTCCCGGACTGCCGGATCGGGATCCTTGCGAATCCGGCGGTGCCGGACTCCCTTACGAACCGGGCCCGGCGATTCGGCAGCGGGCGAAGTGAATGCAGACATCGATGTCCTCGAAACGACAGGATGGATTGAGCTCCGGCTCAGTGCCGACGCGTCGCTGACCGCCCGATGCCGACGAGACTCTCTGCCGCGAACTGGCCTTGCCGGCGGCATCAAGAGTGCCGACCAAGCGGGGCCCGGCGGACGACACTTGAACGCTGCCATGAGGCTGAGACCCGTCTAGCGCGTCTCCTCGGCAGCAGCCAGCGGCCCCGCAGGGAAGCCTGCTCCCGCCAGCATCAGGAGTAACGAAGAGCTTGCTCGATTCAACCGGTCGTCGCTACATCTGCGGGAGTCGTTCATGAGTCGTTTCAAGGTGCACGTGGACGGTTTGGCTCGGTCGGATTCGGGCTTTCCGAATGAATCGACGTCTGGAATGAGATCGAGATGGACGGAACGACGCGAGAACGATGGGCGTGCCGTGCCGGAGTCGCTCACGGACCGCGCGTGAGTCGCCCTCCGGGCTGGGTGACTCACGCTAGGACGGTGAAGGGCGAGCCCTGGTGTTCGCGCTCGTGGAAAGACGCCACCTTGCGCCGCATTGGTCCTGGCGCAGGGGGCGTCGGGCTCATCGTTCGACCCAGCTGATTCAAGGCGATGTTGTATGCCCTGGTGGGATTTGTACCTTCAGGATGTGAGGTCGAATTCTCCAAGGAAGCGCAGGACTCGGTCGATTTCGCCTGTGTGGATCAAGCGGCTTCGCGCCCGCAGGAGGCCGGCAGTGCCGTACGAGCCGAGTTCGCGGCAGCGTTCGATCAGTCGGCCCCATTCCTGGCCGAGGCCGAGGTACTCGGCGAACGCGCGTATCCGCTCGACGGGGGTGGCACCGTCGGCAACGGTACTCGTCCGAGCATGATTGATCGCTTGGGTGAAGGCGTCGGTTGCACCTCTGCCGTCGATGCTCTCCACGTTCCACACCGCGTCGGCACCCAGCCAGTCGGCCACGATGACACGCCGGTCCGAGGCAAGGTGGAATTCGGGGAGTCGAACGTAGTCCTCTTGCGTGCAGACCCAGACGGTCAGGCCGTATGACTCCATCAACGCGACCATGAGAAGCAGCAACAGCCGTTCATACGGCTCGCTGCCGTGTACGGCGGATTCAGGCACGCACAGGGCGCAGCCGGGGGTGTTTTCGAGTCGCGAGGAGCGGTCTCGCATGAACTGAAGAATACCGTGGCGCTCGCGGAACAGGAGCCAGGCCGCTGCTTGTTCACCGAACTGGGCCCGCGACCACATGACGGGACTCACGTCGTCGACTTTCAGATGGCGCTCGACGAACGCTGCGCAGGCGTGCGATCCGAGCCACAGGGATCCAACCTGGGAAAGATCCGAATAGGCGGTTCGGGCCGCAGCTGAGCGGCCCCGGTCTAGGTGGAAGTCGAGCCTTTGCTGTTCGATATGGAGAGTGCCGTCGTCGGCGAGAAGGCTGTCGTCCAGATTCAAGCAGGCCCACAGCAGAGCGTATGTCAACTCGTCGAGCCGGTAGGGCATGGGAATCGATAGCCGCTGCACGGGCATCGCAAGCTGACGCCGTGCGTGCGCCGCGTCCAGCGCATAGAGATCGTCGGCCCCTTGGGCACCCAGGGACCCGAGGAGCAAGGCCCTGCGCGTTGACCGGGTGAAGTACCTCAGATGCTCAAGGTCCTCCGGCCCGATCACTACAGAGCCGGGCTGAGGTGCCGCTTCGTACATTTGGACTGCGACGGACGTCCCGTCCAGGATCCGCAGGCCGTCCATGTGCCACACTCCGCCGGTTCCCGGAACGGGTGCGGCAATGGACAGGAAGGACGTGTCGAACCTGATGTCCAGCCGGTGCACGGCAGCGAGTGAAGCGTCATGGAGGCTTCTGGCAAGCACGAGTTCCCGCTCTGGCGCCGGTCCGAGGAGCTCTTTCACCGTGTGTCCGAGCCAAAACTCCACGACCGTTGCCGCGTCGCCCCGCGGTTCCTGCGTACCGGCACACCACCGTCCGAATGTGGTTCGGGTGACACTCCTCACCCTGGCCAGGCGCGGATTCTCGTAGCGCTTTGCCGCTCGGGCTCCTGCATTAGCAAGCTGCGTCACGAATACCTCGTAGCGCCGCCATCCACGCTTATGGAGGATGGCATCGAGGAGCGTCGGGTGACGCATGATTCTCCTTTCACTGCACGAGGGGTAAAAGCCCCAACTGAGTTGAAATGGCCCTAGTTATTCACTAAGGAGGGCGGAGCATTCAGCGACCGGGTGGCCCTCGCTCTCGCCCATGTGGAGTTGGCCTGACGGGGCTGACGCTTCTCCGGGTCACGCGGCAATTCGAGCGCTGATCAATGCTGGGATCCTTCTATCACTGCACCGGAATCTCCTCAGATATGCTCTTTCCGGCCGGATCGGGATGGTGCCCACGGCTGCGCAGGATTGCGAAGGCCCGTGCGAGATCCTCGGGCGTGTCAACGGCTATGCCCTCGTCCGCGACCTGAAGCATCCGAACGCCGTACCCGTGCTCGATGAAGCGCAGCATCTCCACGCCCTCGGTTCGCTCCAGCGGCCCCTGCGGGAGCCGCCGGAACTGCCGGAGTGCCTCACCAGTGAAGCCGTAGAGCCCCAGCTGCCGCAGATACGTCGGGCGGTCTGCTCGCGGATAAGGGATCGGCTGGCGCGAGAACATCAAGGCGTTGCCACCTGTTGTCAGCACGACTTTCACGACGTTGTGGTCGAGAACGGAGCCGGCGTCGCCCAGTTCCGTGTAGGCGTTCACCGCGAGGGTGCCAGCCGTGAGGTGGTGCAGAGCCTCGGAGACGGCGTCGATCGCGGCCGGCTCGATGAACGGCTCGTCGCCCTGAACGTTGATGTAGCCGTCGGCGGGCACGCGCCTGGCGCACTCAGCGACACGGTCGGTGCCGGTGAGGTGTTCCCGGGTGCGCAGGCATTCGATCCCCAGACGGCGGCAGACGGCCTCGATGCGTTCGTCGTCCGTCGCGACCAGCACACCGTCGAGACGCGTGGCCTCCAGGCAGCGCTGGTGCACGTGCCACAGCAGAGGCTTGTCCCCGAGCATGGCCAAGGGCTTGCCGGGGAAGCGCGAGGCACCCCACCGACAAGGGATGACCGCGACATGGCGGCGTGCGGTACGCGGTTGTGCTGGTGAGGCGGCAGACATGGCATACCCCCGGGCGGTCGGCGTTTCAGGGACGTGTAGGACGTGGAAGGAGCGCCAGCTTGGCGCGGACGGTCGGAGAAGCGGTCTCCCCAAACGGCCGCCAGTGGTAGCCGCTGACTTCCTCGGTCTGGAGCGTCACCGGGCGCTGCGCCGTGAGCCGGAAGACGAAGCGGAAGTCGATGTGCTGGTGCGCCGGCTCCCCTTTGGCGGGGTTGGCGTCGATGTCGTGCACGTCGATGTCCAGGGGAACCGTCTCGAACCCGGGGAGCGGGGTGACCGCGTCATGGGGGATGCCGGCTTCCTCGGAGAGTTCGCGGACGGCGGCATGGACGAGGTCCTGATCGTCCGGTTCGGGGTGCCCGCCGGGTGCGAGGGACTTGCCGGTCGCGTTGTGATGGATGTGGAGCACACGGTCGGTGGCGTCGAGAACGATCGCACTGCAGGTGACGTGAGCGGGGAAGGTCTTGCGGTGCGCGGGGTCCGGTGTGCCGGCCAGAGCGGCGAACAGCGGGTCGAGGAGCTGCCGTTCGCCCGGATGGCGGTTGAGGTACGCCTCGGCGGTGGCGCGGATGTGGTGGGGGGACGGCGGCATGTGGTTCACCTGTCGAAGTGGTCGAGCCAGATCCTGGCGATGGTTTGGCGGTCGGTGGTGGGCATGGTGTGCAGGCCGGGCTGGAAGTGGCCGTGGCTGAGGGCGGCGGTGGCGGCGAGTATCTCGGCCTGGACGAGGTGGATGTAGGTACCAACGGCCGCTCCATGGACGAAGTTGACGGCGCCTCCGTCGGCGAGCACGTAGAAGTAGTGCCCGGTCATCTCGTAGCGCGTCAGCTGTTCCCCAACCTTGACGCGCTGGTAGAGCTCGTGGAGGGGCGCAAGCTCCAGCTCGTCTTCCGACGAGGTCACTGACGCGAGGTAGGCGCCGTTGCGCAGGGCGTTGAAGTCGTGCTGGCGCAGGGCGAGGTTCCCGGTGGCGCACAGGACCAGTTCGGCGTCCCTGACTGCATCGGTGGTGGTCGTGGTCGTACGGAAGCCGTAGGAGTGCGCCTGCACCCGCCGGATGGGGTCCTTGTCGTAGACCGTGACCCGCAGGTCGTGTGCGCGGAGGGTCTGCGCGATGGAGCGGCCGACTTTGCCGAAGCCGAGGACGCAGGCGTTGCGGCTGGTCAGGATGTCACCGCGGGCGCGGACCAGAGCGTCGGTGGAGAAGACGATGGACCGGCCTACGAGGTGGTCTTCGCAGTCCTTGAGGGGTGAGCGGGCTACCGAGATGACGGGGCAGGGGACATGATCGAGCGCGGCGTATCGCTGGTGTCCGTTCTCTGTGTCTTCCACGACGCCCAGGACACGGCCGGAGAACTTCTCCGCCACCGTGTGGAGACTGGGAGCGAAGTAGCCGCCGATGTCCGCAAGGACGACGTCCTGTCCCCCCGCGGTTTCCTCTATGTACTCCAGTGCACGGGTGGAGTCGGCGAACAGTTCCCTGCTGAGGTCGTGGACGGGATAGAGATCCCGGACCACATCCAGTGTCTGGTGGTCGACGGACTTGGGCTTGGGCAGGACGGCACCGACGGTCGAGGCCGCAGCCATCGCACGCAGGAACGCCGGACGCTCGGAGAGCAGGTGCGTGATGATCAGTGAAGTGATCGGGCCGGCGGCGGGGAATTGCTCGGTGACGCGCCGGAAGAAGGTGTCGAGTCGTGCTCGCTCGGGGCTCTCCACAGCGGCTCCTCCTGACTTCCTGCTGGTTAGGCGGCCTGGCCGTGCACGGTGAGCGCGGCGGCGAGGGTCTGCATGTGGGCACGCATGCCGCTGTGGAGGTCGACGTGCGGCTGCCAGCCCAGGACCGCGTGGGCGCGACCGGGGTCGGCGCGGGTGGTGAGGACGTCGCCATGGCGGGGGCTGTCCTGGAGCACCTCGATGTCGCGGCCGACGAGGCTGTTGGCAATGTGGATCACTTCGAGAAGGGAGGCGTTCGCCCCTCCCCCCACGTTGATCACCCCGTGTGCGTCGGGCGTGGTGGCCGCCGCGATCGTGGCGGCGACCGCGTCGTCGATGTAGGTGAAGTCCCGGCGCTGGTGACCGTCGCCGTACAGACTCAGGGGCTGGCCGGTCAGGGCGGCCAGCAGCGCACGGTGGGTGAACATGTCGGTGCGCTGGCGGGGGCCGTAGACGGTGAAGTAGCGCAGTGCGACGACGGTGGTGGGGCAGTGGGGCTGCGTGGCGTGGGCGAGGCAGAGCTGTTCCTCGGCGAGCTTGGTGACGGCGTACGGCGATGCGGGCCGCGGGTGGTCGGTCTCGACGCTGGGGCCGCCGTCGGTGGTGCCGTAGACGCTGGAAGAGGAGGCGACGACCAGGCGGGGAACGTGCAGACGGGCTGCGGCGTCCAGCAGGCGCTTGGTGGCCACGATGTTGGAGGCGACGTAGTCGCCGAACTGCGCTCCCCAGGAGGGGCGGACGCCGGGGATGGCGGCGAGGTGGAAGACGGCGTCCGCATCGACGAGAAGGGGATCAATCGCACAGCCGATCAGGTCGGCCGTAACGTTCATGTAGCCGGGCAGCGACCGCAGGGGGGCGAGGTTGGCCGCGGCGGCTTGGTCGGTGGCCGGGTCACGGCGGTCGACGCCGATGACCGTGGTCCCGGCCTGGACGAGGGCGTGCGCGAGGTGGGACCCGATGAAGCCGGCAGCGCCGGTCACGACGGCGCGGCGGGGAAGCGGGGGGTGCTGGGGGCTCAGCTGCTGTGTCACGGTGCGTCTCCAGTAGCGGTGGGGTCGGCGTTTCAGCTCAGCCGGTTCAGGACGGTGCGGCCGTGGGTGGTGAGGGCGAGGTCCTCCTGCTCGTTTCCGCGGACGAGGGCGGTGACCGCCTCGATGGCACCGAAGGATTCGAGGAGGCGTTGCTCGGTGTCGGTGGGGCGGCGGCCGTATCCGGAGTAGAAGGCGTCCCTCAAGCGGGGAGCCGCCTGCCAGCGGCGGAATTCGAGGCGGGCGAAGTCCCGGATGCGGGCATCGCGCCGCATGTGTTCCAGGTCGTACACGCTGAAGGACTCGCCGATGTTCCAGTTCCGCGGCTGGTAGTCGAGGTGGCAGGCCGCGCTGTCCATGAGCGTGCCCGCCAGGACGTTTTGGTGGATGGCCAGCAGGACGCGTTCGTCGGCGGAAATGAGGCCGGCCTCATCCGCCCGCTGGATCCAGCGGGCGAGGCGGTCTGCTAGGTCAGGGCCGACGGCTCCGGAGCGCGGGATGAGGGTGGCCTGGTGGAGCAGTCGCAGGATGCGGCCTGCCTCGTGGTGGACCAGTTCCTCCTCGGGCGATCCCGGGGCGACGGTGTCGGCAGGCGTGCCGGACAGCGCGGTCACCAGCAGCGTGTGCGTGCTGTCGTGACAGCCGACCAGGTCGGGCACGTGCCCGTTGAGGTGCGGCGCCCAGGTGCGGTACGCGTGGACCTCCTGGACGTACCGGGCCCTGCCGCCGTGCTGCTTGGCGAAGTATCTGCGTCCCTGGCTGTCGGCCAGCTGGAGCAGGCGGGGAGGAAGGGACGGGTCCGGTATGACGCGGACGGCTCCGATCCGGTCGCGGGCCAGGTCCAGGCGCGGATCGACGGGGGACGTGATCACGAGGTGGCCTCCTGTATCGGGAGGGCCTGGTGCGAGGTGTCGTTGTGCCGGTCGAGGATCCACCGGGTCTGGTCGAGCCGGTTGCGGTGGTGCTGCCATCTGGTGACGGACGCGTGGGTGATGGTGAAGCCCGCCGGGGAGCCGGGCGGAAGGCCCAGGAGCAGGGTGTGGGCGGCGATCACGGTCTCGCCGTGCGCGGCGAACAGAACGCGGTCACCCTCGTGTTCGGCGATGAGCTGTGCCAGGTGCGCGCCGGCCCGTTCCAGGTATCCGCTCCAGGTGTCGGAGCCCAGGGCCCAGGGAGTGTCCGGGTGTGCGTGAGGCCCGCCGTCGGCGGCGGTCTTCACCTCGGCCCAGGGTTTGCCGTCGGCGTCGCCGTGGACCGGGCCGTCGAGCCGTACGTCCGTGGTGAGCGGGATCCGGAGGGCCTGGCTGATGATCTCGCCGGTCTGGAGCAGGCGCAGGCGCGGTCCGGCGTACAGCGCGTCGAACGGCTGGTGGCGGTGTTCGTCGGCGAGCCGCCGGGTGACCTGTTCCACCTGGGCGTAGCCGCGGTTGGTCAGTCCGGTGCAGGTCCGAGGCCCGCCGACCAGTCCGTCGGCGTTGCACTGTGCCTCGCCGTGGCGGACGAAGACGAGTTCGCTGGTGATCATGCTCAACCTCGGAGTCTGGGGTAGGTGGGGGGCCAGCCGTAGCTGTAGCCGTTGCGCCCGACGTAGGGGGCGGTCAGGACGGCGTGCAGGGCGAGGAAGTCGTCGAGGCGAGGGCGGTCCGTGGCACCGAGGCGGATGTCGTGTTGCCCGGCGGCCTCGTTGTAAGCGCTCAGTGCGGTACCGGTGGCGTCATCGGGGAGCGGTCCGTACGTCAGCAGTAGCGTCGCGATCAGCTTCGCGAGGTCGTACGCCATCGGCGCGAGCGTGAGGTCGTCGGTGTCGACGGTGACGACGGCCCCGGCAGGAGTGATGAGGAAGTTGCGGGGGTTGCTGTCCTTGTAGAAGGAGGCGGGCCCCTCCGCCGTCTTCTCCAGCAACGCCAACACCGCGTGCAGGGCGGCCTTGTTGGGTAAGTAGCCCTGTTCCAGGCGGTGTTGGAGCGCGGCCCTGCGAGGGCTGAGGTAGTCGGCGAAAGTGGTGCCGTCCTCAAAGCGGTGCGGTGTGGCCAGGTCGGCGGCCTGCAGGTCGCTGGCCCAGGCGCAGCCGTGGGCATGGCCCAGCAGCGTGGCCAGCGCGGTCAGGTCGTGGGGCTGGACCGGGCGTCCTTCGATCCGCTGGTACGTCAGGCTGGCATGCCCGATCACCACGAACGCCGGCAGCCGCATGGGGTGCGCGTGTTCGGTGAGCCACCAGTGGTGACGGACCGCTGCGGAGACCTGATCGGGCGTCTCGTAGAACTTGGTGAAGTGGGCGCTCGTCATGATCGGCCCTCCGGGGGCCGGGCCACGACGAACGTGATGACGGACCGGGCGGTCAGCGGCCGGTCCGGCACGAACTCGTGGAGCACGGCGGCCAGGGCTCCCGGATGGCCGTACAGCCCGGGGGCGAGGTCGTACTTCGGGTTGGTGGCCAGGTACTCGGCGAGGTGGTCGTGGCCGTCGAAGGTGAAGACGTGCTCCTCGTTCTCGACGGTCACCACGTCGAGCGATGTCGCGGCCAGCGCGGCGAGGTTGCCGCTGTGCGCCGAGGCGTACAGGCTCTCGTGCTGCTCGGCGCGAAGGTCGAGGCCCGCTGCGGCGACCAGCTGGTCCAGCTCTCGGTAGCTGTCGAGGCTCTTGGTGACCAGCACGGCCAGCCCTCCGGGGGCGAGGACGCGGTTGATCTCTGCGATGACCGTCTGCGGGCGCGGCGAGTGGTACAGACAGAACGCGGCCACCGCTAGGTCGCACGAGGTGGTTGGCAGGGGGAGCTGGTGAAAGTCTCCTTGGAGGAAGCTCACCTGCACGCCCGGCAGATGGCGGGTTCGCTCGCGGGCCTGGTCGATCAGGGCCGGGGCCGCGTCGAACCCGACGACCCGCTCCGGGTGCAGCAGTTCGGCGAGAACCTTGCTGCTCGTACCGCGCCCGCAGCCGATGTCCAGGACGACACCGAGACGGTCCGCTCGCGCGTGGTGCGCCCGCACCAGCTGGACAATCGTGTCCGGAACGGGCCGGCCTGCGGTCTTGGCCCGCATCAGGGCGTTGGACCGGCCGGCTAGGCGAGACGGATCACCGTAGAGGTCCGCCTGCAGCACGGGGTCGAGGAAGGGATTGACCTCGGTCATGCCGCGCCCTCCCCTCGCGGGCGCGGATGGCTCAGCTGTGCTGGGCGGCCACCTGTTGCAGCCAGCGGCGCGTCTGTCGCCGGGTGGCCAGCAGCACGACGTCGGATCGGCTGGAGGCGAACTCGTCGATCTTGGCCATGACGCGGGGGCGCATCCTGCGGCGGTACGTCGCCACGTACTTGATCACGCCCCAGTGGATCCGGTTGTGCACCCCGTTGCCCTTGTGCCCGGCCCCGTGCCGCAGCTGCCGGGAGAAGATCCCGTACAGCGCGGAGATCGTGGACACGTCCATGAGGACTACGGTGTCGCAGGACTCCAGCCGGATCTGGAGCGTCGAGTTGTAGTTGCCGTCGATCACCCACCGCGGCTCGGCAACGAGCTCCCGCTGCAGCTCGGCGAACTTGTCCATCGGCAACGCGTTCCAGTCGTCGTCGTAGAACGCGGCGTCCAGATGCGTCACAGGGGCGTTGAGGATCTTCCCCAGCTCGCGGGCCAGGTACGACTTGCCGCTGCCTCCGCAGCCGACAATGGCAACCTTCATCATGGTGCTCCAGCTTAGAGTCGCTTCCGTGCCCGAGCGGACCGGCCGCCGGGACACATACGGATGATCCAGGCATAGCGGCCTGGGAGATCTTTCGCATCAGGCTGCTCCTCGCTCGTCCGCGCCACGGGCGATCGTGGCCAGCACGCTCTCCAGCGCATCGACCTGCCGGCTCAGGCGGAACAGGTCCAGGCGGTCCAGACAGGCTCGTATCAGGTCCGTGTGCTGCTGACTCCCGGCGATCTTCCGGAGATGGGCGAGCCGTTCGATCACCTCTTGGCCGGAGGTCACAATCAGCTCGGCGGGCACGAACTCCTCGACGTGACGGATGTCGGCCGGCGCCAGCGGCAGGCAGCCGGCGAGCACCGCCTCGAAGATCCGCTGGGTCATCTGCCCGACCGCGGCATACCGCTCGGGCAGCATGAGAACGGTGGCCAGGGACCTGCCGTACAGTCCGTGGACCTCCTGGAACGGGATCCTTCCGAGGAAGCGGACATGCGGCCAGCGGTCGGTCTGGGGCCACTTGCCGCCGACGACGTGCGCCACATGCGCGGCGGCCGGGGCGAAGTAGCGGTCGAAGTGCGCGTCGCGGTCGTACTGGTTGCCGACATAGCCGAGCACCAGGTCACGCGGCTGCGCGGTAAGTGCGACGGGGTCGGCTTGGGCCAGGAGCCGGTCGTCGACGGGGAAGAGCAGGCGGTGGGCGCCCGGTGAGGGTTCGAGGGCCGCTTCGCACACAGCGGTCTGCAGGGTGCCGCGCCAGATGCTCTCGGGCCGCAGCGTGCGGTCCTTGTCCCAGATCACGGTCGGCGTTCCGCGCCGCGCGGTGTAGCGGGTGATGAGTTCGGCCTGGCGGTGCAGGTCACAGGCGTGGTCCTCGGTGCCGCACGGGGTCGTGTTGCGTCCGTTGATCGCCCAGCGCCATTCGAGAAACAGCGCGTCGATCTTCGGGATGCCGTTGTCGAAGGCGTAGGTGCCGCCGAGGCCGTCGTCGGCTTCCGACAGGTCGCGGTTGGCCTGGAGGAAGACGATCTCGTGCCCGCGGGCGAGGAGGGCGTCGATGAAGGGGCGGCGGTGGCTGCGGCCCCCGTCCGGGGTGTTGGTGATGCCGTTGCCGAGGAATCCCCAGAAGCTGTATCCGATCTTCATTTGGTGATCCACCGGTCTTCCAACAGCAGAGCGTCCAGGCCGGAGTCGGCCAGGCAGTCCAGGGCCATGGCCGGCGTCCCGCAGATGGGCTTGCCCTTGACGTTGAGCGAGGTGTTGATCAGGACCGGGACGCCGGTGCGGCGGGCGAAGGCGGTCAGGACCGCGTGCATGAACGGGTTCTGTGCGGCGGTGACGGTCTGCAGGCGGGAGGTGCCGTTGGCGTGGATGATGGCCGGCACCCGCTCGCGTGCGGTCTGAGTCACGCCGGAGGCCATGGACATGTAGGGCGCCTCCTGGCCGAGCGTGAAGAACTCCCGGGCGCGCTCGGCCAGGACCATGGGAGCGAAGGGCCGGAAATGCTCGCGGTATTTCACGGTGGCGTTCAGCCGCTTCACCACCCCAGGCTGGAGAGGAGAGGCAAGGATCGAGCGGTTCCCCAGGGCGCGGGGTCCGGCTTCCACCCGGCCCTGGAACAGGCCGACGATCACACCGTGGGCGAGCTGGTCGGCGAGGAACTCGGCGGTCTCGATGCCCAGCATTTTCTGCTGCAGCCCGGGCCACGGGGTGAGGTCGAGGGCAAGGTCGTGGAAGGACGGACCGAGGTAGCAGGCGCGGGCGATGCCCGACACGGGGCGTCGGTTTCCCCCGTCCATGTGCAGGGCGACCGCGGCGCCGAGCGCGGTGCCGGCATCACCCGGGGCGGGGGGCACGAAGACCTCGTCGAAGATGCTGGCCTCGATGATGCGCCCGATGCTCACGCAGTTCGTGGCGACTCCGCCGCCGACGCACAGGCGGCGCGAACCGGTGATCATCCTGGCCCGCCGGGCCAGGTGCAGCATGACCTGCTCGGTGCGTTCCTGGAGCGCCGCCGCCAGGTCCTGGTGGACGTCCACGAGCGGCTCGTCCGGGTGGCGCGCGGGGCACGTCTCGGTAATGAAGCGACGGGAGGTCCGGGAGTACCCGGAGGACAGCGTGCGCGGGGGGAAGTAGGCCGGGTCGACGAAGAAGCCGGCCGCCGTGGTGCGGACGGCGCGCGCGAACAGGTGCCGGAACCGCTTGGGGTCACCGAGAGCGGCGAGGGCCATCACGGTGCCCTCCTCATCCCCGCGGCGCCACCCCAGGTGTTCGGTGACCGCGCCGTACACGTAGCCCAAAGACGCCGGGTCGCGGAGTGCCTCGACGATGCGGGTGCGCGGTCGCAGCGCTTCGTGACCGTGGCCGATGGTGATGGTCTGCCGTTCGCCGAGACTGTCGACGACGAGCACCGCAGATTCGGTCCACCCCGACGCGGCGAAGGCGGCCATCTGATGGGCCCGGTGGTGCTGAACCGATGTGACGCGGGCGGAGGGGAACAGCCGGCCGAGGGTGCGGACGCGGTGCTGGGTGCGCAGTGCCACCTTGGCGAAGCCGTGGGCCCTGGGTAGCGCCCGCTCGCGTGTCGTCGCCGACAGGCCCAGGCGCAGTGCAGCCGGGGCCTCTGCGAGGTAGCGGGCGGGCTGGAAGTTGTAGGCGACGGCGTCCACATCGCCGGCGTTGATCCCGGCCTCCTTCAGCAGCCATGCAACGGCATGGCGTGGATATGCCTTGGTGTGCTTGTCCTCGGACAGCCGCTCTTCCTCGACGAATCCGACCAGGTCCCCGTCGACCAGCAGCGCGGCGGCCGAGTCATGGGTGTAGGAGCACAGGCCGAGAATGACGGACGGAATGTGGTCCATGGCGATCGTCACCTGATCCCTGCCACAGCGCGGGCGGACGCGGATGCAGCACGGCGGTTCAGCTCGCTGTACCAGGACGCCAGCGCCGGGCCGAGTGGACCGTTGATCCGGTGGGCCTGTTGCCACGCCGGATCGCGCAGGTTGTCCTTCCATAGCCGGTAGCTGTGCATCGTCTCGGTCATCGCGTCCCAGCCCGGATGTCCGGTCAGCTCCCCGGCCTGGACGTGCCGGAGCAGCTCGTCGAAGCCGTCCCACGGGGTACGGAGGTCGGGCATGATCTCGCTCGCGGTGAGCGAGGTGAGTTGCTCGGCTTGGTCGAGATGGTGCTCGTAGATGTGCAGGGACCCCACGTGGTGGTGGAAGTCGCCGAGTTCGGCGCCGAGCCACCCGGCGACCAGCTCGTGCAGGACCGTGTAGAAGAACAGGTCGTACGGCATGCCGATCCACACGTCCTGGCCGCGCATGGTGGTCGTCATGTGGAGGCGGCCGGCGCGAAGGTGGAAGGCGAAGCCGAGCGTGCAGGGCACGTCCTTGTGCCCGGCGGCGTCCAGGGCCGGGTCGTACAGCTGTATCAGAGCCCTGCGGGAGTCGGCGTCCTCCGTGAGGATTTCGACGACGCGGCGCAGCTGGTCAACCTTCCCCGCCCAGTTCCGCATCCGTGGCCCGTACGCGCCCCGCAGAACGCCGTCATCGGCGTACTGCCTCAACAGGGCGTTGTAGTCAAAGATCCAGTCGGCGTCCGAGCCGGAGAGGTGCCAGACGGTCTCGGCTACCGCGAACGCTGGATTCAGGATCCTCGACGGCGGCGCGCACAGCAGGCGGGCCCGGGGCTGGGTCAACCGCATGTGTACGTCGAGGACCTCACGGGTCGCCATACCGCGGGGCGCGACCTTCTCGCCGGCCTTCGCCAGCGTGACGGCCCCGGCGAAAAGTTCGGCAACGCTGTCGCCGATCAGATGGGTCATCGGGCACGGACTCCTTCGCCCCGCGCCTGTGCGCGATCAGCGCCGGGGGCATCGTGGTGGACGGGGTCGGGGTATGCGGCAGAGCCGTCGGCACGGCTGAGGATGAGGTGCGCGATGTCGACAGCGCTGCTACCGCGCCACCGGCACACCGCATCCGGGATCTTCTGGACGACGGGCTGGTCGGGACGGGCCAGCGCGGAGAGAGTGTCGGCGACTTCGTCGGCACTGGTGCAGCGCGAGGCGAGACCGTGGTCGGCCAGCCCGAGCGTGCGCGCGCCTGCCGGGCCGATTTCGAGGACGGGCACGTTCAGGAGGGCCGCCTCGATACCGCAGGTCGAGTACGCACTCGCCAGAGCATCGGCACCGGCAAAGCACCCCCGTGCCCCGACGCGCGGGTCGGCCACGGCCACGAGCGGTCCGTCGTTCTGTCGGGTCAGGCTGGAGAACGCGCCGGCGCTCTGCGCGGGGTGAGGGGCGATGACGAGTCCCCAGTCACCGTCGGCTCCACGCAGCCCGTCCATGAGCAGGTTTGCCTGGGCGCGGAGTCGGTCAGGGCCGAAAGGCTGGCAGGCCCACACCGCGATCCGGGCGGGCTCACTCCCCGTGGCGGCGGCCATCAGCTGTGCCAGATAGTGCCGTTGGGCCTCACGATCGAGATGAGCCAAGCCGTCGAAGCGAGGCTGGCCCAGGACGTGGACCTCGGCGTCGGAATGCCGTGCCCAGGCGTTCGCGAGGGCGGCGTCGCGCTCGCCCATGACGACGATGTGACGGCTGTGGAGGGCAGGCCACGCGACCGACTCGGCTGTCCACGCGCCGTGCTGAACGTGCACCGTGTTGATGCCGTGGCGCTCGGCGGCGTGCACGGCGAGTGCTCCCAGCGGGCTGGTGTCGTTGCTGAGCAGCATGGTGTGCGGCCGGGCCGCGGTAAGGACGTCGTCCAGCCAGGCTTCCGCTTCCACGACGGATCGCCACGACGGCTGGGTGCATCCCCCGCTCGTCTCCAGCAGCACTGAAAGGAGCCGGACCAGCCGGCCCAGCAGGACGGTGTGCTCCTTCACCCGAACGACGGCACCGTCCTCCTGCGGCCGGAGTCCTTCCACAACACCCCGGAGCCCGAAGAGACCAGCGGACGGCGAGCACACCCCCAATTCCTCGGAATCTGGAGCCGCACACCGCTCCGCCGCATCGGTGGCGAGGTCGATCAGCAGGCTCCTCTGCCCGTCACGCGCGAGTACGTCGAGCACGGGGAGCAGCGTCGCCGCGTGACGCGACGACCATGACAGCGCTACCACTTCACCGCTCAAGTCCCCGGAAGCAGACGGGGCCGCAGCGGCCACATGAGGAGCGGGAAGAGCGCGCAATGCTGCGGATCGCAGCCGGTTGTGCGGGGCTGCCGCGCCCAGTACGAAGGCCACACCGGACCAGCTGACGGTGTAAGACCGGTACTCCCGCGAACTACTCGACCGCACGCCGACGAGCCCCTCATACGGCGCGAGCGTCATCGGGCCAGGGGCCTTCGCGAACGGCTCCCAGGTACTGAGCGCCATCAGCTTGCGCACCAGCTGCGCCACCAGACGCCGGACCGGCACATGCTGCACATAGAGCCATCCCGCGCCGCCCGGTGTTGCCACGAGGTGCGCGCTGTACGTCTCAAGGGCACCCATGATCCGGTCGACGTGCTCGTCCGCCTCGACCGAGTCAAGCGGCAGAGCCTCCAGGCCCCGTGTGGTGATCTGCTCCGCCCGCATGTTGGCGAGAGCGCCCTCTCCCACCAAAGCCCACAACGGCTGCCCAGCGGCACCCGTTCGGACCAGGCCGAGCGCGCTGTACCCAACTGCCTTCACAGCAGGCCCCCTTCAATGAATGAGGCCGGAGGGGTGATGACGCCGAGGAGGTGTAACAGCTCCCTGGGCGATTCGGCGACCACGGGGGACGGACCATTCGGACGGCCGTATCCCCAACCTGCATGGATGTAGGGGACGCCGGCCCGGCGGGCAGCCTCTTGGTCGACCGCCATGTCGCCCACGTACGTTGCATCGGCCGGATCAGTGCCAAGGTCGATCAAGGCGAGCAGGATCGGGTCCGGCGCCGGCTTACCCCGCCCCTGCCCGCCGGGCCCGCGAACCGTGGCGAACGGGCATCCCAGCTCCGCGAGAAGCGGGGTTGCCCGGAGCAACGGCTTGGACGTGACGACCCCGAGCGACCAGCCGGCGGCAGCGACCGCGAGAAGCACGTCCGTGATGCCATCGAACGCCCGGGCCAGGTGGGCCGCAGCCGTAGACGCCTCCGTGTATGTCCGGTGAATCTCCACGGCGTTGGCCAGACCGAGACGTCCCATGATGTCGTCGAAGGGACGGCCGAGGTGCTCCTGGTACGCCGCGAAAGGCACACCGAGGCCATGGGCCTCCTGGACTGCGTGCCACGCTCTCTCCATCACTGGACGCGTGTCGACGAGGACACCGTCCAAGTCGAGGAGGAGGCCAGGCGGTGCTTCGGAGCCGGAGTCGGCTTTGCTCCCCGTCACGGAGGACGAAGCAAAGGGACATGGTTGAGGAGGCATGACGAAGGTCTCCAAAGAGGACAAGGGGATGACGAGGTTCAGGAAGTGGGGGTCGGATCCGGGCGCTTGATGAAGGCGAACACCCGCTTGCCGGTTCCGTCCTCGGTGGGGCAACTGGTCCAGCTCTCGGCCATTGCCGACACGAGATGCAGGCCGCGTCCACTGATCGCGTCTTGATCGGGAGCCCGCTCAACTGGGGCGTGAGGCGAGTTGTCCTCCACCTCGATCGTCACGACATCGGCTTGGACCACGAGCGTCAGCGTGATCTCCTCGTTGCGCTTGCCCTGTTCTGTGGACCGATCCTTCTCCACAGCCTCGGAGGAGACTCGGCCATAGCGCTCGGCGTTAGTGGTGAGTTCACTGACGATCAGCACGGCATCGTCCAAGAGGTCGTCCAACCCCCAGGCGCTGAGAGCATCGCGGGTGAAGGAACGAGCCACCCGAGGGGCACTGTCATTTGCTGCCAGCGTCAGACTCTTCTGGTGCTCGGGGGCGTCGATGTAGTCGTCCTGGACCTGTGGCTGACTCATGCCCGGCTCCTGACGGCTCGTACCTGGGCGGACTGCGACTCCCAGCCCTCTTCCGCCCCCGAGACGGCGGTAGCGGTTATTGAGGCGCCGGGATAGGTCCTGGCGTCGGCACCAGACGTGTGGCTGGTCTTCACCGGAGTTCCTCCCGGGCAAAGGCAGATGGTGGTTTCGTTGACCTTGAGCGAACCGTGAATGACGACGGGTGGGTATCCCCGGCCAGTCCGCGATGCCGTCAAACCCGTCAAAGATCGTTCTCTTGTGAACGGGGACGCAGGATGGCACGCAGGAACGAACAACTGGCCGCTGTGATTGCGGAGACCGGCTGGTCGCAGCCCAAGGTTGCTGCGGCGGTGGTCAGGGTTGCTGCGGAGGTTGGTGCGGACGAACTGTTCAGCACGAGCCGTTCGCACATCGCGATGTGGATCTCCGGAACACGCCCCGCCGGCAGGGCACCCCGTATCTTGTGCGAGACGTTGTCCCGGCGGTTGCAGCGCCCGGTCACACTGGCGGAAATTGGGCTCTCGGCATCGACACCCGAGGCCGCCCCGGCATCCGAATGGCGCGTCGATACGCTGACCGCGCTGGTGGATCTGGGGAGGAGCGACGTGGACTTGGAACGCCGCCAACTGTTGGCTGGGGCCGCCTACTCGGTGGGTGGCCTGATGCTGCCCGCCCAGCAGTGGTGGGACGACGCCCCAGAGCGAGCCAGGTCCCGTCCAGCGGCAACAAGTCGTCGGATCGGTGCCGGCGAGGTCGCCGCCGTCCGAGAGATGACCGAGTTCTTCTCTAAGCGAGACCAACGGCACGGCGGGATGGACGGCCGCACAGCCCTGCGGCAGTACATCCTCGATGACGTCGCTGCATACGTGGGTGGGGTCTTCACGAGCGAGGAGACACACCGTGACCTTCTCGCTGCCGCCTCCGAAGCTGTGTACGTGGCCGCCTGGATGAGCTTCGATGCTTCTCAACACGAAGCAGCGCGCCGCTACTTCACACTGGCCCTGAAGCTCGCAGCCGAAGCCGACGAAGCTCCGCTGGCAGGTCACATTCTGCGCGCCATGGCCCATCAGGCAACCGATTTGGGACATCCCCGCGCAGGGGTGAGACTTGCGGCAGCGTCCGTGGACCGAAAGCGGTACACCCTGGCAACACCTCGGGAGCGCGCGCTGCTCGGCGTCGTACAGGCGCGCAGCCTCGCGACCGACGGGCAGAAGCGTGAGGCGGTTGCAGCCCTCCTCCGGGCCGAGGACGACCTCGCTGCCGCCCGGCCCGGTGACGAAGATCCCCACCGGGTGTGGTTCTTCCAACGAGCCTCGCTGGCTCACGAGACTGCACGCACCCTGTGGACCCTCGGCGACCTCGAAGGGGCGCTTCGCGAGTTCCACAACAGCGTGCTCACAAGGAAGGCCGTCACGTTCAGCCGGACCCACGCCGTGACCCTGGGCTACATGGGCACTGTGCAGGCCAAACAGGGCAACGTCGAGGCAGCCTGCCACACGTGGGAACAGGCTCTTGACGCAATGGAAGGCGTCCAGTCGGGAAGAGCACGTGAGGCCGTCGTGAACATGCGCAGGGTGCTGTCTCCCTTCCGAAACCGCGGGATCAACGCGGCAGCGGAGATCGACGAGCGAGCCAAGGCCGTACTCGAACGAGTAGCCTGACGGCGCCGTGGTGGCGAGGACGAACACGGTGCAGCCGTGCGTCCCGCCCTGCTCGAAATCGAGAAGGGGAAACTCGTGTCCACACAGTCCATCGAAGTGCCTGTGATCGCCACTGTGGTGGGAGGCCACACTGGGCGGCTCGACGACTTCAAGGGCGGTGTGGAATCGATCATTCGGTTGCACCCGAACTACCCTGTGGAGACGCTGCAGGGGATCGAGGAATTCTCCCATCTCCAGGTCACCTGGTTCTTCAACTTCGGATCCCCCGACGACGTTGCACTCCACGCTCGCAGCCCCCGTGACAATCCGGCCTGGCCGGCAACGGGGACCTTCGTGCACCACAACCACCGACGGCCGGCCCGACTCGCTACATCGTTCCCACGGCTGCTGCGTGTTGAAGGCCACGACCTGCACGTCACCGACCTCGATGCGGATGACGGCACACTCGTGGTCGATCTGGTAGCGGCGTTCAAGGAGATGCTCCCTCGCGGCCCCGTTTCGCAGCCCTCTTGGCCGAGCGAGATGCTGGAGGACTACTGGCGAGACGCTTCCGAACGCTAACCCGGCAGGGGGGATGAAGCCGAAGTCGATCAAGCCACCCTCAGCTCCATCACCTCTCAACGGCTCACCGATAGCGGGTCGAACCTGTCCGGGCCGGTGCCGAGCAGTAGGTACCGCCCGCACGGTCACCCGGTCATCAACCCCGCCGACCGTCCCCGCGCGACAGGCAAGAGGCTCGGAACGTTGGAGTTGAGACGAAGGGATCATGGTGGCTGTCCTCGCGGTGGGGGTAACGCACTCGGATCGAGATCGCTCACCGTCCCCGAGGAACTACTGGCAGAACGGCTGAGGTGGAGTATGGAGCGCGTACCGCTCCTCATGTAACGCTCATGGCGGAAGTGTCCGCATGAGCGATCCACGATTTGTCAGGTCCGTAACGCCATGACTGTTCCGCCGTGTAACTTCCTTGTGGCTACTACGAACTGAACCTGACACTGGAAGCACGATGTCCTGAGGGGGCCGCATGACCGACGAGCCGCACGGCTCCAGCGGAGCCGTCGAGTCGACTCAAGGTCCCGGCCCGACGACCCGCCGCCGCCAGTTGGCGTTCCGATTGCTGGAGCTGCGCAGATCCAAGGGTCTCAGCGCCGAGGAGGCCGGCGAGCGCGCGGGCGTCTCCAAGGCCACAGTGAGCCGATACGAGACCAGCAAGGGAAACGTTCGCTGGAACCAAGTCGACCAGCTCTGCAGGGTCTACGGCACTTCCGACGAAGAACGTGCCGCCCTGGTCGAACTGGCCAAGACATCCAAGGCCACAAACGGCTGGTGGGTGCCGGGCGCAGGTTCCGTGCCAAGCACATTGGGCATGCTGATCGCACTGGAGAACGAGGCCGCCAGTCTCCGCCAGTTCGCTTCAAGCGTCGTCCCTGGACTCTTGCAGACCAGTAGCTACGCTCGGTCAATCAAGGGCACACCGGGTTACGAACTACCCCCGGAGCAAGTCGAATCCTTCCTAGATACCCGCATGCGACGGCAGCAGCTGCTCGATCAGCCGAGCTGCCCTCGGTATCACGTCCTTCTCGACGAATCCGTCCTCCGTCGCCGTGTCGGGGGACCTGACGTCATGGCCGAGCAACTCGATCACCTTCTCGAACGCAGCTCGGCGCCGGGCACCACAATGCAGGTCCTGCCGTTCGACCGAGGCGCATATTCCGCGGCCCTGACCGGCTTCATCATTCTCGGGGCCACCGACCCCGACTTCGACGTCATCTACGCAGAGAACACTTCAGGTTCGCTGTACCTGGAACAGGACGAGGAGCGCCGACTGTACTCGGCAGCGTTCGACTACCTGCACGCCGAAGCCCTCTCGATAGAGTCCTCGGCGGAGCTGATCGCCGAGGCCCGCAAGAAGCACCTGCGCGCCTAACAAGGAAGAAAAGTGATCGAACAGCCCAACTGGTTCAAAAGCAGCTACAGCGGCCAACCGTCGACGGACTGCGTAGAGGCCGCCTTCCTTACTGCCATGCGGGTGAAGGTGCGCGATTCGAAGGACCCAGACGGTCCTCACCACACCTTCGAGAGCGATGCCTGGATGTCGTTCATCAGCGCGGTGAAGCACGGGGAGATCGATTCCTAGCGACTCCGCCTTGAACACGCTTCCACCCCGGCACTTTTCGGCTGCCGGGGTGGAAGCGCGTTCAGGGCGGCAGCCCCACCCCCAGCGACTTCAGGTTGCGACCCGCACTACGGGCCCACCCTCCAACGCAATCTGACGTAACGTCAAATTAGCTTCAGGCAGGCCGAGATGAACCATGCGGAGTATTGAATGACCCTGATCACGCCGGTTCGCTGCTCTCCTGAGGAGTTAAACCCCGCTTTGGGGATGCTGATGCGGACAGTGGACGTGCACGGCAAACTGTCCGCATCGGACTGTCGAGGGGAGCGTCATGCCGCAGAAGCCCAGACCTCTCGATGACTCACAGTCCATGGCGCATTGGTTCGGGGTGGAACTACGAACTTGGCGTGAGCTGCGAGGCCTCTCAACCACCGCCCTCGGGACAATGGTGCACCTCAGCGGGTCCTCCATCCAGAGGATCGAGAAGGCAGAGCGGCCATGCAACGCCGACCTGGCGGCTTCGCTGGATGACGCACTTGATGCAAGGGGGGCGCTGCGACGACTCTGGCGTCGCGTCGAAGCGGATGCGGACAGCCAGGGCCGTGATGCGGACAAGCTCCAGTCCGAACCTTTGGTACGGGCCTCGAACCTAGACGCACTGGGCACGCTAGAGGGAAGGACACCTGCTGAAGTCGATGGGAGTGACGTGGAACGTCGGTCGTTCCTCGCTGGTGGCGCCGCCATGCTGAGCCCGATGGGAACGGGAGCGCTTGGCAGTGCCGCACTACCAAAGGTCATCCGTAAAGACGACATTGAGCAGGCGTGGACGGCGTCGATCCTTCTCGCTCAGTGGGACAATCAGTATGGAGGCGCAGGTCTGGTCCGCAGCGCGTCGATCGGCCTGTACCGCTGGGCTACGTCTCTGCTTGACGTACGGTGCCCCGGCCGCCTGGAACCCGAGCTGTTTACTGCGGTCGGCCGTCTCGCCATCGTCATGGGAGCGAGCGCCTTTGATGCGTACGAGCATGATGACGCGCGGTTCTACTTGAGCGTGGGCGCCAAGTGCGCTGAGCGGGCTGGAAATTGGCATCTCCGGGCGTCGGCAATGAACTGGCTGGCCCGTCAGGCGATCTGGGTCGGAGAACCAGACCACGGATTGACTCACGCGGAGAACGGCCTTGTTCGCTCCGATCGTCTGACTCCGAAGGAGCAGGCGATGTTGCATAACGCTCGCGCCCGTGCCCACGCCAAAATGCGGGACATCGACGAAGCAGTTCGAGCGATTGGCCGTTCGGACGAGATCTTCTCTCACGCCACGGAGGGCGAAGATGCCCCGTGGATGAGCTACTACGACCGCGCACAGCATCACGGCGACACAGGCCACGCGCTCTTCGACCTAACGCTGCTCGCCGGCCACTCTCCAACTGCGGCAGCCGGGCGTCTGGAGATCGCGATCAAGGAGCACGGAGACGGATACGTGCGGTCCCGTGCGCTCTCCGGGACGAAGCTCGCTTCGCTCCGAATGGCCACCGGCGATCCCCAGGAAGCTGTGACGGTTGGCCACCGCGCCCTCGACGAGGTTGGACGCCTTCACTCTCAACGCGCCGTTGATGACGTACAAGAGTTGCGACGCATCGCGGCTTCACGCAGCCGTAACGCCGGAGTCGCTGATCTGCGCGAACGCATCCGCACTACTGTTCAGGCATGATGTCTCCCCGCATCCAAGAGTCGTTCGATGTTCTGGAGAAGATCGTGCAGGCGGTCGGTCTCAGTCCGAACGGTGCGGAGCCCATCCGCCTGGCCGAGAACGACCTATGGCGTCTTCCGGGGCAAGTCGTCGTGCGCATCGCCCGCAGGGGACAATCCGCCGCTGCGGCCCGTGAAGTACAGGTCACGCGGTGGCTTGCACAGAACAGCGTTCCAGCGGTACGGCCACTGGACATGGACCAGCCCGTAACCGTCGACGGGCGCACGGCGACATTCTGGGAAGAACTACCACCACACCGTGCAGGAGACGAGTCGGACCTTGCCCCACTCCTACGCCGTCTGCATGAGCTGCCATCCCCACCCTTCACTCTCGGAGAGATAGCCCCCTTCGTGCGGATCGCGGACCGCATCAAGGCCGCCCAATCTGTCAGTCGAGAAGATCAAGCGTGGCTCCTTCGACGACTAGAGAATCTCCAGGCAGCATGGACGGACCTGCCTCAAGGCCTACGGCCGTGCGTAGTTCATGGAGACGCTTGGGGCGGCAACACGGCGGTTACCTCCAGCGGTGTCTTTCTGTTGGACTTTGAGCGCACTGCGGTGGGGCCCCCAGAGTGGGATCTGACATCGACCGCCGTTGCCGCGGAGACCTTTGGAAAAATCTCTCAATCCGCGTACGCGAAATTCTGCGAAGCCTACGGAAATGACGTCATGAGCTGGTCTGGCTATCCCACGCTTCGCAATATTCGAGAACTTCGACTTACGTCGTTCGCATTGCAGACAGCAGATGACAACCCCGCAATGCTGGAACAAGCAAAGTATCGAGTCGCATGCATGCGTGGGCTTTCAGGTCCGCGGCCATGGCATTGGAAGGCCGTGGCCTAGACACAACTCTTGATGCGGCATCGCTATCTGCATGCTGTCGCGTAGTCCGCATTGCTGGCAACCTCTCCCCATAGTGGCTCTATGCTGCCAACGGCTGATGCCGCCCGGTCAGCTCCATTTATCACGCCACTACACCGGGAGACTCATGACACCGGCCTCCTTTAGCGAATCGACTCACTGCTTCGCCAGGGCGTACGGCAACCTCTTGGCCATGACCCTTTCCCCTGAGTGCGATAACCGGGAAAGAGCTCTCTCATTCCTCGGCCTCGACGACGCAGTAGCACGCAATCACGAAGGAGCCGTGCGCAAACTGTGTGTCGCACACGCCGCACGCCAGGCCGCCGGGCAACTCGCCGGCCAGCCGCTGCCATAGAATTCTTGAGCAGCGCCGCCGAGAAGCAGGGGGACACCGAACTTGCCGCGCAGCGCTGCAAAGAGTCCTTCTTCATCTACTTGGGCGTTGGCTCTGCAAGAGGCCCCGCCGTCAGGGACCGACTCGCGTTTCTGACCTCGCATCAGTAGGTCAGCAGCCCCTTCATGCCCGCCGGGAGCGGCACACGAAGCCCGCACCTCACACCTTTCTCTACAGGTGTTTACGACATACTGGCCTATAAACTGCCATAGCGCCCATCTGACGCCTGTCACTTCCGGAGAGGTTGAGCTACCGTCGCTTCCGTTCATAAACACCTGTAGATGGATGGCTCTGGCGCGCTCGCGTGGAAGCTCGGCGCCCAGCCCAACCCGCCACGGGTGTAGAGACGCGGGCTACAGGAGGCTGGATCTTGCCGGATGCCAGGTTCAGGAGCAGGAGGGTTTCGGCTTCGAGTTCACCCGAAATTTCAGACTCGGGCGCCTCGATAAGCAAATCAAATAGGACATCCGAAACCACTCCATCAGATTCCGTCGATCGCTATATGATGCCCCGAGAGGTGGAACGCCGACTTGGTATTTCACCCTCAACGCGGCGCCGTTGGACCAATCGCGGTCTTCTGCGCGCCTATCCTCTTGGCCCGTACTACCGACCCGGTCCAGGAGATAACCGGGAAGGAAACAGGAATGGCAGCCGGGTGCGCTACAGCGAGAAGCAGGTCAACGACCTGTTCGAGCGCATCAAGAGGGGCGAGCTCGCTCACTCGCCCAAACCGCTGGACTCCTAGGTGCTACAGGCCGAGAAAGGTTGAAGTTCTTCCGCGGAAGGGGCACATGGCCGAGTTCGATGCGCCGTTTGATCGGTGGCACAAGAGATACCCAAAAGAGGGCGAAGTTCCCTGCAAGTGCGGCACTAGGAGGAAGCCGCTTTACCCGTCTTCCGACCATGGCCGGGGCCAGCAGTGGCAGGCCCGCTACACGGACCCCAACGGGAAGCCGCGGCGTCCCGCATTCGACAGTTGGCAGGAGGCCCGCGACCACTTGGACGAGGTCCGGGTGGACATGCGCAACGGCACCTGGGTCGATCCCGACATCGGGAACGAGAAGGTCGCGGTGTTCGCGGACCAACTGATCGTAGGACGGAAGAAGAGGAATAAGAACGAGAACACAACGGGCACCTACGAGAGTCACCTGCGTACGCACATCGTCCCGTTCATGGGCAACCGGATAGCTAAGACACTCAAGCGACGGGACACGACGGGCCTTGTGGATCATCTGATCGACAAGCCGGGAATCGAGTCGGCCTACTACGTCGTACAGATCTTCAAGACGTGGCGCATCTTGGTCAACTACATGGTTGATGCGGATGTCCCACTCCCGGCAAACATCGTGTCCCGGATCGACCTGCCCGAGGTCGAGGACCGCGTCGAGGTCGCTCTCTCCCCCGAGCAGGTAGCGGATCTAGCGCGCGCCATGCGGGAAGTCCAGCCGCGGTACGAGGTCCTGGTGTGGATCGCAGCGTGCGCGGGCCTGCGTGAGGGCGAAGCCTTCGGCCTCACAGAAGGCCGCGTGGGCTGGGACCAGGATCTCCTCTACGTCGAGGAGCAGCGGCAAAAGGGCAAGAAGGTGAAGCTGAAGACCAAGGCGAGCTATGCCACGCTGCCGGTCGACCACTTCCTCATGCAGCGCCTCGCCTACCATCTGACGCACTTCAGAGGGCCGGCGCCGGTGTCCAAGGCCGCAGAGCAAAAGCGCCGCCAGCGGGACTACGTGCCGCCGCCGGACGAGGGACTGATCGTCACGACCGTACAGGGCCGCTCGCTGACCCGGAGCCACTTCAACGACGTGTGGCGGACGGCGGTGGAATTGGCCGGGCTTCCAAAAGGCACCCGGTTTCACGACCTCAAACACTTCTACACATCCCGGCTGGGCGCGGACAAGGTCGACAGGCATGATCCGAAGACCGTGCAGGCGCTCTCCCGGCACGCCGAGTTCTCCGAGACGTGGGACACCTACGCGCACCCGCCGGTGGCCGTGCAGGGCGTGAAGGTGAGGACGTTCAGCCGTCTCTTCGGCCCGGATCAGCCCGGTCCGGAGGGGCAGCCGACACCGAGCAGGCGGCGTAGCAGTGCTGGCAGACCTGACCCTCGCGGCCGGGTGAACCCGGGCTTGGGGACTTGACCCCAGCGGCCCCTGATGTGCAAGACTCATTGACGCAACGAGGCTAACCATCGTGGCGCGAAGGGTGAGTTGGACCCGTGGAACGGCCAACCCACCTGATTCGACCCCGATTCGACCCCGGAGGCATAGGGAAGAGGGCATACCCCCTCCGACCAGGGCCGGAGGGGTGCGACAGGACGAGCCGGGCTGTACGCCGGGTTCTGTCGCCCGGTCGCCTCGCGGCGGCCGGGGAGACGGCCATCCATCTAGGGCCGGCGTTGCCGCCGGCCTCGTGCGGTCTACCCGCGGACTCGGGCGGGCAGCCCTCGAACGTCCGCGCAGAGCCGCCTTCTCTTCCGGGAAAGCGGCCCCTCTTGACCTTGCTCCGGGTGGGGTTTACCTAGCCGCCTGAGTCGCCTCAGGCGCTGGTGGTCTCTTACACCACCGTTTCACCCTTACCGGGAACCGGAGTTCTCGGCGGTTTACTTTCTGTGGCACTGTCCCGCGGGTCACCCCGGGTGGCCGTTAGCCACCACCCTGCCCTGTGGAGCCCGGACGTTCCTCGGGAAGCCCCCTAAGGGGACTCCACGCGGCCGTCCGCCCGGCTCGTCTGCCGTGTCGACCATGGTACCGGGCGGGCCGGGCGCCGCGGACCGGCGGTCGCCGTGGCCAGGACCGAGCCCGCCAGGATGAGGGCGAAGGCGGCGAGGATTCCGGGGGTCAGGCGTTCGTTCAGGAAGAAGGCGCCCGCCGCGACCGCGACCGCCGGGTTGACGTATGTGATCACCGTCGCCCGGGCCGGGCCCGCCTCCTTGATCAGTTCCAGGAAGGCCACGAAGGCGACGGCCGTGCAGATGACGCCCAGGCCCGCGAGGGCGGCCAGGACCTGTCCGGAAGGCATCGCGTCCGGCCGGGTGACGGCCGCCGCCGGGGCGTAGACCAGCGCCGCCAGGGCCAGGCAGGGGGCGGTGAGGTGGAGCGACGGCACGTCCTTGAGGTGGCGGGCGACGATGACCGGCGCGGTGGCGTAGCCGACGACCGTCAGCAGCACCTCGACGAGCGAGCGGGCGTCGCCGCCGGTCAGGTGCGGTGCCGTGAGGACCGCGACGCCGGTCAGGCCGAGCGCGAGGCCCACGATCCGCCGCGTGCCGAGCCGTTCCGTGTCGCCGAAGAAGCGGGCCGCGGCCACGCCGATGATCGGCACCCCGGCGATCAGCAGGCCCGCGGTGGAGCTGGAGAGATGGCGTTCGGCGTCCGTCAGGGTCCACCAGGGGACCATGATCTCGATGATCGCGAAGGCCAGCATCGGGCGCCAGTGGGCCCGTACGGTCCTGGTCAGGCCGCCCTGACGGATCGCGAAGGGGAGCAGCAGCAGCGCGCCGACCGCACATCGCGTGAACACCACCACCGACGGGGACACCTCGTCCACCGCCACTTTGATCATCAGATAGGGGATGCCCCAGATCACTCCCATCAGGGAGAACAGAAACCAGCCGCGTGCAGTCATGGCGGCAGTCTCGGTCACCGTCGGGTGGCGCGTCTTGAACGCTGTTGCGCGCCGACGGCGGCGACGTGACCGTCTGCCTCACGGCGACGGGAACACGCTCGCGCGGTACGCCGCCGGTGTCACCCCCAGCACGCGGCGGAACCAGCGTGTCAGATGCGCCTGGTCCGCGAAGCCCACAAGCCCGGCGACCTCGGCGGGACGCAGTCCGGACTCCAGGAGCCGGCGGGCCCGGTTCACCCGGTGCTGGGCCAGCCAGGCGTACGGCGGTATCCCCATCGTCGTACGGAAGGCGCGCAGGAGCTGGTAGCGGGACAGGCCCAGGTCCGTGGCGAGGGAGGCGAGGGAGGGCGGGTCCAGGAGTTCGTCGGCGAGGCGGTCCCGCACGGCGTCGGCTATGTACGCGGCGCCCGGTATCTCGTCGCGGTCCGGGCGGGCCGTGGAGTGGCGCCGGGCCAGCGCGGCGAGCAGCCACGGGAAGCGGGACTCCGCCTCCAACGGGTCTGGGCAGGCGCTCAGTTCGGTGTGCGCGGTACGCAATGCGGCGGCGAGTTCGGGGTCGTCGAGCAGGGGTTCACGGAAGTGCGGGAGGCCGCCGACGGCACCCTCGGAGAGCAGGGACGGCTCCGCGTACAGGGCCAGGTAGGCGTAGCCGTCGCAGGCGGCGGGACCGCCGGTGTGCATCTCGCCGGGGGCCAGCACGACGATGGACCCCGGGCCGGTCCGGATGTGGCCGCCGCGGTAGTCGATGATCTCCGAGCCGCCGACGCAGACGCCGATGGTGAACTCGTCGTGGGCGTGCGGGGCGTAGCGGTGCCGGTCGAAGCGGGCGGTCAGCAGATCCAGGGGCCGGCCGTCCCGCCCGAGAGTGGCCCGGGTCCAACGGGCCTCCTCTTTCGCGGACAGCTTCGTGGATCCCTGCACGGCCTGGTTCGCGGATACCTGGTTCGCGGATACCTGGTTCGCGGATACCTGGTTCGCGGATACCTGGTTCGCGGATTCGTTCGTGGATCTCTTCGCGGACGTGGTCGCTCCACGCGATACGGACACCGTCCGCCCTTGCCGTTCGGGACCGGTCACCTCTCCCCGTACGGTCCCGGTCGTGTCTCCCCGTCCGGCCATGGCCGCCTCTCCCCGTTGCCGCAGTGTTCACCGCGTGCGCTCTACGAGCGTCAACACGCGCGTCCCCCGTTTCCATGCCGGCGTTCGCCACGGGGATCAAGCGGGTGCGAACTGCACCTTCGCCGTCCCGGGGTCCGCCTGGGTGAGCCGGACCCGCAGGCGTTCGCCCAGGGGCAGCTCCGTCGTGCCGCCCGCGATCCGGGCGAAGACCGCCGGCGACTCCAACTGCACGGTGCCGACAGTCGGTTCGTGCTCCTGTACGTCCACCACCCAGGCCTCGAAGAGGTCGCCGACCCGGTCCTTGAGCAGCGCGGCCTCGACGATGTCGACGCACTCGCGCTCGACGGTGCCCGCGCGCCGACTGCCCTCCGCCATCTCCTTGGGCAGGGCGTCGAGGGCCGCCAGGACCCATTCGGGAGACGGCCGGCCGGCGACGGCCGCGAGGCAGATCTCCGAGGAGTAACGGTCGACGAGCCGGCGCAGCGGGGCCGTGCAGTGGGCGTAGGGCGCGGCGACGGCGGCGTGCGCGGTGACCTCGGGGAGCGCCCCGTCCCGGAAGACGGTGTACCCGGCGCCGCGCAGCAGCGTCGTGCACTCCTGGAGGAAGGCCGCGTGGTGCGGCCGGTGCGGGTCGAGGGAGCGGATGAGCTGCGCGTAGGAGACGTGGTGCGGCCAGTCGATGCGCAGGGCCCGCGCGGTGCGGCGCAGCCGTCCGACCGCCCCGTCGGGCGCGGCGGGCAGCGTCCGCAGCACTCCCGTGCCGTGCGCGAGCATCAGATCGGCCGCCGCCATCCCGGTGAGCAGGGAGATCTGCGCGTTCCAGCCGTCGGCGGGCAGCGGGGCCCGGTAGTCGAGCTCGTACGTCCCGTCCTTCTCGACGATCTCCTGCTCGGGCACGTTGAGCGAGATGCCGCCGCGCTCGACCTCCAGCGCCTCGCGCAGGGTGCCGATGTCCTTGAGCAGGGCGAGCGGTTCCTCCGCCGTCCCCGCGTCGATCTGCCGCTGCACCCCCGCGTAGTCCAGCTTGGCGCGGCTGCGGACCAGGGCGCGGCGGACGCCGGTCGTCTCCGTACGGCCGTCCGGGTCGAGGTCGATCGTCCACAGGACGGCCGGGCAGGTCTGGTCCGGGAGGAGGCTCGCGGCGCCCTCCGAGAGCTGGGGCGGGTGGACGGGGACCTTGCCGTCCGGGAAGTAGAGGGTCGCCACGCGCCGGTGCGCCTCGGCGTCCAGGGCTCCGCCGGGGGCCACGAAGGCGGCGACGTCGGCGATGGCGTACTGGACGCGGTAGCCGCCCTTCTCGCGGCGTGACAGGTGCATCGCCTGGTCGAGGTCGTTGGACGTCGGCGGGTCGATGGTGAAGAGGGGGATGTCCGTCGCGTCGTCCGAGGGCAGGCGGGGTGGCCGCCCGGCCTCCGCGAGGACCTCGGCCGGGAAGCTCCCGGGCACGCCGAGCTCGGTCCGCAACGCGCCGAGGGCGGCTCGCAGCGGGGCCTCCGGGGCACCGGTGACGCGGACGTGACGGCGAGGCATGGGTCGAGCGTAGGCCGGGGTCGACCGTTGAGCACGCCGAGCCGAGCGGCGGAACCGGGCGGCTAAGGCGGCTCGGTCGTACCCCGTAGGCTGGCGCGGGCCATATCCACCGTGAGGAGAACCAACCGTGCTCGTGCTGCTGCCGCCCTCCGAAGGCAAGGCGCCCTCCGGCCGGGGAACCGCGCTCAAGCCGGAGTCGCTGTCCCTGCCGGGTCTCACGGAGGCGCGTCAGGCGGTCCTCGACGAGCTGGTCGAGCTGTGCGTGGCCGACGAGGAGAAGGCCCGCGAGGTCCTCGGACTGAGCGAGGGCCTGCGCGGCGAGATCGCGAAGAACACGGAACTGCGGACCGCGGGTGCGCGCCCGGCCGGGGAGATCTACACGGGGGTCCTGTACGACGCCCTGGATCTGGCCTCGCTGGACACCCCCGCCAAGCGGCGCGCGGGCCGTTCGCTGCTTGTCTTCTCCGGGCTGTGGGGCGCGGTGCGGGTGACCGACCGGATCCCCTCGTACCGCTGCTCGATGGGCGTGAAGCTGCCGGGTCTCGGAGCGCTGGGCGCGCACTGGCGTACGCCGATGGCCGCCGCGCTCCCCGAGGCCGCGGGCGACGGGCTCGTGCTGGACCTGCGGTCCTCGGCGTACACGGCTGCGTGGCGGCCCAGGGGCGAGGTCGCGGGACGGACGGCGACCGTGCGGGTGCTGCACGCGCAGCTGGTGAACGGGGTCGAGAAGCGTTCCGTCGTCAGCCACTTCAACAAGGCGACCAAGGGCAAGATCGTCCGTAGCCTGCTGACCGCGAGCGCTGCGCCGAGGAACCCGGCGGAGCTGGTGGAGGCGCTGCGGGACCTCGGATACACGGTGGAGGCGGAAGCCCCCGGCACGGCGGGCAGGCCGTGGGCGCTCGACGTCGTGGTGAAGGAGATCCACTGAACCACCCGTGACGTTGCAACATGCGCAACGACCTTTGCGCATGTTGTACACCCCGGGCAGGATGTGGGCATGACTTCGTCATCGCCCCCGTCTCCGCATGCCTCCGTCCTGGATCTCGCGCCCGTTGTCCCCGTCGTCGTGGTCGCGGACGCCGCCGACGCCGTGCCGCTGGCGCGGGCGCTGGTCGCCGGCGGGCTGCCCGCGATCGAGGTGACGCTGCGTACCCCGGCAGCGCTCGACGCGATCCGGGCCATCGCGGCCGAGGTGCCCGACGCGGTGGTGGGCGCGGGCACGGTCCTGACGCCGGAGCACGTGGCCGAGTCGGTGGCGGCGGGCGCCCGCTTCCTGGTCAGCCCCGGCTGGACGGACGTACTGCTCGCCGCGATGAAGGCGTCCGGGGTGCCGTTCCTGCCGGGAGTGTCCACCACCTCGGAGGTGGTGGCGCTGCTGGAGCGGGGAGTGCGCGAGATGAAGTTCTTCCCGGCGCAGTCGGCGGGCGGCACGGCGTATCTGAAGTCACTGGCGGGGCCGCTCCCGCAGGCGCGGTTCTGCCCGACGGGGGGCATCGGCCCCGAATGCGCGCCGGACTACCTCGCACTCCCCAACGTGGGCTGCGTGGGCGGAAGTTGGATGCTTCCGGCCGACGCGATCGCCGCACGGGACTGGCGCCGGGTGGAGAACCTGGCACGGGAGGCGTCGGCGCTGCGCCGGTAGCCGAAGCGCACTCTCACTCCGCCCGCCCGCCCGCCCTCGCTCCGCCCGCCCTCGCTCCGCCCACCTTCGCTCAGTTCACGCGGATGACCACCTTGCCGAAGGCCACGCCGCTCTCGTAGTGGCGGAACGCCTCCCGCACCTCCTCGAAACCGAGGACGCGGTCCACGACCGGGCGCGTCCCGTGCAGCTCCAGCGCCCTGTTCATGGACTCGAAGTGCGCTCGGCTGCCCACGAAGACCCGGCGGATCGTGGCCAGACTCGCCGCGTATGCCGCGCTGGAGATCTCGATGACGTGCCTGCGCGGGTAGCCGGTGGTCAGCAGCACGATCTGGCCGTAGAGCGCGGCTGCGCGCATCGACTGCTCGATGGTGTCGGGTCCGTTGGTCTCGACGACGAGGTCGGCGCCGCGACCGCCGGTCAACTCCCTGACGGCGAGCCCCCATTCGGGGTTCTCGGCGTAGTTGACGACGTGGTCCGCGCCGAGGGCCTTGAGGCGGTCCGCCCTGGCCTCGCCGGAGGTCGTCGCGATGACCTCGGCGCCCAGCATCTTGGCGAACTGCACGACGAAGAGGGACAGCGCGCCGGCGCCGAGGGTGAGTACGGTCTGGCCGGGGGTGAGCGGCTCGCCGCCCGTCAGGGACTGCCAGGCGGTCACCCCGACGCAGGGCAGGCAGGCCGCCTCCTCCCAGGTCAGATGGTCCGGAACGCGCACCGCGGCCTCCTGGTCCAGGCAGGCGTACTCGGTCAGCATGCCGTCGAGGGTGGCGCCGGGCTGGTCGAACCGGTCGGGGGTGATCCGGCCGTCCAGCCAGTTCGGGAAGTACGTGCTCGCCACCCGGTCGCCCACCGCGAACCGGGTCACCTCGGCCCCCGCCGCGACGACCTCCCCCGCCCCGTCGCTCAGCGGGATCACGTCCGGCACGGCCTTCAGCGGATAGGTCCCCTTCAGAATCAGCAGGTCACGCTTGTTCAGGGAGACGGCACGGACCCGGACGAGGATCTGGCGGGGCCCCGGTTCGGGCCGGGCCGACTCGCGCGGCACGATCCCGTCGACGGTGCCGGGCGTTTCGAGGTGATAGGCGCGCATGTCCGCTCCCTGAGTGGGCTGCCGAGTGGATGCGTCCATGCTGTTCGGAACGGGTGCCCCGCTCAATTCCCGGCAAGGTATGACGAGTACTCCCGTGCCGGTGCCGTACCCGTGACGTACAACTGACCGCATGACGACCGGCATCTCCACCGAACCCCCTCCCTTCGCCCGGGAGCTGCTGCGCTGGCGGCACGCGCGCCGGGTGAGCCAGCTGGAGCTCGCCTCCCGCGCGGGCACGACGCAGCGGTACGTCAGTTTCATCGAGCGCGGGCGTTCGGTGCCCGGCAGAGAGATCGTGATCAGGCTCGCCGAGTCGCTGGGGCTGACCCTGCGGGAGCGCAACGCGCTGCTCCTGGCGGCCGGTTACGCGCCCGCGTTCACCGAGTCGGCGCTCGACGCGGCCGCGCTGAAGCCCGTACGGGAGGCGCTGGACAGCATCCTCGAAGGGCATCTGCCGTACCCGGCGGTGGTGGCGGGACCGCGCGGTGAACTCGTCGCGGCCAACGCGGCGTTCGACGTCCTTGCCGAGGGAGCCGCTCCCGAGCTGCTGGAGCCTCCGGTGAACGTACTGCGGCTGGCCCTGCATCCGCGCGGGATGGCGTCACGGGTGGTGAACCTGGACGCCTGGGGACAGCACATCGTGGAGAACCTGCGGGCCCGGTCCCTGCGCAGCCCCGATCCGCATCTCGACGCGCTGGTGGAGGAGTTGGCGGAGTACGTTCCGGCGAGCGAGCCCGGCGCGGACTATCTCGGGTTCGCCGTGCCGCTGCGACTGCGGTGCCCGGAGGGCGAGTTGAGACTGCTCACCACGCTCACGTCGTTCGCGACCGCGGTGGACGTCACGCTCGCCGAACTCCATCTGGAGGCGTTCCTCCCGGCGGACCGGGAGACCGCCGGGATCCTTCGCGACCGCGCCGACCGGCGGGTCTGACCGACGTCCCGCTCAGCGCAGATGCGAGGTGTCGTTGAACAGCCGGACGCTCGCGTTGCCGTCCGCGTAGTAGGCCACCGCCGAGAGGGACGCCGCCGACAGTTCCATCCGGAACAGGGACTCCGGCGGGGCGCCGAGGGCCAGTCGTACGAGGGTCTTGATCGGGGTGACATGTGTGACGAGCAGGACCGTGCGGCCCGCGTAGGAGGCGATCAGCTTGTCGCGGGTGGCCGCCATGCGGTGCGCGGTCGCGGCGAAGCTCTCGCCGCCGCCGGTCGGTTCGGCCTCCGGCGAGGCGAGCCAGGCGTTCAGGTCGTCCGGGTGGCGTTCGCGCACCTCGCCGAAGGTCAGTCCCTCCCAGGCGCCGAAGTCCGTCTCGCGCAGGCCGTCCTCGATGGCGACGTCGAGGCCGAGCCGGGCGGCGACGACTCCCGCGGTCTGCCGGGTCCGGGCCAGCGGGGAGGCCACGATGGCCTGAATGGTGCCGCGCGCCGCCAGCGCCGCGGCCACGCGCTCGGCCTGTTCCCTTCCCACGTCGGACAGCGACGGGTCGCTGCCGCCGCTGCCCGAGAACCGCTTCTGCGGGGTCAGCGGGGTCTCGCCGTGCCGCAGCAGGACGAAGGTGGCGGGGGCGCCCATGTCGGGGGCGGCGCTCCAGCCTGCGGCCGGCGTGGTGGTCGGGGTGGCGCCCACGTTTCTCGCGGCCCGCTGGTCGTCGCCCGCCTTCCCGGCTCGGCCGACGTGTCCTGGGCCTGCAACCGCCTTGCCTGCTTCGCCCCCGGGGGATGGGGTGCCACCCGTGGCCGCCGGCCGGCTGTCGCCCGTCGCAGACTGGTCGCGCAGTTCCCCGCGCCCCTCACGGGGCACGGCCCCCACCTCCGGGATCGCGGCTTCGCCGCCGGGGGATGGGGTGCCACCCGTGGCCGCCGGCCGGCTGTCGCCCGTCGCAGACTGGTCGCGCAGTTCCCCGCGCCCCTTGCGGGGCGCTTCGCCGCGGGTTTCTTTCAGGGCCGCTCGGGCCTTTGCCGCGCCCGCTGCAGCGTCGCCGGGCGGGCCCGTCGGCTCGGGGGCGGCGGACCGTGCCGCCCGCGCGTCCAGTTCCGCCGTCGACGCCGACGGCGACCACGCCTCGCCGCGCTTGCCGGCGTCCATCGCCTCGTTGGCCAGCCGGTCCGCGTGCTTGTTGCGCTCGCGCGGCATCCACTCGTAGGTGACCTGGGAGGGCGGCAGAACCCGGGCCGCCCGCGCCGCCAGCGGCTTCATGTCCGGGTGCTTGATCTTCCAGCGTCCGGACATCTGCTCGACGACGAGCTTGGAGTCCATCCGGACCCGGACCCGTGCGGTCGCGTCGAGGTCGCGGGCCGCCTCAAGACCGGCGACCAGGCCCCGGTACTCCGCGACGTTGTTGGTGGCGACGCCGATGTACTCGGCGCGCTCCGCAAGCGTCTCCCCGGTGGCCGCGTCGATGACCACGGAGCCGTAGCCCGCGGGCCCCGGGTTGCCCCGGGAACCGCCGTCCGCCTCGACGATGAACTCCCGCACGAGCCGAACTCCCTACAGGCCGGACTCGGACGTACGCACGAGGATGCGGTGGCAGTTCTCGCAGCGCAGCACGGTGTCGGGGGAGGCCGCCTTCACATCGTTGACCTCGGTGATGTTGAGCTCCAGGCGGCAGCCCTCGCAGCGGCGCTGGTAGAGCCGGGCCGCGCCGACGCCACCCTGCTGAAGGCGCAGCTTGTCGTAGAGCTTGAGGAGATCGGCGGGCACCGAGGCGGAGATGACCTCGCGCTCCTTGGTCAGCGTGGCCGCCTCGCCGTCGAACTCCTCGAAGGCGGCGTCACGGCGCCCGGTCGCGTCGTCGATCTTCGCCTGGACGGAGGCGTCGCGCTCGGTCAGCTCGGCGACCCGCTCCTGGGCGGACTCGCGGCGCTCCATGACCTCGAGGACGACGTCCTCCAGGTCGCCCTGGCGCTTGGCGAGGGAGACGATCTCGCGCTGGAGGTTCTCCAGGTCCTTGGGGGAGGTGACGGCACCCGAGTCGAGGCGCTGCTGGTCGCGGACGGCGCGCTGACGCACCTGGTCGACATCCTGCTCGGCCTTGGTCTGCTCGCGGGCGCAGTCGCTCTCCTCGGTCTGCGCGGCGACGAGCAGGTCGCGCAGCTGGGTGAGGTCCTTGTTCAGCGACTCGATCTCGGCGTGCTCGGGCAGCGACCTCCGCTTGTGCGCGAGCTGCTGCAGCCGGGCGTCGAGGGTCTGGACATCGAGAAGTCGGATCTGGTCGGCGGGCGCGGCGTTCAGTTGGGGGCTCCTGATGTGTCGGTGTGTGAGGCCGCGTGGGCGGTCCAGGGGTCGGTGACCGTCCGGGAGACGTGGACGCGCAGTCCCCATCCCTTCCGGTCGGAGATCTCGTCGAGCTGAGCGGCTGCCAGCTCGCACCAGGGCCACTCGGTGGCCCAGTGCGCCGCGTCGAGCAGCGCGAGAGGACTGTGGGCGCGGGCCTCGGACACCGGGTGGTGCCGCAGGTCCGCGGTGAGGAAGGCGTCCACGCCGGCGGCGCGCACGTCTTCGAAGAGGCTGTCCCCGGAGCCGCCGCTGACCGCCACGGTCCGCACCAGCGCCTCGGGGTCGCCCGCGACACGGATGCCCTGCGCGGTGGCGGGCAGCCGCTCGGCGACCCGCGCGGCGAGCTCGCGCACGGTCAGCGGGTGGTCCAGCTCACAGACGCGGCCGAGGCCGCGGCGGCCCTCGGGGTCGGTCGCGTCCGGGACGAGCGGTCGTACGACCCGCAGGTCCAGCGCCCCGGCCAGGGCGTCGCTGACTCCCGGATCGGCGCGGTCGGCGTTGGTGTGGGCGACGTGCAGCGCGATGTCGTTCTTGATCAGCGTGTGCACGACACGGCCCTTGAAGGTGCCGGCCGCCACGGTCGTCGTACCGCGCAGATAGAGCGGGTGGTGGGTGACGAGCAGGTCGGCGTCCAGTTTCACCGCCTCCTCGACGATGTCCTGGACGGGGTCGACGGCGAACAGAACGCGCGTGACGTCCTGGTCGGGGTCGCCGCAGACGGTGCCGACCGCGTCCCATCCCTCGGCCCGCTCCGGGGGCCAGAGGGCGTCGAGCGCGGCGATGACTTCAGACAGACGGGGCACGAGGAAAGGCTACCTGGCTAATGTCCCGGTCCGACCGGTCGCGGGCCACGGAGCCGACGCTCGGGCAACGACCGGAACGTGGTTCCCGCCCTTCCGGCCCCGCCTCCCCACCATCGTTCAGCACATCCGTCCCGTTCCCTCAGGCGAATCCCGACATGGCCACCCTTATGTGTGAAGCAGCAGCCCGTCGCACCCCCGCCTGTGCGTACGAAAACTACCTTCGTCGCCGGAGGTGACCGAACAATGACGGCCGGTGCGACAAAACCCGTGATGCAGAGCGAACGCGAGAACGGCGTGGAGTACGGCGACGACGCGGGTCGGTGGGCCGCCCGTCCCGTCTGTGTGATCACCGCCGACGGCACCTACGGGGCACGGCTCGCCCGCGACGGCGGGTCCTGGTACCCGGAGCGCTGGACGCTGGACGGCCCCGAGCCGTACGCCGTACCGCTGCCCGGCCCGCAGCCGGAGGAGCCCGGCACCGAGGTGCTGCCGCTGACCGACGGCAGGGTGCTGATCCATCGCGCGGACGACGGACGCCACGCCTTCTCCCTCCTCTACCCGACCGGGCCGGGCACCGGCGAGCTCCCGCTCGGTGCGGTGGAGTGCCCCGACGTCGGCACCGTGCTGCGGCTGCTGCCGCCCGCACCGGACGGGGAACGGGCTTACGCCCTCGCGGTGGGCCGGGGGTCGACGGCGGTGTGGCTGGTGGCGGGCGGCGCGTTCGGCCCCGAGCATCTGGCCGAGGTGCCGGGCCACTGCTCGGGAGGCGTGTGGCTGGACCGCACAGGACGTCTGCTCGCGCTGGACCGCTTGCAGAACGGCCGCACCAAGACCGTGGTCGTCGACCTGGAGCGCGGCGGAGAGGTGTCGCCGCTCCTCCAGATCGCCGACCACAGCAACGACCGGCTGCTCCTCGCGGACGCGGACAGCGGACTTCTGCTCATCCGTTCCGACGCGCCGTCCCCCGGCCGTGACCGTCTCGGCTGGGGCGTGCTCGGCAGCGCCCTGCCCGTCCGCTTCCCGGACTGCCTGACCGCGACGGGCTGTTCGATCACCCCGTTCGCGATCCAGCCGGGCCAGGTGCTGATGCCGGAGTCCTGCGGCGTCGCCCTGCGCATCGACGGACCGGGCGGTACCTGGGTGGGCCTGTGGCGCCCGTCCGAGCGCCGGATCCACCATCGCCCGGCGCCCGAGGGCTGGCTGCCCGGCACCGGACTGTGGACCGCGGAGGGGGTGCTCCGACTGCCGTACGCCACGGGGGCCGTCCCGTGCGGTGTCGCGCGGCTGGGGGCACCCGCGGGGGCGGGGGAGCCGGACACGGGGGATCCGGCTCCCCAGGAACGCCTCTCTCCGCGCCCGGTCCCTCTCCAGCACGCGCCCCTGAAGAGCCGGCCTGCCGGTTCGCCGTACCCGGCCCCCAGAAGCGGCCCGACGCGACCGCTCCTGGTCCGCCTGGCCCTGAGAACGGACACCGCTCGCTCCCCGAGAGAGGAAGCGATCCACGACGTCGACGGCACATCGCCCGCCGGTACGGGCCCCGCGCCCGCGGCCCCGGAGAGGCCGTCGCCGGTGACGAGCCTCACCGCCTGGACCGCGCCCGCCGAAGGGCGGCGGGCCGATGCGAACCCCGGCGACGAGACAGCCGGGACGCTCCCGCCCGTTGTACGGCTCACCGCCGGGAAGGCCGAACCGCTCCGGCCCGTCGCGCAACCCACCGCGACCACCGAACCGGTCCCGCCCCAGCCGAGCCGTTGGACCAGGGTGTCCGAAACACCCATGACCGAGCCGAAGCGCCGGACCAAGGTCACCGATGCACCCACGACCGAGCCCGGCCTCTGGACAAAGGTCGCCGAAACACCGCCACCCGGCATGCGCCTCAGGTCCAGGGCCGACGGAACACGCCCGGGTGGCATGACCCTCAGCATCGAAACGACCGAACCACTCCCGCCGGTCACGAGAATCGGCGGCGGCGCGGGCGTCCATGCCGGTGCCGGTTCAGGCGCCGGTGCTGGCGCCGGTGTCAGTGCTGTTGCTGGCGCCGGTGTCAGTACTGATGCCGGTTCCGGCAGGATCGCGCCCGCCGGGCCGCTCCCGGCCCTCACGGCCCACGGTGCCCGGACCGCCGAACCACTCCCGGCCGTCGCGAGCCCCGGCCACGGGACCGGCCAACGACTCCCGGCCGCCGCGGGCCCCGGCGCCGCGCCCGCCGAACCGCTCCCGCCCGCGCAGCACTTCTGGACCAAGGCCGCCGAAACACCCACGCCCGAGCCGAACCTCTGGACAAAGGTCGCCGAAACTCCACCGGCCGGCATGCGCCTCGGCACCAGGGCGGGCGGAACACTCCCGGCCGACGCGGGCTTCGGGGCCGGGGCCGGGGCCGGGGCCGGGGCCGGGGCCGGGGCCGGGGCCGGGAACGGAAACACGCCGTCGGCCTTCGGGGAGTTCAGGGGCCAGGTGGCCCTGAGGACCGCGGTGAGCCGTCCGGGGTTCGAGGCCGAAGCGGCCTCGGCCCTCGCCGCCGTATCGCAGGCACCCGCGGAGTACCAGGAGGAAGCCGGACCGCGGACCGCACCGCCCGCCCGCCGGGCTCTCCACGCGGGTCCGACCAACGCGGGTCCGACCAACGCCGGTCCGACCAACGCCGGTCCGCCCAACGCCGGCACCGGTCCGCTCCGGCCGGCCGGTCCGGTGGGTGTGGACGAGGCCGCCCCGCCCGCCGGGGGTACGGGTGCGTTAGCCCACACGGACGGGGAGGAAAGGGGCGGCACGGGCGAAGAAACGTCACCCTCCGACTCCCGAGCGATGACCGCACGTTAGAATCCCCCGGCTGTAAAGAAGGATCTTGCATACGGGGTGAACACTTCAATGAACGACTTCAGCACCATGGAAGCACCGGGCACGGACGTCCACGAGACGTCGGCGACCCGGTCCGAAGGCCACGGCAGACACCGCGGCCCGGTCTCCGGCCACGACGACGAGGCGACCCCTCAGGGCCGCCACCGCAAGCCGTCCGGCCAGTCGGCCACGAAGGCCTGACGGACCGCAGGACAGGTCGGGCAGGACAGCGCCCGACAGGAACGACACGAACAACAGGCACGACAGCCCGAGGACAGGACGGCCGACGCACGCGACGGCCCGACGGACCCCACGGCACGCCGAAACCGGCATACGGCCCCGCTCGCACCGACGAGCGGGGCCGTTCCCGTGTGGGGGCTCCCCCACGGCACCATCTGCCGCGGCTCGCGTACCCTCCCCCGTCCACCGACGGCGCCGGCTGCTCAGCGGGGAGAGCCCGCCCGGTCCCGCTTGAGCCCCAGCACCTCCGCCGCCGCGAACGTCTCGCCGCTGGGCCGGTCCGCGTAGTACGGGGTGAGCAACGCGTCGAGTTCGTCGTGGCTGAACGTGTCCTGCTTGCTGTCGAACTTCGCCGCCACCCGCGGCCGTTCGACGACCGCGACCATGCCGCCGTGCACGACGAGGAGCTGGCCGTTGACGTGCGCGGCGGCGGGTGCGGCCAAGTAGCCGACGAGCGGGGCGACATGCTCGGGGGCGAGCGGGTCGAGGCCGTCGTCGGGCCGGCCGAATCCGGCGAAGACGTCCTCCGTCATACGGGTCCGGGCACGCGGGCAGATGACGTTCGCCGTGACGCCGTACTTGGCGAGCGCCAGCGCCGTCGAAGTGGTCAGACCGACGATCCCGCCTTTCGCGGCCGCGTAGTTGGGCTGTCCTGCGGAGCCGGCGAGGAACGCCTCCGAGGAGGTGTTCACGATGCGTCCGTAGACGGGCCCGTCGGTCGCCTTGGAGCGGGCCCGCCAGTGCACGGACGCGAAGTGGGTGGTGTTGAAGTGGCCTTTGAGATGGACCCGGATCACCGAGTCCCACTCGTCCTCGGTCATCGAGAAGACCATCCGGTCGCGCAGGATGCCCGCGTTGTTGACGAGGATGTCCAGTTTCCCGAACTCGGTGACCGCCGACTCGACGAGTTCGCGGGCCTGTTCGTGGTCGGCGACGTCCCCGGTGTGGGCGACGGCCCGGCCGCCCGCCGTACGGATCTCGGCGGCGACCTCCTCGGCCGGGGTGGCCGAGGCCTCGCCCGAGCCGTCCCGTCCGGGCTGCCCGTAGTCGTTGACGACCACGGCCGCGCCCAGCCGGCCGAGTTCCAGCGCCTCGGCCCGGCCGAGCCCGCGCCCCGCGCCGGTGACGATCGCGGTGAGGCCTTCAAGTGGCAGTGACATCAAGGTCCTTAGCGGTTGTCGTGGAGGTTCCTCAGCCGTTGTCGTGGAGGTTCCTCAGCCGTTGTCGTGGAGGTCCTCGGCGGTCGTGGCCGGTCAGATCTCGCGGGTCAGATCTCGATGCACGTCCGCAGGGCGGTGCCCGAACGCATCTGGTCGAGCGCCTCGTTGATCTCGGCCAGCGGCACCCGGTGGGTGATCAGGCCCGCGAGGTCGATGCGGCCCGCACGCCACAGGGCGATCGTGCGCTCGTACGACCGAAGGACGTCCCCGCCGCCGTACATGGAGGGCAGGATGCGCTTCTCGTCGAAGAACAGCTCGAACATGTTGAGCTGGAGGAAGTCGTCCATGGCGCCGGCTCCGACGACGACGAGGGTGCCGCCGCGGCGGGTGTGGTCGTAGGCGGTGCGTGCGGTGGCGGACTTGCCGACGACCTCGAAGACGTAGTCGAAGCCCTCGCCCGCGGTCACCGACTGCTTGGCGTCGGCGAGTTCGTCGGGCGAGACCGCCTTCGTGGCGCCGAACCGGAGCGCGGCCTCCCGGCGCGAGGCGACCGGGTCGACGGCGACGATCTCGGCGGCCCCCTTGAGCCGGGCGCCCTGGATCGCGGAGATGCCGACGCCTCCGCAGCCGATGACCGCGACCGACGAACCGGCCTCCACGTCAGCCGTGTTGAGGGCGGCGCCGAGTCCGGTGGTGACGCCGCAGCCGATCAGGGCGGCGATGTCGAAGGGCACGTCGTCGGGGATGGGGACCGCGCAGCCCGCGGCGACGACCACCTCCTCGGCGAAGGTGCCGGTGCCGGCGAAGCCGAAGACGTCACCGCCGGGGCGCTTGAAGTTGGGGGTGCCCGCGTTCATGAATCCGGCCAGGCACAGTTCGGTCTGGCCGCGCTTGCAGGCGGGACAGACGCCGCAGGCCGGGAGCCAGCAGATGACGACCCGGTCGCCGGGCTTCACGTGGGTGACGCCTTCGCCGACTTCGGTGATCTCGCCGGCGCCCTCGTGTCCGGGCACGAACGGAGCGGGCTGCGGCAGGACGCCGTTCATCGCGGACAGGTCCGAATGGCACAGCCCCGTGGCCCGCACCCGGATGCGCACCTTGCCGGGTCCGAAGCCCACCGCCTCGACGTCGTCGAGGACTTCGAGTTTGTCCTGGCCTATCTCGTGCTGTACGGCTGCGCGCATGGTGCGGCTCCCCTCAGGACGGTTCGTACGACAGTCAGGTGTGATCGACGACGGTGTCGGCGAGGACCGGCGCGTCGTCCCGTTCGACCGCGCTCACCGCCACCCGGACCCCGCCCTCACTACTCCACATCCGGATGCGGAGGGTCTCGCCGGGGAAGACGACTCCGGCGAAGCGGGTGGTGTACGAGCGGACGCGGGTCACGTCGCCGCCGAGCAGGGTGTCGACGACGGCCTTGAGCGTCATGCCGTACGTGCACAGCCCGTGCAGGATCGGCCGGTCGAATCCGGCGAGCTTGGCGAACTCGGGGTCGGCGTGCAGCGGGTTCCAGTCTCCGGAGAGCCGGTAGAGCAGGGCCTGGTCCTCGCGGATCGGGCGTTCGACGGTTCTGTCCGGTGGGCCCGGCGGCGCTTCGAGGCGGGTGCTGGGGCCGCGGTCGCCGCCCCAGCCGCCTTCACCCCGTACGAAGATCTGGGCGTCGTTCGTCCACAACGGGCCCTCGGTGTCGGCCACTTCGGTGCGCATGACGAGGATGGCGGCCTTGCCCTTGTCGTAAACAGCGGCGATGCGCCCGGTGGCGGTCGCCGTGCCCTCGGCCGGGATCGGGCGGTGCAGCCGGACGGTCTGGCCGCCGTGCAGGACGCGGGCGAGGTCGACGTCGACACCGGGCATGGAGAGGCCGCTGATCACGCCCGGTGAGCCGGCGCCCGCGACGGTGGCGAAGCTCGGCAGGACGTGCAGCCTGGATTCGAGGGTGTAGCGCAGCTCATCGGGGTCGGTCGCGGGGATGCCCGCGCCCAGGCCCAGGTGGTAGAGCTGGACGTCCTTGGAGGTCCAGGTGATCTCTCCGGTCCGCGGTTCCGCTGCGACGGCCTTGGCGGCGTCAATGGGCATGTGGCTCCTGACTCGACTGCGCGAAAGACCTCGGTGCGGCCGTCCGCACCGTCGGCCGCACCGAGGTCGACACTGGGCCGTGGAACCCGCTCGTTCTAGAACGCGTTCCAGTCCGGCGAACCCTTGTATAGCCCAGCGCCCATTACTTGTGAAGACTACTGACGCCATGTCAGATCGAGCCGTCGCGGCAGCCCGGCAAGGGAACGTGCCGCGGCGGGGCGGCCGTGACATTTGTCCCGGCGGATCGACGACAAGTGCATCTGCCGGGGCAGCGCCCCGGCCCCCTAGCGTCGTTCCCATGGCACAGACGACGGGGACGACCGCGGGGAACACCGTGGGGACGGCGGCGGGAACGCCGGGGACGGCGGGGACACCACCGGCCGTGTCGTTCAGGGGCGCGGTCAAGACCTTCGGCGATGTGCGTGCCGTGGCCGGTCTCGACCTCGACGTGGCGTGCGGCGAGACGGTGGCGCTGCTGGGCCGCAACGGCGCGGGCAAGTCGACGGCGATCTCGCTGCTGCTCGGTCTGGACGAGCCCGACGAGGGCTCGGTCGCGCTCTTCGGCGGCCGCCCGGAGGCGTCGGTGCGCGCCGGACGGGTCGGCGCGATGCTCCAGGACACCCGGCCGGTGCCAAGGGTCACCGTCCAGGAGCTGGTCTCCTTCGTGGCGGGGCGCTATCCCGCGCCGCTGCCGGTGGCCGAGGCGCTGCGGCTCGCGGGCATCCCGGAGCTGGCCGGGCGGCGCGTCGACCGGCTGTCCGGCGGGCAGGCGCAGCGGGTGCGGTTCGCGGTGGCGCTCGCCGGGAACCCGGCGCTGATCGTGCTCGACGAGCCGACCGCCGCGCTCGACGTGGAGGCACGGCACGCGTTCTGGGAGTCGATGCGGGCCTACGCCCGGCGCGGCCACACCGTGCTCTTCTCCACGCACTATCTGGAGGAGGCCGACGCGCACGCCGATCGGATCGTCGTCATCGACCGGGGGCGGATCGTCGCGAACGGGACCGGCGAGGAGCTCAAGCGGTCGGCGGGCGGCAATCTGGTCTCCTTCGACCTGACGGGGGGCGGCGCGCAGGACCTGGCGCTGCTGCCCGGCGTGGTGGCCGTGGAGGTGCGCGGGGAGCGGGCGCGGCTGCGTACGGACGACTCGGACGCGACGGTGATCGCGCTGGCCGAGCGGGGCGCGATACGCGGCCTGGAGGTCGTCCCCGCGTCCCTGGACGACGCGTTCATGGCACTCACCTCACGCGCTCAGGAGAAGGTGTGATGTTCGACTATCTGCGGCTCGAAGTGCGCCGGACGCTGCGCGACACCGGCTTCGTGATCGGTGGTGTCGCGATGCCGGTGATGATGTATCTGCTGTTCACCAACCTCGGCGGTGGCGACGACGGGCAGTGGAGGACGGCATCGATGGTCGGCATGGCCGCGTACGGCGCGGTCGGCTCGGCGCTGAACACCGGCGGCGGGGTCGCCGAGGACAAGGTGACCGGCTGGCTGCGGCAGCTTCGGGTGACCCCGATGACACCGCGCGAGGTGGTGCTCGGGCGGGCGCTGACCGGTTCGGTGACCGTGCTGCCCTCGATCGTCACGGTGCTGGCGGCCGGCGGCCTGGTCAACGGCGTACGGCTGGACGCCTGGCAGTGGGCCGCGACGGCCCTGCTGCTGTGGCTCGGCTCGGTCCCCTTCACTCTGCTGGGCCTCGGCAACGGCTACCGGATGACCGCGCAGACCACGGGTGTCGCGAACATGGTGTGCAATCTGGGGCTCGCGGTGGTCGGGGGCCTGTGGTTCCCGCTCGCCCTGTTCCCCGGCTGGCTGCGTTCGATATCGGCGTACACGCCCACGAACCGCTTCGCGCAGCTGGGGGTGTCGGTCACCGAGGGCCGGGCGCCGGACCTCGGAGCGGTGGCGGTGCTGACCGCCTGGCTGCTGGCGTTCGGTTCGTACGCTGTGGTCTCGTACCGTCGATCCGCCCGAACCGTCTGAAGGGGGAGCTGGACATGCCCTTGATGGAAAGCATCGGCTGCCAGGTCCGCGGGTGGCGGGCCGAGCGGAACCGCTGGAAGGCCGACATGGAACGGTTCAAGGCCGAACAGCGGGCCGCGCGCAGGAGCGGCGGCGAGATGCCGGAGAACCCGGGCCCACCGCCGACGGGCTTCGCGCTGCTGCCGTGGCTGCTCCTGGGGATGGGCGCGTTCTCCAACCTCCTCCAGGGCAGGACGGCGCAGCCCTGGATCGGCGGCCTCGGCCTGTTCGTCTTCAACTCCCTCTACATCTACGTGACGTTCCGCGCGTTCGTGAAGACGGCGCGGGAGGCCCGCTCGACCCGGGTAGCGCTCGTCCTGATGAGCGTGGTCACCTGCGCGCTGGCCCTCGGGTACGGCGGGAGCTGGCTGTACTTCTTCCCGCTGCTCGGGCTGGCCACCGGGGCGGTGCTGCGCGGCCCCTGGCTCGGGAAGATCGGCCTCGGCCTGACGGCACTCGCCGCGGGAGTCTCGGCGGTCCGGGCGGGCTGGGACGCGGTGAACATCGCCTACGGCACCTTCCTGTCCACGATGGTGACGGCCGCGATCCTGTCCCTCTCCGAGGCGGTACGTGAACTGCGCGAGGCCCGTGAGGAGTTGGCGCGCCGTGCGGTCGAGAAGGAACGGATGCGGTTCTCCCGCGACCTGCACGACCTGCTCGGGCACACGCTCTCCGTCATCGTGGTGAAGTCGGAGGCGGCCCGCCGGCTGGCCCCCCGCGATCTGGACGCGGCACTCGTGCAGGTCACGGACATCGAGTCGGTCGGCCGGCAGGCCCTGACGGAGATCCGCGAGGCGGTGACCGGCTATCGCGAGGGCAGCCTCGCCACGGAGCTGGACCGCGCCCGCTCGGCACTGTCCGCGGCGCGGGTGGAGCCGGTCGTACGGCAGTCGGGGCCGCCGCTGGGCCCGCAGACCGAGGCCCTGCTCGGCTGGGTGCTCCGCGAGGCGGTCACCAACGTCGTCCGTCACAGCGACGCGACGCGCTGCGAGATCACCGTCGACGGCACCCCGGACCTCGTCCGTCTGACCGTCTCGGACAACGGCTCCGACGCCTCCGCGTCCGATCCGGTGCCGGGCATGGGCGGCACGGGCCTCAAGGGCCTCACCGAACGCCTCGCCACGGCCGGCGGCTCCCTGCGCGCGGGACGGACTCCGCGCGGCGGCTTCGAGGTGAGGGCCGAACTTCCGGTGGAGGCGGCCGACTTGACGGAGGCGTCGATCTGAGCGGCGGCCACCGCGGAAACCGGCGGGCCGCCGGCCCCGCGCCGCCGGGCGGCAGCGGCCGGAGGGGCCGACGGAACACCATGCGGCGGCGGGCGGGGCCGTGCGGGCCGGCCCGTCGCCGCGCGGCGGTTCACGTCAGCTCCGAACTCCCTGGGAGATCGGCGAACTTGGCGTCTTCCCCGGTGACTACGGCGCCCAGGGAGCCGTGACCGCCCAGCTCACGTCGTCCGTCCACGAGGTGGCGCTGTCGAAGGCGTTCGAGCCGCCGTTGCTCGCTATGTAGACGTTGTAGTTGTAGTGCCGGAGGTATCTCGTCGGGTAGTTGTACGACGCGAACGACGTCCCCGTACCGCTCTTGCCGGTCCCGGCGCAGAACGTGGCGTCCTGTCTGAACTGCGCGGTGCCGACCATGGGTTGCCGGTAGAGCTGGTAGTTGGAGTGCCGCAGGAAGTCGCCCGGGTAGTTCCGCGACTCGAAGGAGTAGCAGGAACTGTCGGCGAGACCCCTGCGGACGATCCAGGTGGCGTCGCTCTTGTCGAGCGCCGAACTGCTCGACGTGATGGCCGAGACGACCGCCGCGTTGTTCTGGTGGCGGATGTAGTCGGTCGTGCAGCACGAAGTGGTCGCGCGCAGCGAGATCTCCGACCCGGCCGTCAGGGAGCCGGTGGTCCCGGTCGAGGCGCCGTAGCCGACGGAGACGATGTTCGACTGGACCAGGTTGTCGGCGGCGTCCGTCGGGATGCCCGAGGTCATGACGCCCTCGAAGAAGGACCCTATGGAGCCGTTGCTGTTGTCTCCGCCGGTGCCCAGGACGATCGCGCCCTCCTGGTGCATGGGCGAGTAGCCACTGGTGGTGGGTTCACCCCCGGAATAGGTGGTCGTGAGACTGCCCGATTGGGCGTTGCCGTATTTCAGCGCGAAATGGTCCTGACCGTTGTTTTTCAACAAAGCGGTCACGAACGGTATCGCCCCGGTGCCGGTGTTCGACGTGTTCTTGCTGTATCCGGAGTCCGACTGGAACAGCCCGTTCTCCAGGTCGGCCTGCACCCACGGGCCCTGGCCGTAGCAGGGCGAGAACCAGCACTCGGTGCCGAAGTTGATCGCGTCCATGTGGCCGTTGCCGGTGTCCTTGTTGTTGGTCTCGGCGTTGCCGTAGTCGAAGCAGCAGCTGCCGTTGACGTGGGTGCCGGAGGTCACCATGTACATCCCCTCGGCCGCCCCGTTGGTGGCCACGCCCGAGGTGGAGTTGTCCCGGTAGCCCATGCCGGCCGAGATCTCCAGACCGTAGACCTGGTGCCCGCCGACGGTCACCGGCAGCGCGTCCGCGGGCGCCCCGACATCGGCCGCGCCCGCCCCGCCCGCACCCTCGACGGTGAGGTCGTTGTGGCGCGCGGACTGGTCGTAGATCTTCGTGATGATGCAGGTGGTGCCGGTACAGAAGGAGTCCTGCGCCGCCGCGTTCGCGTACCCGCCGGCCGCCAGGAGACCGATGTTCGCGGTGGCGCTGTCGGAGGCGCGCTGCACCTGGTAGAGCGAGCCGTTGTACGACGAGTAGAGCGCCCTGACGAGGCTGTGCGCCGCGACACAGGGCGTACCCGCGGTCGCGTAGACGTCACACGGGAGCGAACCTGCGGCGGTGGCCTGCGGCGAGCCCACGGCGAGCGCGGCGACGGCCACCATCACCGACAGCACGGCCAGGGCCGCGTTTCTGAGACGCCGCAACGGCGCTAAGGATGACAACACGGTGCACCTCTTCCGTTCCTGGTAGGACAGTGCGGGTGCCTGGTCGAAATACCGGACAACGTTCGATCGAAATACCGAACCAATTTCCGGTCGAAATGCCGAACGTTTGCGAAAATCGACCCGGCTCAGGAATTACAAAGGGGAGCGCTGAATTCCGAGGCGATTATTTGCCCGCAGCCGGGGGCCGTCAAGACTCGCGGACGCGAACGAGGACGATTTTTTATCGGCACCGACACGGCCCCCGGCCCGGCCCCCGACGCGCACACCGCGACCGGCGGGGACCTTGTCCGCCTTACGCTTGCCCCGTGAACGAGATGCCCCAGGACCACCGGCCCGCCAAGTCCATCCGTGTCCTGCTCGCCGAGGACCAGGGAATGATGCGCGGGGCGCTCGCTCTGCTGCTCGGTATGGAGCCGGACATCGACGTGGTCGCGCAGGTGTCCGCGGGCGACGAGATCGTGGACACGGCGCTGATCAGCCGGCCCGATGTGGCGTTGCTGGACATCGAGTTGCCGGGGATGAGCGGGCTGGACGCCGCCGCCGAACTGCGTGAGCAGGCGCCCGACTGCCGGGTGCTGATCCTCACCACCTTCGGCCGCCCCGGATATCTGCGGCGGGCCATGGAGGCGGGGGCCGCCGGGTTCCTGGTCAAGGACGGGCCCGTGGAGGAACTGGCCGAGGCGATCCGGCGGGTGCTGACCGGGGAGACCGTCATCGATCCGGCGCTCGCCGCCGCCGCGCTGAGCGCCGGGCCCAATCCACTCACCGCCCGCGAGTGCGACGTGCTGAAGGCCTCGGTGGACGGCGCCACCGTCGCCGACATCGCCGGAAAACTGCACCTCTCCGAATCGACCGTCCGCAACTACCTCTCCTCCGCCATCGGCAAGACGGCCACCCGCAACCGCATGGAGGCGATGCGGGAGGCCCGCCAGCAGGGCTGGCTGTAGGGCCTGTTCGTCCGGCACCACGCTGGGGATCACCCGGGTGGCCGCCGCCGGGTCCGGCGACGGCCACCCGCCAGGTCACTCCTCGTCGTCCGCCGCCGCTACCTCGTCACCTTCGCCGTCCCGGATGTGTAGTGCTTGCCCTCCGGCGCCAGGCACAGGAACCAGTTCGGCTGGGAGCCGTCCACCGGCCTGATCACCGCGTGGGACGCTTGGTCCGCCTCCGGGGCGGCCTTCCCGGCCTTCATCGTTGTGCCGTCGTCCCAGGAGCAGGTGACCTCCCGGGCGGTCGGGGCGACCTTGCCGATCACGAGCCGCTGAGACGTGTCCGACGAAGCGGCGTCGAACCTCAGCGGGGTCGAAGCGGACTCCAGGTCCGTGCCCGAGAACGAGTCGCCCTTCTCGACCGCCCCGTCCAGCAGCGTCATCCCACCGGCGTCCCCCGCGTGGAGGCGGACGAAGACCCAGCCCCTGCCGACGAGGTCCGAGGCGACTTCCGTGCCCGTCGGCGTGAGGGCGTACTCGCTCATCTGGGACCGCTGGTACTGCGCCTCCATCTCGTTCTTCGGCGCCCCCCAGACGATGACCTCGACACTCCACTCCTTGCCGTGCTCGGTCCCGCGCGCCACGGTGGTCGCCTGCGGCTCGTACACATGCCGCTTCTCGGGCGTCGACGGCGCGGTGACGGCCGGAACGGCCTTCCTGCCGTCGCTCTCCGTCCCCCCCGCCAGCGCCAGCGTCCCCGTGGAACCGGCGATGACGAGGGCCGCCGCCGCTGCCATCGCCCAGCGGCGCGCCTTGCGGCGGCGCCCGCCGCGCAGCACCGCCTGGTACGGGGCTATGCCGATCTCGACCTCGTCCGCCGCCTCGGCCAGCAGGAAGGCGATGTCCGTGTCCGTCGCCATGTCGTGATTCGTCTCCCGGTTCGCGCTCATCACTTCCGCCCTCCGTGCGTCACTGTGTCGGCCAGGCCCGGTATGACGCGGAGTTTCGCGATCCCCTTGGCCGCGTTGCTCTTCACCGCGCCCACCGAGCAGCCCATCGCCGCCGCCGCCTGGCTCTCGCTCAGGTCCTCCCAGTAGCGAAGGACCACCGCCTGGCGCTGGCGCGGAGGCAGTTGGGCGAGCGCGGTGAGCAGGGCGCCGCGGTCGTCGGCGCGGGCGATCGGGTCACCGCTGTCGGGCAGCTCGCGCGCCAGGCCCGAGTCGTCCTTCGGTGCGAGGAACTCCTTGAGTTTTCTGCGGTGTTTGCGAGCGTGCGCGTTGATCATCACCCGCCGCACATACGCCTCCGGTTCGTCGGCCGCGCCGACCCTGCGCCATGCCACGTACACCTGCTCCAGAGTCGTCTGGACCAGGTCCTCCGCCCCGTGCTGCTCCCCCGTCAGGAGAAATGCCGTACGCATCAGCCGCGGCCAGCGGCCGACCACGAAACTCTGGAACTCCTCGTCCCGAGCCTGTTTCCGATCCCCCATGAGCACCTCCTAGATGTTTGAAGGAGTCCACGAGCATCGGATTTCGTTGCCTCACAGCCGCGAGATTCTCCGCGGCGAGATGCTCCGCGGCAGCCATACGAGCATCAGGACCGCCCCCGCCAGCAGCAGTACCCCGCTGACGCGGAACGCCAGCGCGTACCCGGCGGTCAGGGCCTCCCCGGACGTGCTTCCCCCCGTACGGTTCGCGGCGATCGTGAACATGACCGCGAGTCCCAGCGAACCGCCCATCACGCGTGAGGTGTTGACCAGGCCCGACACCAGCCCCGCGTCCTCCGGCGCGGCGCCCGAGGTCGCGAGCGCGGCCAGCGGTGTCGCGGCCAGGCCCGCGCCAGCCATCATCAGGATGCCGGGGAGCATGATCGCCGTGAGGTACGAACCGTCCGCCGTCATGGTCGACTGCCAGCCGAAGCCGGCTGCGGCCAGGAGCGTGCCGAGGACCGCCACGTTGCGCGCCCCGACGACCGGCATGAGGCGCGGCGCCGACTTCGAGCCGATGACCACGGCGAGCGAGCTCGGCACGAGCGCGAGGCCCGCGCCCAGCGGCGAGTAGCCGAGCACGTTCTGCGCGTACAGGGTCATGAAGAACCACATGCAGAACATCGCTGAGCCGGAGACGAACATGGCCGCGTTCGCCGAGGACACCGACCGCAGCCGCAGCAGTTTCAGCGGCATCAGCGGCGCCGCGGTGCGCGCCTCGACGACCAGAAAGACCCCGATGAGAGCCGCTCCGGCGCACAGCGGCACGAGCGTCGCCGCCGCCGTCCACCCCTCGGCCTCCGTCTGCACGATCCCGTACGCCAGGGTCGCGAGTCCCGCCGTCACCAGGAGCGCGCCCGGCAGGTCGAGTCGTCGCCCGTCCCCGGCCCGGCTCTCCACCAGCCATCGCGCCGCGCCGGCCAGCACCACCGCGCCGATGGGCACGTTGATGAGGAGCACCCAGCGCCACGACAGCCCGTCGACCAGCAGTCCGCCGACGAGTCCGCCCGCCGCGCCGCCACCGGCGCCGACGGCGGTCCAGGTCGCGATGGCCCGCGCGCGTGCGGCGCCCTCCGGGACGGCCGACGTCAGGATCGTCAGGGTCGAGGGCGCGAGCACCGCGGCCCCCAGTCCCTGCGCGGCCCGCGCGAGCAGCAGTTGGGGGCCTTCCTGGGCGAGGCCGCCGCCGACCGAGGCGAGCGTGAAGAGCGCGAGACCCACCAGGAACATCCGTTTGCGCCCGTACAGGTCCCCGGCCCGGCCGCCGAGAAGCATGAATCCGGCGAAGGCGATCGAGTAGGCGTTCACCACCCACTGCAGCCCCGGGCCGCTCAGCCCCAGGTCGGTCCGCATGGAGGGCAGGGCCACGTTGACGACGGACACGTCCAGGACGACCAGGAACTGTCCGGCACAGGCGAGCGCGATCACCACCCAGGTGGGTGGCGCGATACGGGCTGACATCCGGGTGTCTTCAGCGGCTCGGAGCATGGGTGTCATGCTCTCAACCGGCCTACGCCCCTTGCATCAGGATTTCGACGCAGGCGGGCGTGCGTCACGGGACCTAGGACCACACGCGGATCAGGGGTGACCAGGAGTGTTGGCCGCCGTCGGCGGCCCGTGCGGCTCGGCGCCGGACCGGCTGAATCTCGGTGTTCGGCGCCGTCCGGTTCGGCGCCGTCCGGTTCAGCGCCGTCCGGTTCAGCGCCGTCCGGTTCGGCGTTCCGCTCAGGCCCCCGCGCGCAGCAGGGTGACCACCGCCGCGCCGCCCAGTCCGATGTTGTGGGCGAGCCCGACCCGCGCCCCCGACACCTGCCGCACCCCGGCCTCTCCCCTCAACTGCCACACCAGCTCGGCCACTTGGGCGATTCCGGTCGCGCCCAGTGGATGGCCCTTGGAGATCAGCCCGCCGGAGGGATTCACCACCCAGCGTCCACCGTACGTCGTGGCCCCCGACTCGACGAGTTCGCCCGACTCCCCCTCCCCGCACATGCCGAGCGCCTCGTAGGTCAGCAGTTCGTTGATCGAGAAGCAGTCGTGGAGTTCCACGACGTCCACGTCCTCGATACCGAGTCCGGAGCGTTCGTACACCTGGCGCGCGGCCTCCCGCGACATCGGCTGTCCGACGACGTCGATGCAGGAGCCGGAGGCGAAGGACTCCTCGGTGTCGGTGGTCATCGACTGGGCGACGATCTCGACGGCCCTGTCCTCCAACGCGTGCCGCTCGGCGAACCGTTCGGACACGACGACCGCGGCGGCGGCTCCGTCAGAGGTGGGCGAGCACTGGAGCTTGGTCAGCGGCCGGTGCACGGCCTTGGCGGCGAGGATCTCGTCGACGGAGTACACGTCCTGGAACTGGGCGTTCGGGTTGTGCGCCGAGTGCCGGTGGTTCTTGGCGCCGACGGCGGCGAGCTGGGCCTCCGTGGTGCCGTACCGCTCCATGTGCTCGCGGGCCGCGTCGCCGAAGATCTGCGCGGTGGGCGGGGTCATCTCGAAGCCGTGCCGGGCGGCCATGATCCCGTAGTGCCGGGCGACGGGTGACGTCGAGAAGTCCCCGCCGTCGGCGCCCGATCCGAGGGCACCCCGCTTCATCTTCTCGAAGCCCAGCGCGAGGACGCAGTCGGAGATCCCGCCGGACACGAACTGCCGGGCCAGCATCAACGCGCTCGCCCCGGTGGCGCAGTTGTTGTTGACGTTGTAGACGGGGACGCCGGTCAGGCCGAGTTCGTAGGCGGCGCGCTGGCCGGCGGTGGAGGCCCGGAAGCAGTAACCCACGGGCACCTGTTCCACGTCCGTGTACGGGATCCCCGCGTCGGCGAGGGCGTTGGAGCCGGCCTCCCGGACCATGTCCCAGTACTGCCACTCCCGGGTCTCGGGCTTCTCGAACCTGGTCATTCCGACACCGACGACGTACGTCTTCATGGCACTCCTAGTCTCGCGGCAGACCGAGGATGCGCTCGGCCACGACGTTGAGCTGGACCTGGGTGGTGCCGCCCGCGATGGTCAGGCAGCGGGAGAGCAGGAATCCGTGCACGGCCCGCTCGCCCGGCCCTTCGCACAACGCGCCTTCGGGGCCGAGGAGTTCGAGTCCGAGTTCGGCGACCTTCTGCTGGTGCGCGGTCTGCACCAGTTTCCGGACGGAGGCGCCCGCGCCCGGTTCCACGCCGGAGACCTGGCGGAGGGTGGTGCGCAGCGCGATGCAGGCCAGGGCGTGCGCCTCGGCGAGCAGCGCTCCGAGCCGGGAGCCGTCCACGTCGGCCGGTATCAGCGCTTCGAGGCCGGTGTCGAAGGTCAACTGGTCGGCCATGTGCACGCGTTCGTTGCCGAGCGTGTTGCGGGCGACCCGCCAGCCGTCGTCGACCTCGCCGACGACCGCGTCAGCTGGCAGCAGCACGTCGTCGAAGTAGACCTCGTTGAAGAGGGAGTCCCCGGTGATCTCCTTCAGGGGGCGGATGTCGATGCCGTCCGTGTTCTTCATGTCGACGACGAAGTAGGTGAGCCCCTTGTGCTTGGGCGCGGCCGGGTTCGTCCGGGCGAGGAGGATTCCGTGGTCGGCCCACTGCGCCGCGCTCGTCCAGACCTTCTGCCCGTTGATCCGCCACCGCCCGTCGGCCGTGTGCTCGGCGCGGGTCCGCAGCGAGGCGAGGTCGGATCCGGCGCCCGGTTCCGAGAAGAGCTGGCACCAGAGGAGGTCACCGCGCAGAGTGGGCAGCAGATAGCGCTCCTGCTGCGGGCCGGTCCCGTACGCGATGAGGGACGGTACGACCCAGGTCGCGATCCCCAGATCGCTGATCCGCACCCCGGCCGCCGCCAACTCCTGTTGTACGGCGAGTTGTTGGACGGGGCCGGCGCCGAGTCCGTACGGCGGGGGCAGATGCGGGGCGGCGTACCCGGTGGGCGCCAGCGACCGGCGGGCGGCCACTGGGCCGAGCCCGCGCGCCCGGTCGATGACCTGACGGGCCTCGGCCCGGTACCCGGACGCCTCGGGCGGCAGCTCCAGGCGCAGTTCCCGTCGTACGCCGTCCCGTGCGAGCCGCGCGGCCCTGCGCAGGTGTCCGTTGCCGGCCCCGAGCAACTGCCGTGCCACCAGGGCTCGTCGGAGGTAGAGGTGGGCGTCGTGCTCCCAGGTGAATCCGATGCCGCCGAGGATCTGCACGCAGTCCTTGGCGCAGGACGAGGCGGCGTCGAGGGCGGCACCGGCCGCGAGCGAGGCCACCAACTCCCGTACGCCGGGCGGCTCCTGCCCGGCGCGCGCCGCGTCCCAGGTGAGCGCCCGTGCCTGTTCCAGCCGTACGAGCATGTCGGCGCACAGGTGCTTCACGCCCTGGAAGCGTCCGATCGGACGGCCGAACTGCTCGCGGACCTTGGCGTGCCCGGCGGCCGTGTCCAGCGCCCAGGCCGCGGTGCCGCAGGCGTCCGCGGCGAGGACGACGGCGGCGAGGTCCCGGACCAGTGACGGGTCGACCGCGAGGACGCGGTCGGCGGGGACCCGGACCCCTGCCGCCCGGACCTCGGCGGTCGGCCGCGTCGGATCGGCGCTCTCGTGCGGCCGGACGACTAGATCGGCGGCGTCCACGACCAGCCAGAGCGTGCCGCCGGACGCGCCGCCTCCGTCCGACACCGCGCCGGCGCCGGACCAGTCGCCCTCTCCCGGCGGCAGGGCACCACCTGTCTGTGTCTCCGCGCCCGCGCCAGCGCTGGGGGGCGTGTCCCCTCCCGCCGCCCGGTCTCCGCCGGCCGCCGTCCCCCCGTCGCAGGCCGCCGCCAGCACGAGCACGTCCGCGTCGGCGCCGGACAGCACGGGCGGCGCCGTCCCGTCGAGCACGTATCCGCCGTCCACCGCCACGGCCGTCAGGGAGCCCGCGCCGAACGCGACGGCGCCGATCCGCTCCCCGCACCCCAGCGCCCGTACGAGATCACCGAGCTCCGACGCGCGGACGAGATCGCCGCGCCCCGACACCCGTACGGGATGGCCGCGCTCCTGTGCCCGTACCGGATGACCGTGCCCCGATACACGTACCGGATCGCCCGTTTCACGGAGAAGCTCCTCGCGGAGAAGCTCAGCCGCCAGCACGGCCGACGCCAGGACGTTCGCGGCGAACGGTCCCGGCAGTGCGGCCCGCGCGGCCTCCTCCACGACGACGGCGAGGTCGACGAGGTCGCCGCCGCCACCGCCGTACGCCTCGGGAAGGTGCACGGCGAGGAGCCCCTGCGCGGCGAGCGCGTCCCAGAACGGTGGCCTGCCGCCTCCCGGAGCGTCCAGGAGTTTGCGGACCTCCTCGGGCGGCACGGCGCGGGTGATCCAGCCGCGTACGGCCTCGGCCAGCTCCCGCTGCTCCGGCGTGACCGCGATCCCCATGCGTGCCTCCCCAAAGGCCCAAGGTGCGTGGATCCGCGCCAGACTAGAACACGTTTCATTCTGACGGTAGGTCAGATACCCATGGATCGGTCAAGAATTCGTTAGTACGCCGAAGCATCGGAATAGTTGCCCAGGCGCACCGGGTTCTCACTGCACGTATCCCGCGCGGATCACCCGACCGACGTCCCCGTATCCCCATGGATCACCCGACCGACCGTCCCCGCATCCGCACGGATCACCCCCCTTTGCCGCTCTCCCGAGAGCTCCCTTCCTTACGGCCTGGAGGCCCCCCGCAATGACGCACACGACGACCGACCAGCCCGCGCGGAGGCCGAGCGGCGCGACCGTGCCCGTGCTCGCCTTCGCGGGCATCGTTGTCGCGGTGATGCAGACCCTGCTCGTCCCGGTCATCAAGGACCTGCCGACGCTGCTGGGGACCTCGCCCAGCAACGCCACCTGGGTCCTGACCTCGACGCTGCTCTCGGGCGCCGTGGCCACACCGATCATGGGCCGCCTCGGCGACCTCTTCGGCAAGCGACGCATGCTGCTCACCAGCCTGGCCGTGATGGTGGTCGGCGCCCTGATCAGCGCGCTCACCAGCGCCCTGGTGCCGATGATCGTGGGCCGTTCGCTCCAGGGCTTCGCGATGGGCGCGATCCCGCTGGGCATCGGCCTGATGCGCGACATGCTGCCCCGCGAGAAGCTCGGCTCCGCGATGGCCCTCATGAGCTCCTCGATCGGCGTCGGCGGCGGACTCGCGCTGCCCGCCGCGGCCCTCGTCGCACAGCACACCGACTGGCACGCCCTCTTCTACGGCGCCGCCGGCCTCGGCGTCCTCTCGATCGTCCTCACCCTCCTCGTCGTGCCGGAGTCCCCGATGCGCGCCGAGGGCACCTTCGACGTACTGGGCGCGATAGGCCTGTCCGTCGGGCTCGTGCTCTTCCTGCTGCCGATCACCAAGGGCAGCGACTGGGGCTGGACCGCGCCCACCACGCTCGGCCTGTTCGGCGCGTCGCTCGCCGTGCTCCTCCTGTGGGGCGTGATGGAGCTGCGCCTGAAGGCTCCGCTGGTCGACCTGCGCACCACGGCCCGCCCCGCGGTCCTCTTCACCAACCTCGCCTCGATCATGGTCGGCGTCTCCTTCTACGTCGTCTCGCTGGTCCTGCCGCAGCTTCTCCAGCTGCCGACGTCCACCGGCTACGGTCTCGGCCAGTCGATGGTGAAGGCGGGTCTGCTCGTGGCGCCGCTCGGCCTGACGATGATGTTCACCGCCCCCGTGTACGCCCGGCTGTCGGCGAAGTACGGCCCGAAGGTCACGCTGATCATCGGCATGGTGATCATCGGGATCGGCTACGGCGCGGGTCTCGGCCTGATGAACGCCGCCTGGCAGTCCCTGGTCATCGCGGTGGTCCTGGGCGCGGGCATCGGCCTCGCCTACTCCTCGCTGCCCGCCCTGATCGTCGGCTCCGTCCCGGCCTCGGAGACGGGCGCGGCCAACGGCCTGAACACCCTGATGCGCTCCATCGGTACATCCGTGTCGAGCGCCGTCATCGGCATGGTGCTCGCCAACACGGCGAACCACGTCGGCGGGGTCGCGATCCCCACCATGCACGGCTTCCGCGTGTCCTTCCTGATCGCGACGGGCGCGGTCGCGGTCGGCCTGCTCATGGCGCTGTTCCTGCCGGGCCGTCCCCCGGCCACCAAGCCTCAGCTGCGCGCCAGCAGCGAGGAGGACGCGGCGATGGAGCGGGCGCACGAGGTGCTCGGCGGCTTCCGCGGCCGGGTCCTGAACGCCGACGGCGGTCCGGTCCCCCGCGCCAAGGTCACCCTGATCGACCGGCGCGGCCGCCAGGCGGGCGCCACCCTCTCCGCCGAGGACGGCAGCTACGCGCTCGCCGTGCCAGCCGAGGGCGCGTACGTGCTCGCCGCGCGGGCCACCGGCCACGGCCCGCTCGCCTCGTCGGCGACGCACGCGGGCGACGACCGGCCGGTCACCCTCGACCTGTCCCTGCCGGGCGAGAACGCCGAGGTCACCGCCTGACGCCCGGACCCGCCCCGAAGTGATCGTCGACACCCCCGCCGCCCACGCGGCGGGGGCGTGGTGCACGATGGGGCGGCCAGGGGCCCGTACTGCCGGTTCGTTCGCACCGGCAGTGCGCGCCAGGTGTCCACGCCGGACGTCCGCGCGACTCGCTCTTCCGTGCCGGACGCACGCGCCGGAGACCGCCCCGGAAGCACGAACCGATCTGAATACCCTTTACTGCACCTGCGCCACACACCCCGTCATGCGCATCGATGGAGGAGACCCCATGCCCGCGGCACCCAAGCCCGAGATCCTCGCCGCCTTCGAGGCCGCGAAGGGGTTCATGCCGCGGGGTGAGGGACTCGCGCTGTACGAGGCGGCCGTCGAGGCCGGACGGCTCGGGCTGCCGCTCCTGGAGGTCGGCACCTACTGCGGCCGTTCCACGATCCTGCTCGCCGACGCGGCGCGCGAGGCCGGAGTGACCGCGATCACGGTCGACCACCACCGGGGCAGCGAGGAGCAGCAGCCCGGCTGGGAGTACCACGACCCGTCCACGGTCGATCCGGAGATCGGCCTGATGGACACGCTCCCCACCTTCCGCCGCACCCTCCACCGGGCGGGCCTGGAGAACCACGTGGTCGCGCTGGTCGGCCGTTCGCCGCAGATCGCCGCGTTCTGGCGCACGCCCCTCGGTCTCGTCTTCATCGACGGCGGCCACACCGACGAGCACGCGAGCGGCGACTACGAGGGCTGGGCGCCGCATGTCGCCGAAGGCGGCCTCCTCGTCATCCACGACGTGTTCCCGGACCCCGCCGACGAGTTCACCGGCCAGGCCCCCTACCGCGTATACCTCCGGGCCCTGGAATCGGGCGCGTTCACCGAGATCGCGGTGACCGACTCCCTGCGCGTCCTGCGGCGAACCGGAACAGGGATCTGAGCGCCCGGTCCGAGCGCTGACCTGCTCTGCCGAACCCCGCCTCCGCCCTGGTCAGGGGCGTATTCCGGGAGTTGGGTGATCCCTCCGCGTTCCTCGCTCCCGGATTCTCGGATTCTCGGATTCTCGGCCAATCGACGCCTCGGAACAGGCCAGTTGGCACATTTAGGATCATGAAACGTCTACCATTCCTGGACAGTCGGCAGCCATCCGCCGTTCACCCCGCAGGCGACCGGCGGCCACGGGAGGGCTCGGCCGGCACTCAGGGAAGGAACCACACGTGAAGTTGACCAAGAGGCGGACTCAGGCCCTCTACGCCCTGCTCGGGGCGCTCGGACTGGTGCTGGTCACGGCGAACTCGGCGGCTGCCGTGGAGGCCTACGGAGCCTACGAGGGCGGGGGCTACGGGGTCTGGATGCAGGACCCGGGCTATGACGAACTCGATGATCCCGCTCCGGGGGACGCCATCAAGGCCTGTGACATCAAGGCCGACGGCTGGGGCATCGAGGTGAAGCTCGACATCAACCGGGACGGCAGCTACGAACGCACCATCTCCACGCGTGGCCACGCCTCGCCCTACTGCTCGGGCTGGGACAGCGGCAACATCGCCGAGAACACTCCCATTCGCATGAAGGTCACCAAGGTCAACGGCGACACGAGCTACCACCCCGTCTACTGGGACGGACATTCCTGAGCACCGCACGGAACGACGTCTCCTGAGCGGCGAGGAACGACAGCGCCCCGGGGGTCCGCAGGCCCGCACCCCACTCCGGGGTGCGGGCCTGTCCGGTTCCCTCACCGGTGGCCGGGGGTGAGCCCCAGCCCCGGTCCCGGCAGGTGTACATCTCACAGGCCCGACGGCCGGAGGCGGCTCACCGGCCTGCGGCCTGTTCGCTCCCCGCTCCGTATGGACGTCATGGACGCCAGGGACGCCCGCTAGGGTGGCTGACGTGTCGTACGTAGGCCCTGACTTCGATCCGCCCCAGCAGCCGCGCCGTTTCCGGCGCGGGCCGCTCACCGTCGCGCTCGCCGCGCTCGTACCGGGCGCGCTGGCCGGCTGGCTGGTGTACCAGGCCGTGGGAGACGATTCGGGGGGCGGGTCCGACCGGGCCGCTCCCGGGTCGTCGTCCTCCGCGCCCGGCTCCGCCTCCCCCTCCGGCCGGGCGTCCGCCTCGGCGACGGACGACGGCCGGCCGAGTACGTCGTCGGCCCCGCCGCCCTCCTCTTCCTCCTCCGCGCCCGGCGCCTCCGGCTCCCTCAAGGGCAAGGTCATCGTCATCGACCCGGGGCACAACCCGAGCAACTTCCAGCACACGTCCGAGATCAACCGCAAGGTGGACATCGGCACGAACTGGAAGGAGTGCGACACGACCGGCACGTCGACCAACGCGGGTTACACGGAGGCCCGGTTCACGCTCGACGTCGCGCACCGGATGCGGGCGATCCTCGAAAAGCAGGGCGCCACGGTGAAGTTGACCCAGGACGGCGACCGCTCCTTCGGCCCCTGCGTCGACGAGCGGGCCCGCATCGGCAACGCGGCGCACGCGGACGCGGTCGTCTCCATCCACGCCGACGGATCGGCGGCCGGCAACCGGGGCTTCCATGTGATCCTCCCGGCCTCGGTGCACGCGCACGCCGCCGACACCCGTCCGATCGTGGCCTCCTCCCGCGACCTGGGCGAGCGCATCGCGGGCCTGTTCGTCCGCGAGACGGGCAGCGCGCCCTCCAACTACGTCGGTGACGGCACCGGACTGGTGGTCCGGAAGGATCTCGGCGGTCTCAATCTGTCAACGGTTCCCAAGGTGTTCATCGAGTGCGGCAACATGCGCGATAGCAAGGACGCTGCGCTGCTCACCAGTGGCGCGTGGCGAGAGAAGGCGGCACGGGGGATCTCTGAAGGAATCGTTGGTTTCCTGCACGGGTAGTGATCTACGGTCCCAACCCGGCGGACACCCTGATCGTCCGGACGATAGTGTCGTCCATACGATAAAGGGCCCACCCCCGCGCTTCACACCGAGTCCCGACGGCGACACCATGACGGCGACACGGCGAACAGCGATGCCTCACCGACGACGAGACGACTGACGAAGGACCTGAAGTGAATATCCGCTCCCTCACTCGAGGCGACGGCGTGGTGATCGGAGCAGCGGTGTTGCTGTTCATCGCGTCGTTCCTGCACACGTTCGACAGCGCCGGCAGCGACGCCCCCAACGCCTGGGACAACCTGGGCCTGGTGATGAGCATGTATGTGGGTGGCATCGCCGGTGCGGCTCTGATCGTTGTCTCCCGCGCCCTTCCGCAGCCGCGCAAGGTCATCGGACTCGACCTCGGTCAACTCGGTGTCGCGCTCACGCTGTTCGCGGTCTGGACCGCGTTCTGGACGATCGTCGACCCGCTGGGCCCGTTCAGCGGTTCCCTCGGCCTCGGAAGCGTCGGCGCTGGCGCCGGTCTCATCCTCGGCCTGATCGGCACCCTGGTCCTGGCGGCGGCCGCGATCGCCACCCCGCTGGTCCCGGCCCTGGGCGCCGCCCTGGTCGGTGCCCCGAAGCCCCCCGCTCCCCAGCCCTACGGCGGTCAGCCGCAGGGTGGTTACGGCTACCCGGGAGCCTCGCAGCCGGGTCAGCCCGGCCAGCCCGGCCAGCAGCCCTACGGCGCTCAGCCGTCGCAGCCGGGGCAGCCGTTCGGCGCGCAGCCGAGTCAGCCGCCGGCCCCGCAGACGCAGCAGCCCGCTCAGGACTTCTCGCCGTTCTGGTTCGCCGTGCCGGTCGCGCGTCCGCTGTTCTCGGAGGACGGCACGCAGGCACCGATCGCCGAACTGGCGCCGGGCACCTGGTACCTGGCCGTCGAGCAGCGCGGCGCCACCCTGGTGGCGCAGACGCAGGACGGCCGTCGTGGTGTGCTTCAGGACACCTCGGGGATCCAGCGCGGCTGATCCTCTCATCGTCGCAGCGACGGCCCCTCGCCCTTTCCGGCGGGGGGCCGTTGTCGTACAGTCGCAGCACGCCAAGAACTGACGGACCGTCAGGATTCTGCTTCTGGAGGCGACATGCGGCTCGGTCTCGCGCTCGGCTATTGGGGGCGCGGCCCCTCCGCGGACCATGTGCCGCTCGCCCAGGAGGCGGAGCGGCTCGGCTATCACTCGGTGTGGACCGCCGAGTCATGGGGCTCGGACGCGTTCACCCCGCTCACCTGGATCGCCGCGCACACCACGCGCATCCAACTCGGCACGGCGATCGCGCAGATGGCCGCCCGCTCCCCCACCACCACCGCGATGCACGCGCTCACCCTCGACCATCTCTCCGGCGGGCGCATGATGCTCGGGCTCGGCCTGTCGGGACCTCAGGTCGTCGAGGGCTGGTACGGGCGGCCGTTCCCGAAGTCGCCGCTGACCGCGACCCGGGAGTACGTCGATGTCGTACGCCAGGTCCTCAGGCGCGAGGGGCCGGTCGAGCTGGACGGACGCTTCCACTCCCACCCGTACCGGGGCGCCGACGGCACGGGACTCGGCAAGGCGTTGAGGCCGATCACGCACCCGCTGCGGGCCGAACTGCCGCTCCTGCTCGGTGCCGAGGGCCCGAAGAACATCGCGCAGACGACCCGGATCGCCGACGGCTGGCTGCCGTTGTACTGGTCGCCGACGCGTCCTCAGGCGTACGAGGCCTCGCTCGCCGACCTGCCCGAGGGCTTCCTCGTGGCGCCGATGGCCCGCGCGCACGTCTGCGACGACGTCGCCGAGGGGCTGCTGCCGGTCAAGGCGATGCTCGGCTTCTACATCGGCGGGATGGGCCACGCGGCCCACAACTTCCATGCCGATCTGATGGCCCGGATGGGCTTCGAGGAGGAGGCCCGCAGAATCCAGCGGCTGTTCCTGGAGGGGCGCCGGGAGGAGGCCGTACTGGCCGTCCCGGACGCCTTCGCGGACGAGATCTCGCTCGTCGGACCGCGTGAACGCATCGCCGAGCGGCTGGAGTTGTGGCGCAAGGGCCCGGTGACCGACCTGCTGGTCCTTTCCCCGGACCGCCGCACACTGCGCGTGCTGGCCGAGCTGAACTCCTAGGTCCTGTCTGACAATGCGGGCCGGATCAGGCCGCGGCGTCCGGTGCCGTGCATCGCAAGGCGGAGGGTCGCCCTCGTACTGGGCGTACTCGGGCGTGCCCGACAACGCGGCGTGGGGGTCCCCCTGCTCGAAGAGCTCGGGGGAGTACGGTGCCAGGCGCCGCGGACCCGGCGGGAATTGTCCGACAGGCCTTAGCCGCACGGGCGGACCGGATCGCGCCGGATCCGCCGGACGGGCCTGGCCTCCGCTGAGCCGGGACGCCGACGGCACCTTGTCCTCGACCTCGGCACCCGTGCTCTTCCCGGCCGCCCGCACCACGGCGGCGGTGTCCTGCCCGGATCCGCCCGGCCCCATCTCCCGTGCCACTCAAGAGAACCCGTTCGGGTTTCATTCAGGATTGACGGGCAACCCGCTGGACATGTCCCCTAGATATCGCAACGGCTCGAATCAGGCGGGGACGGTCATCGCGATCGTCGCGGATGTTATGGCCGTCATCCTCGGTCTCTGGATTCTGATGTATCTGCTCGACGCCAACCGTGGCAACGACCTCGTGCAGTTCATCCACAACACGGCGAGCTGGCTGGCCGGCTGGTCGCGTGACCTGTTCACCTTCGACAAGGCATGGGCGCGTGTCGTGGCCGGCTACGGTCTCGCCGCCGTCGTCTACCTGTTCTTGGGCCACGCGATCGCCAACCGCATGCACCGGCACTGACGGCCCGGAGCACCCGGAGAGTCCGGAGCGTCCGGACTCTCCCGAAGGCTCGAAGGGCCCGGACCGTCCGGATGGTTCAGCGGGTCTGGGTGCAGCAGTCCGGGTCCAGGCCGGTCGGAAGGCGCTCGCCGCTGAAGACGGCGCAGGTGGGCTCGTCGCCGCCCAGTGCGGCGACGGCCAGCAGCAGGGAGCCCGCCGTCCAGGTGGTGAGCTCCTCGGGCCAGATGGCCCGGTCCTCGAAGACATAGCCCGTCCAGTACAGACCGGTCTTCGGATCGCGCAGGTGCTGGATGGACTGGAGGATCTCCAGGGCGCGGTCGGACTCGCCCACCACCCAGAGCGCGAGGGCGAGTTCGGCCGATTCGCCACCGGTGACCCATGGGTTGGGAACCACGCAGCGCACCCCGAAGCCGGGCACCACGAAGCGGTCCCAGCCCTCCTCGATACGGGACTTGGCCTCGGCGCCCGTCAACGCGCCGCCGAGCACCGGGTAGTACCAGTCCATGGAGTAGTGGTCCTTGTCGAGGAACCGCTCCGGGTGGAGCCGGATCGCGTGCCGCAGCGCGCCGACGGCCAACTCCCAGTCGGGCTGCGGCTCCTCGCGCTGCTCGGCGATGGCGAGCGCGCAGCGCAACGCGTGGTGGACCGACGAACTGCCGGTCAGCAGCGCGTCGTCGACCGGGGTCCCGTCGTCCTCGCGCTTCCAGCCGATCTGCCCGCCGGGCTGCTGGAGCCGGAGCACGAACTCCACGGCCGCGAAGACGGTGGGCCACATGCGGTCCAGGAACGCGTCGTCGCCGGTCGCCAGGTAGTGGTGCCAGACGCCCACCGCGATGTACGCGCAGAAGTTGGTCTCCCGGCCGCGGTCGGTGACGTCCTCGGAGTCCCCGTCGGCGTAGGCCGCGTACCAGGATCCGTCCTCGTTCTGATGCCGTGCCAGCCACGCGTAGGCCCGCTCGGCGGCCTCGTGCTCCCCGGCCGCGTCGAGCGCCATGGCGGCCTCGGTGTGGTCCCACGGGTCGAGGTGGTGGCCGCGGAACCACGGAATGGCTCCGTCGGGGCGCTGCACCCCGAGGATGCCGCGCACCGTGGCGGCGGCCTCCTCTGCGGTGAGAACCCCGGGCAGGACGAGGTGTTCTGTCCGCCGGGGAGTGGTCACGTGGCGTCCGCCTCGGAAGCGGTCGTCGCGGAATCCGTCGCGCCGGCGAGCTTCGGCAGGTGCGGCTTGGTCGCGTAGGCCACGAAGCTCTTGCCGATCAGCGGGTTCAGCGCCTGTTCGACGACCCGGGTGGCCAGCGGTTTCTTCATGATGTCCCAGACCAGCAGCTTGTGGTACGCCCGCACGGGCAGTGCCTTGTCGTTGTCGACGCCGAACGCGCACTTCAGCCACCAGTACGGCGAGTGCAGCGCGTGCGCGTGGTGGGAACCGTAGGGCCGCAGACCGGCCTCGCGGATCTTCGCGAGCAGTTCGTCCGCCTTGTAGATGCGGATGTGGCCGCCCTCGACCTCGTGGTAGGCGTCGGACAGCGACCAGCAGACCTTCTCCGGCCCGTAGCGCGGCACGGTGATGGCGATACGACCGCCCGGCCTGAGCACGCGGACCATCTCGGCGAGGACGCCCTTGTCGTCCGGGATGTGCTCCATGACCTCGGAGATGATCACGACGTCGAAGGACTCGTCGGGGAAGGGCAGCGCGAGCGCGTCGCCCTCCATGGCCGTCGCGGTGGCCCCTGCGGGCGCCTCCCCGGCCTCCTTCATCGCCGCGAACCACTTCGCGACCTCGCGGATCTCCTCGCCGTTCTGGTCCAGCGCCACGACCTGCGCGCCGCGCCGGTAGCACTCGAACGCGTGCCGGCCGGCACCGCATCCGAGGTCCAGAACGCGGTCGCCCGGGGCGAGCGGGAACCGGGAGAAGTCGACGGTCAGCACGTGGCCCTGCTTTCGCGGTTGGCTGCAACTAGTTCTTCGGCGGCGAGAGTCTCTTCCGCGGCCTCGGAGCGGTCGGGGCCCGGGGTCGCCGCGAGGCCGGCACCCGGCGCGCTGCCGTGCTCGTCGGTACCCGTGGCGGCGGCCGTCCCGCGGGAGCGGAGCCGGGACGCGGAGAGGGCCATCGCCTCACGGTAGTGGGCCACCGTGCCCTCGGCCGCCCTGGCCCAGGTGAAGCGCGCAAGGACGCGCTCCCGTCCGGCGGAGCCGAGCCGTGCCCGGAGTCCGGGGTCGCCGAGGAGCCGGATCAGGGCCGTCGCCAGCGCGCCCGAGTCGCCCGTCGGGACCGCGAGGCAGGTCTCGCCGTCGGGGCCCGCGACTTCCGGGATCGCTCCGCCGGTGGTGGCCACCAGCGGCGTCCCCGTGGCCATCGCCTCGGCGGCGGGCAGCGAGAAGCCCTCGTACAGAGAGGGCACGCAGGCGACTTCGGCCGAGCGGACGAGGTCGACGAGCTCGGCGTCGGAGATGCCCTTCACGAACTCGACGGCGCCGTCGAGGCCGTACCGCTCGATGGCCCGGGCGACCGGACCGTCCTCGGCGCGCCTGCCGACGACGACGAGGTGCGCGCCCGGGTGTTCGGTGCGCACCTTCGCGAGCGCCTCGACGAGGAACACCAGGCCCTTGAGCGGCACGTCGGCGCTCGAGGTGGTGACGATGCGGCCCGGCACCTGGGGCACGGACGGATCCGGCGAGAAAAGGTCGGTGTCCGCGCCGATGTGGACGACGTGGACACGGTCCCGCTCGACGCGCAGGTGGTCGACGATCTCCTGGCGGGAGGTGCCGGAGACGGTGAGCACGGACGGCAGGCGGCGCGCGACGCGCTTCTGCATCCGGGTGAAGGCGTACCAGCGGCGGACGGACGCGCGGCGCTGCCAGCCCTCGGCGGCGTCCAGCTCCAGTTGCCGGTCGACGGTGATGGGGTGGTGGATGGTGGTCACCAGCGGGGCGCCGACGTCCCCCAACAGGCCGTAGCCGAGCGTCTGGTTGTCGTGGATGACGTCGAACTCGCCGCGCCGGGCCTGCAGATGCCGACGGGCGCGCAGCGAGAAGGTCAGCGGCTCGGGGAAGCCGCCGGTCCACATCGTGCCGACCTCGAGGGCGTCGATCCAGTCCCGGTACTCACCCCGCGCGGGGGTGCGGAAGGGGTCGGGCTGGCGGTACAGGTCGAGGCTGGGCAGCTCGGTGAGGCTCAGCTCGGAGAGGCCCTCGTCGAGGACGGGGTAGGGCTGGGATCCGATGACCTCGACACGGTGGCCGAGGCGGGCGAGCTCGCGCGAGAGGTGTCGTACGTACACACCCTGGCCGCCACAGAACGGGTTTCCCTTGTAGGTGAGGAGCGCGATGCGCAGGGGTCGTTCCCCGTCGGCAGCCGCACCCTTCCCGGGGCCCGCCTCCATGGCCTCAGCGGTCACTTCCGGTCCCCTTCTCCCTGCACTTTCCCGCGAGATTACGCCGGGACGCTAATCTAGAACAAGTTTCAGACTTGATCGTTCAAGGAGCATTGAATCTACCGGCAGGTAGCGCCAGTGTGAGCGGTGGATCAGGTGATTCACGCCACGACGGCGCGGCGGGGTCGACCGGTCCGCACGTGGTGCCCCACCCTGCCATGCCGACTCGTCGCTCCCTCTCGCTGATGTCACGGAACGGACCCATGCCTGCGGAAGCCAAGGCGGACTCGAAGAACGCGCGACCGGCGCCGGGAGCCAGCACGCCCGCCGCGCCTTCCACCGCCGCGCCCTCCAGGCCGCACCCCATCTCGCATCCCGCCTCTCCCCCGCTCACCGAGCGGCAGGAGGCGCGCCGTCGCCGGATCCTGCACGCGAGCGCGCAGCTGGCCAGCCGGGGCGGCTTCGACGCCGTGCAGATGCGCGAGGTCGCGGAGTCGTCGCAGGTGGCCCTCGGCACCCTGTACCGCTACTTCCCCTCGAAGGTGCATCTGCTGGTCGCCACGATGCAGGACCAGCTGGAGCACATGCACGGCACGCTGCGCAAGAAGCCGCCGGCCGGGGACACGGCGGCGGAGCGGGTGGCGGAGACCCTGATGCGGGCGTTCCGTGCCCTCCAGCGCGAGCCTCACCTGGCCGACGCCATGGTCCGCGCGCTGACGTTCGCGGACCGCAGTGTCAGCCCCGAGGTCGACCAGGTCTCGCGGCAGACCACCGTGATCATCCTGGACGCGATGGGCCTCGACGACCCGACGCCCGCCCAGCTCTCCGCCGTCCGCGTCATCGAGCACACCTGGCACTCCGCCCTGATCACCTGGCTCTCCGGCCGCGCGTCCATCGCCCAGGTCAAGATAGACATCGAGACGGTGTGCCGCCTGATCGACCTGACCGACCCGAGGGGCCAGTAGGTCCCGGACGGCCGGGAGCCCCCTGGACCACCGGGTCGTCCCCGCATCCGGCCCCACCCCGGCCACGGCGGGCCTACTCCTCCGGCGGGAACACCGGCTCGCCGCTGCCCAGCAGAGAGATCATGACGGCCTCCACCGGGCAGCCCTCGGCCGCTTCGAGGATCTTCTCGTTGGCGTCGGTCTCCGGCTCGACCGGATGGGACTGCATGCCGGCGTCGAGACGGAAGGCGTCCGGAGCGTGGTGGACGCACTGGGCGGAGCCGATGCACACGGAGCGGTCGACCTCCACCTGCCAGCGGTCGCCCATCCTCAGGCCTCCCAGCCGGCCGGCAGGTGGATCATCTTGTGCTCCAGGAACTCGCCGTATCCCTCGGGCCCGAACTCCCGCCCCAGGCCCGAGTTCTTGTAGCCGCCGAAGGGGCCCAGCATGTCGAGGCTGAAGGTGTTGACCGAGTAGGTGCCGGTACGGACCTGGCGGGCGATGTCGATGCCATGGGCGACGTCCGCCGTCCACACACTGCCGCTCAGCCCGTAGTCGGAGTCGTTGGCGATCTTCACGGCCTCGGTCTCGTCGCCGTACGGGAGCAGACAGATCACCGGGCCGAAGATCTCCTCCCGGGCGATGCGCATCGAGTTGTCGACGTCGCCGAAGAGGGTCGGCTCGACGTACCAGCCGCGGTCGAGCCCCTGCGGACGCCCGCCGCCCGCCAGGATCTTGGCGCCCTCCTCCTGGCCGATGCGGATGTAGTCGAGGTTGCGCCGGCGCTGCCGCTCGGCGACCAGCGGGCCGACCTGGGTGGCCGGGTCGAGCGGATCGCCGACGACCAGCGCGTTCGCCGCGGCGGCGAAGGCGTCCGCGAACTCGTCGTAGCGCGAGCGCGGTACGAGGATGCGGGTCTGGGCGACGCAGGCCTGGCCGTTGTTCATCCAGGCCGCCGAGACGATCCCGGGGACCGAGGTGCCGAGGTCCGCGTCCGACAGCACGACGGCCGCCGACTTGCCGCCCAACTCCAGGGTCACGCGGGTGAGATGGCGCGCGGCGACCTCCATCACCCGCTTGCCCGCCGCGACCGAGCCGGTGAAGGAGACCTTGTCGATGCCGGGGTGTCCGACCAGGTACTCGCTGACCTCACGGTCCGCCGGGAGGATCGACAGCACCCCTTCGGGCAGCCCGGCCTCCTTCGCGATCTCACCCAACAGGTAGGCGTCCAGGGGTGATTCGGGGGACGGCTTCAGTACGACGGTGCAGCCGGTCAGCAGCGCGGGCGCGAGCTTGGCCGCCGCCACGAACTGCGGGACGTTCCACGGCACCACGGCCGCCACCACGCCCACCGGCTCACGGCGGACGAGGAGCTTGCCGAGGACTCCGTCGCGCGTCTCCTCGTAGGTGTAGCCGCGCGCGACCGTGATCGCCGCGTCCCACACCATCATCGCGCCGAGGGCCTGCGCGAGGACGCTCCAGGAGTAGGGGGAGCCGTTCTCGGAGGAGATGACGCGTGCGATCTCCTCGTGCCGTACGGCGATCGCGTCCTTGATCCGCGTCACGACCGCGATCCGCTCGTCGAGGCTCATCCGCGGCCAGGGGCCCTCGTCGAACGCCCGGCGGGCGACGGCGACGGCCCGGTCGACATCCGCCGCCGAGGCGTGCGGCACCCGGCCGATGACCTCCTCGGTGTGCGGCGAGATCACCTCGATGACGTCCTTGCCGAGGGGGTCGGTCAACTCCCCGCCGATGAACAGCTGTCCGTGTTCCACGAGCTCGGTCATGGCCGACTGCCTCCAAGGACGCTCTCTGCCACCACTTCTGACGCTTCATCAGATATGAGAACTGATACCAGTTCCGGCCGGATGAGTCCACGGCGCGGACGCGGCCGTCCGCGCGGACGGAACAGTCGACTTGGGCTCCCATTGGAACTCGTTCTAGTTATAGTGGCGAGAACTCGGCGATGGGTGGAAGCGCATGACGCAGGTGACCGATCACGGCGGGGGCGTACGGTCGATCAGGGTCCCCATCCCGGACAACCCGCTCGGCCATACGCTGGTGTATCTGGTCGACACCGACGCGGGGCCCGTGCTCATCGACACGGGCTGGGACGACCCCGCTTCCTGGGACACCCTCGTCGAGGGAATCGCCGGCTGCGGAACCTCCGTCGCGGAGATCCACGGCGTGGTCATCACCCACCACCACCCCGATCACCACGGTCTGTCGGGCCGGGTCCGCGAAGCCTCCGGCGCCTGGATCGCGATGCACGCCGCCGACACGGCGATCGTCCGGCGCACCCGGGAGAACCGGCCCGAGCGCTGGTTCGCCTACATGGCGGCCAAGTTGGCCGCCTCCGGCGCCCCGGAGGAGCACGTCGCCCCGCTGCGCGACGCAAGCACGTCCGTACGCCGCCCCAGCACCTTGCCCGGCTTCTCCCCCGCTCTTCCCGACCGCGAGATCGTCCCCGGCGAGTTCGTCGCCCTGCCCGGCCGCCGGCTGCGCGCCGTCTGGACCCCCGGCCACACCCCCGGGCACGTCTGCCTCCACCTGGAGGAGAACCACCCGGACCGACTACCGGGGAACGGACGGCTGTTCTCGGGCGACCACCTGCTGCCGAGGATCACCCCGCACATCGGCCTCTACGAGGACCCGGGCACCCACGGGCGTCCCCCGTACGCGGACGGGATCGAGAGCCTCGGGGAGATCGCCGATCCGCTCGGCGACTACCTCGACTCCCTGGAGCGTGTCGGCCGTCTCGACCCCGCCGAGGTGCTCCCGGCCCACCAGCACGTGTTCACCGATGCCCCGTCCCGCGTCGCGGAGTTGCTCGCGCACCACGAGGAGCGGCTCACCGGCCTGCTCACCCTGCTCTCCGTCCCGCTCACGCCCTGGCAGCTCGCCGTCCGCATGGAGTGGAACCGCCCCTGGGCCGACATCCCCTACGGATCACGGAACATCGCGGTCTCGGAGGCCGAGGCCCATGTACGCCGACTGGTGAAGCTGGGGAGGGCGGAGGCGGTGCCGGGCAGCGACCCGGTGACGTACGTGGCGGTGTGACGCCCTCGCGTCCAGCGAGTCGCGGGTCGCGGGTCCATTCGTCACGAGCCACCGGCCACCGGTCACGAGCCACCGACCACCGGTCGCCGGCCATCGGTCGCCGGTCGCCGGCCATCGGTCGCCGGTCGCCGGTCGCGCATCACGATTCGCGTGTCGCCGGTCCACGTCACCAGCCACGGATCCCCGGTCGCCGGTCACCAGTCGCCGGTCACCAGTCGCCGGTCGCCGGTCGCCGGTCGCCGATCACGAGTCCCTGATCGCCGGTCGCCGACCGCGAGCCACTGGTCGCCGGTCGCCGGTCGCCGGTCACGGGGCATCCGTCGCGCCCGCGGATCTCGGGGGACGCACCTCACCACCCGTGGACCGCGTAGTCCAGCCCCTCTTCGTACGGCATGGCGCGACCCTCTTCGTACGCCTTCTCGTAGGCCGGGTCGCCGATCTCGCCGCGGACCCGGAGTTCGTTCGAGCGGCGGGTGGCCATCAGGTCGGGCGAGTCCATCTGGGCACGCCCGGTGAGTGCCCACAGGCGCTCGCCGATGCCGAGGAGGCGGGCCGCCCGGTGGCCGTCGCCCGCGGCGACGACCCCCGCCGCGAGTACGTCGAGCGCCATCGCGGCACCCACGGTGTTGTGCAGCAGCGCGTGCCCGGCCAGCGCGGTGCGGGCGTTGCCGACGGCCGCGGCGGTGTCCCCGCGGACCAGGTCCGTCTGGGCCACGACGCTGTCGGCGAAGGCTCCCGCCCACGACTCCCCGCACGCCATGCTCGCCGCACGCACCTCCTCGGCCACCGCACGCGCCCGCCCGTGGTCCCCGCCCAACAGGTACGCATGGGCCAGCGCCACCCGGACCTGGAGCTGCGCCGCCCCGAACCAGTCCCGCCGGACGGGCAGCCGAGGTGCGTCGGCCAGCACCTGGACCGCCTCGGACAGGCGCCCGCTCAGGGCGAGTTGGCCGCCCCGGATGTACCTGGCGGCCACCACCGCCACCGGGTCGCCCTGTTCCCTCGCCACGTCGGCGCAGCGCACCGCCCAGTTGGCCGCGACCTCCAGATCACCCTGGAGCAGCGCGACCGCACCCCGTGTCCACACCGCGCGAATGCGGTCGGGGCCGGGCGGCGCGCCGTTCGCCAGCGCCTGGTCGAGACAGTGCTGGGCGTCGCGCAGATAGCCGCAGTGCCGCCACAGGAAGCCGATGTCGGCCGCCATCGCGAGGGCGACCCGTCCGTCGGGCTCGGTGAGCACGCAGTCCATGGCCGCGCGGAGATTGGCGTGCTCGGCGAGGATGCGCTCGCACCAGGCCGCCTGGCGTCCGGAGTTCCATTCGGCGCAGCCGTCGCGGGCCAGCCGCCGGTAGTGGTCGCGGTGGCGCAGCCGCAGGGTGTGTTCCTCGCCCAGCGCGCGCAGCCAGTCGGCACCGAACTCCCGTACGGTGCCGAGGAGTCGGTAGCGGACGGGGTCGGCGTGGTGGCGGCGCACGACGGACTGCTCGACGAGCCGGTCGAGCAGGCCGGGGATCCGGCCTGCGGGCAGCGGACCGCCCGCGCAGACCTCTTCGGCGGCGCTCGCGCAGAAACCGCCGGCGAACACCGAGAGACGGGCCCACAGTAGCCGTTCCAGCGGTGCGCACAGCTCGTGACTCCAGCCGATGGCCGTCCGCAGGGTCTGGTGGCGGGGCGGTCCTTCGCCCTCCCGCGCGGCGAGCAGGTCGAGCCGGGACGGCAGCCGTCGGCCGAGCAGGCCGCTCAGCTGGTCCAGGGTGAGTTCGCCGAGCCGGACGGCGGCGAGTTCGATGGCGAGCGGGATGCCGTCGAGGCGGCGGCAGACGGCCTCCACGGCGGGGCGGTCGGCGTCGTCGAGGGTGAATCCGCTGTCGGCCGCGCGGTCGGCGAACAGGGCCACCGCGTCGCCCGCGACCGGCAGCGGGTCCAGACGCAGGACGCGTTCGCCCGGCAGGCCGAGCGGCTCGCGGCTGGTGACGAGGACCCGCAGGCCGGGCAGCGGGGGCAGCAGCGTCCCGACGAAGGCCACGCAGTCCGCGAGGACGTGCTCGCAGGAGTCGAGGACCAGCAACAGCCTTTTGCCCTCGGCCCATTCGGCGACCACTTCGGTCACCGGCCGAATCGACCGGTCGGAGAGCCGCAGCGCCTCCACGACGGCGAGGCCCACCAGTCCGGCACTGCGCAGCGGGGAGAGCTCCACCAGCCAGACACCGTCCGGGTACGCGCCGTCGATCCGGCCGGCGGCCTGGAGCGCGAGCCGGGTCTTGCCGACTCCGCCGACGCCGACCAGGCTCACCAGCCGGTCGATTCCGTTGGCCGGATCCAGCTCTCGCTCCAGCCGGCCGAGTTCGTCCAGCCGGCCGATGAAACTCCGCGTCGGTGAGGGCAGATTGCCGGGCGGCCCACCGGACGTGCTGCCGGGCCGTCCACCGGCCGTGTTGTCGGACACGCGCACCAGTGTGACCGGATCGCACACGTGCGATGCCCCACTCCCCCTACTCGGACAAAAGACCCACATCGTGACGCCACTTCCGGGCACCTTCCGACGAGATGTGATCAACTCTCCGTCGGCGTGGGCGACACGGGCGGATTTCGGGGATTGTCGGGTGATGCGCGAGAGGGAGCAACGGAGCGAGCGGATGTCCGCCGGCGACGGAGGCGGTGGGCAGGTCGGAGCCGGGTCCTCGTGGCCGCTGCTCGTGCCGCCGGCCGCCTGTCCGGCGGCGGTCCTGCCGCATCTGCTGGACGACCGGGTGCCGCCCCTGGTCACGCTGCTGCTGATCGGGCCGTTGCTGGCGTGCGCGCGGTTCGGGGTGCGCTGCACCCTGCTGGTCTGCTGCTGGTCGGCGCTGCTGGGGCTCGCGACGGGTCTCGCCGACGGTGACGCGACCGGCTTCGACTTCGGCTTCCAGTTCGGCGGGCTGCTGCTCGGCTGCGCGATCACGCTGTACGCGGCCGGCCGGCACGAGCGCCTGAGCGCCGCGCTCGCGCGGGCCCGCGAGGTCGCCCGGGTCACCCAGGAGGCGATCCTGCGGCCCATCTCCCGCACACTGGACGGCACTCAGGTGTGCACCCGCTACCAATGCTCCGGCTCCGAGTCGACGGTCGGCGGCGATCTGTACGACGTCGCGGTGACCCCGTACGGGCTACGGGTCCTGGTGGGTGACGTGCGCGGTCACGGCGTCGACGCCCTACGGCTGACCGCCGAGACGATCACCGGTTTCCGCGAACTCGCCTACACCGCGCCCGATCTGCCGACCCTGGCCGACGGTCTCGACATCCGTCTCACGCCGGAGCTGGGACCGGAGGACTTCGTCACCGCCCTGCTCGCCGAGTTCGCGCCCGGTGAGGTGCGGCTGGTCAACTGCGGTCACCCCGCGCCCCTGCGCTCCGGCCGGAGCGTCGAGTTCCTCGAACCCAAGGTCCCCACACCGCCGTTGGGGCTGCGCCCCGAACCCCACCAGTACCGCGTGCGGCTCCAGCCCGGTGACCGCCTGCTCCTCTACACGGACGGTCTGACCGAGGGCCGCGACCAGGACGGCATCCCGTTCCCGCTGCTCGGCGAGGCCGCCCTCGCACTGCGCGAACCCCTCCCCGAGGACGCCCTGCACACCCTGCACGCCAGCCTGCTCCGGCACACCGGGGCGCCGCTGTCCGACGATCTCGCGCTGGTGCTGTGCCAGCCGGTGGAGGCCGCGGTCCCCGCGCGCGTCCTGTGACTGCCGGTCGGGTCGGCCGCCGACGCCGACGGCTCGGACCACGGTTCGCCGGGCGCGTGCTCCGCCGCGTGCCGTGACCCGCGTCGGCCGGCCACCGTTCAGCCGCTCAGCTCAGTAGCGCCCGGATCAACTCGTCCGCTTCACCCAGGAGTTCGACCTCGTGCGGGCTCATCGTCGGGTTGGCCGCGCGGCGCCGCCCCGCCTCCAGTAGCCCCTCCTCTGTCACCTGGTCCTCGTTCCCGTCGAGCAGCGCGTCCAGTGTCTCCTCGGCCACGTCCCCGATCGCCTCGCCGCCGACGGCGACCTGGGCGAGGATCACGGCGGACATGGCCCAGTCGAGACCGGGCGGACCCTCCTCGGCGTTGGTCCAGTCGATGACCTTCGGTCCGTCCGGGGTGAGCATCACGTTGTCGGGGTGCAGATCAAGATGCAGGACCCGGACGGCGGGGTCGGCGGAGAGCCGGGCGGGCACGGCGTGCAGCTTGCGCAGCAGCCGGGCCAGGATGAGGCCCGCCTCCTGGGCGGAGAGCAGGCCCTGGCCGAAGGCCTCCAGCATGGTCGGCCCGGACAGCCGCTCCATCACCAGATCGCCGCGGGTCGCCGCCCGCACACCCGGCACCGGGTAGCCGTGCGAGCGTACGTGCTGCATCACCGCCGCCTCGGCCGTCGCGTCGCCCCAGCCGCCGCGGTCCCGCCGCAGCACCCACGCCTCGTCTATCTCGTAGACGTCCGCCGAACGCCCCGAGCCGAGCAGTCTCCCCGTTCGCATGGCCCGAACCTAGCGGATGCGCTTCGGCTCGGCCCCGGTCCGCGGGTGATCCGAACGACACCCGCCTGCCGTTCCCACACCCGCTCCACAGGCGGCACTCGGGGAATTCCGTGCGGCCGGTAGAGTGAGCGCGTCGTCATCACGCCCGTACGAGGAGAAGCCGGTGCAAATCCGGCGCTGACCCGCAACCGTGAGCCACTTCGGTGGTGAGCCGGATCGCCTCGCACGGGACGTGACCGGCTCGCGCCCTCGGCAGCCCGCCGACGGCCGGCACCGTCGAGGGATACGGAGCCGGAGCCGCCCGGATGCCTCAGCGTGCCCGGTGCTGCCCGGCTCCCCGCAGGGAGAGTCATGTTTGTTCGCCGCACCGCAGCGGTACTGGCCGCCACCGCCGTCATCGGGGCGGTCGTCGCACCGGCCGCTTCCGCCGCCGACTCGTCCGCCTCGCCGTCGCCCTCGGCGGCGCTCCCCTCGGGCCTGTTCGGCTCCGCCGACCCGACCTACGACGGCGTCTGGCGGCAGTCGCTCGCGCTGCTCGCCCAGCACACCGTCGGCGTACGGCCCGCCGTCAAGGCCGTGGACTGGCTGACCGGTCAGCAGTGCGCGAACGGGGCCTTCGCGGCGTACCGCGCCGACGCGAGTGCCGCGTGCGACGCCAAGACGCAGGTCGACACCAACAGCACCGCGGCCGCCGTCCAGGCCCTCGGCGCGCTCGGCGGACACGACGACGCCACCGGCAAGGCCGTCACCTGGCTGAAGTCCGCGCAGAACAAGGACGGCGGCTGGGGCTACATGGCCGGCGGACCCAGCGACACCAACTCGACGTCCGTCGTCATCGGCGCGCTGAAGGCGGTCGGCAAGAAGCCCGCGAGCGTCTCCAAGGACGGCAAGTCACCCTTCGACGCCCTGCTGAAGCTGGCGACGGCCTGCGACGCGGAGGGCGACGGCGCCTTCGCCTACCAGCCCGACAAGAAGGGCAAGCTGGCGGCGAACGCGGACGCGACCGCGGCGGGCGTGACGGCCGGCATGGGCCAGGGCTTCGTGGCGGCGACCGGCTACGCGTTCGACCTCACGGGTTGCGTCATCTCCGACGCCCCCGACATGGCGACCGCGGCGGGGAACGGCGCCAACTATCTCGCCAAGGCGATGGCAAAGACCTCGTACCTGAAGTCCGCGCTCCCGGGCGCCAAGGACCAGCCCGACTACGGCAACACGGCGGACGCGGTCGCGGCCCTCGCGGCCATCGGCGCGACGAAGGACGCGCAGAAGCCGCTCGCCTGGCTGGAGAAGAACTCCGGTGACTGGGCGGCCAAGTCGGGCCCCGCCGCGTACGCGCAGCTGATCTTCGCCGCGCACGCCACCGGCACCGACCCGCGCGACTTCGGCGGCAAGGACCTGGTCGCGCTGCTGGGTGCGACGGGCCCGGCGCCGAGTGCGGCGGGTGCCTCGGCCACCCCGAGCGAGAAGAAGAAGGACGAGAAGAAGGACGACGGCAACGGGCTCGGCGTCTGGTGGATCATCGGCGTCGGCCTGGTCGCGGGCATCGGCATCGGCTTCCTGATCAGCGGCCGCAACAAGAAGCGGCAGCTGTGACCGGCCGTCGGACGACCGCGCCCGCCCTGGCACTCGCGCTGGCTCTCCTGCTCCTCGTCCTCGGCGGCGCGGGGCAGGCCCGGGCCGTCGGCTACCGCTACTGGTCCTTCTGGGACCTGACCGGTGGGAAGTGGACGTACGCCACCCAGGGTCCGTCGACCGCGCGGCCGTCCGACGGCGATGTCCAAGGCTTCCGCTTCGCGGTGAGCGAGGACTCCCAGCACGCCGTACAGCCGCGCGGGGAGCGGGAGTTCGCCGCGATATGCGCCAGGAAGCCCGCCCAGCGGGGCAAGAAGCGGGTGGCCCTGGTCATCGACCCCGGTACGGCCGCCGACGCGCCGTCCGGCGAGCGGCCGCCGTCCCCGCGTACCGCCTGCGCCCGGGTCGCCCCCGACGCGAGCACCGCGGAGGCCCTGGCCGCGGTCGCCAAACCGCTGCGCTACGACACCAACGCCCTGCTGTGCGCGATCTCGGGCTATCCGCGTGCGGGCTGCGGCGACCCGGTCGCGGCCGACGGACCGACCGCGTCCGCCCGCCCGCACGCCTCCGAACCGACCCATCACGGCCCCTCGGTGGGCCTGTTGGCGGGAGCGGCGGCGGTGGCCGTGCTGGGCGCGGCGGCCGTCCGGCAGGCCCGCCGGCGCAAGGGCTGAGGCGCCGATCATGACCAAGGGCGACCCCGAACGCCCCACCGCCGGCGCCGCGCGCCGCCGGCCCGCGGCGCGGTGGGGGTCTCCCCTGTCCGAACAGGACCGGGAACCCGGGACGGTGGGACCCCAGCGCCCGGCACCGGACGCCGACCCGACCGGGCGACCGCCGAACTCCCGCCCCCGTACCCGTTCCCTCTCCCGCACACCGGGAGTGACCCGTGCGAACGCCCTGCACCCCGGCGCCTGGTGGATCTGGGCCCTGGGGCTCGGCACGGCGGCCTCCCGCACCACGAACCCCCTCCTCCTCGCGCTCCTCATCGCGGTGGCGGGCTTCGTGGTGGCCACCCACCGCACCGACGCCCCCTGGGCCCGCTCCTACACCGCCTTCGTGAAACTGGCCGCGGCCGTCCTCGTCATCCGGCTGGCCTTCGCCGTCCTCCTCGGCTCCCCGATCCCCGGCACCCACGTGATCGTCACGCTTCCCGAAATCTCCCTCCCGCACTGGGCGCAGGGGATTCGCATCGGCGGCCGGGTCACCGCCGAGGGTCTGCTCTTCGCGCTGTACGACGGCCTGAAGCTGGCCGCGCTGCTCGTCTGCGTCGGCGCCGCGAACGCCCTCGCGAACCCGGCACGGCTGCTCAAGTCACTGCCGGGAGCGCTGTACGAGGCGGGCGTCGCGGTGGTCGTCGCGCTCACCTTCGCCCCGCATCTGATCGCCGACGTCCAGCGGCTGCGCGCCGCGCGCCGGCTCCGTGGCCGCCCCGATCGGGGGCTGCGCGGCCTGCTGCACGTCGGACTCCCGGTCCTGGAGGGCGCGTTGGAGCGTTCGGTCGCGCTGGCGGCGGCGATGGACGCACGCGGGTACGGGCGCACGGCCCAGGTCCCGCCCGCCGTCCGCCGGACCACCGGAGCCCTCACCCTGGGCGGTCTGCTCGGCGTCTGCGCGGGCACCTACGGGCTGTTGACCGCGGCGGGCGACACCTACGGCCTGCCGGTCCTGCTGGCCGGGCTCGGCGCGGCGCTCGGCGGCCTGTGGCTGGGCGGCCGCCGCTCACCGCGGACGCGGTACCGGCCGGACATCTGGGGCGTCCGTGCCTGGCTGGTCGCCGGGTCGGGCGTGGCGGTCGCGGCCCTGATGATCGTCGCCGCGTCCTACGACCCCGACGCGCTGAGCCCCGGCGTCATCCCCCTGGTGACCCCGGCCCTCCCTCTCTGGCCGACGGCGGTGGTCATGCTCGGCCTGCTCCCCGCCTTCCTGGCCCCGCCCCCCCAGCGAACCCCGGCCCCCGAGGAACGATCGTGATCCGCTTCGAGGATGTCTCCGTGACGTACGCCGGGGCGGCCGAACCCGCCGTCCGGGGCGTGGACTTCGAGGTCCCGGAGGGCGAACTGGTGCTGCTGGTCGGCCCGTCCGGGGTCGGCAAGTCGACGGTGCTGGGCGCGGTGAGCGGACTGGTCCCGCATTTCACGGGTGGAACGCTGCGCGGCCGGGTCACCGTCGCGGGGCGGGACACCCGTACGCACAAGCCGCGCGAACTCGCGGACGTGGTCGGCACGGTCGGCCAGGACCCGCTGTCCCACTTCGTGACGGACACGGTGGAGGACGAACTCGCCTACGGCATGGAGTCGTTGGGTCTGGCACCGGCGGTGATGCGCCGCCGCGTGGAGGAGACCCTCGACCTCCTCTCCCTGGCCGACCTCCGCGACCGCCCGATCGCCACGCTGTCCGGCGGCCAGCAGCAGCGGGTCGCGATCGGCTCGGTGCTCACCCCGCACCCAAGGGTCCTGGTCCTCGACGAACCCACCTCGGCGCTGGACCCCGCCGCGGCCGAGGAGGTCCTCGCCGTCCTGCAGCGCCTGGTCCACGACCTCGGCACCACGGTCCTGATGGCCGAGCACCGTCTGGAGCGCGTCGTCCAGTACGCCGACCGGATCGCCCTTCTCCCCGCGCCGGGGGCACCCCTGACGCTCGGCACCCCGTCCGAGATCATGGCCGTCTCCCCGGTCTGCCCACCGGTGGTCGAACTGGGCCGCCTGGCAGGCTGGTCCCCGCTCCCTCTGACCGTCCGCGACGCGCGACGCCGGGCGGGCGCACTGCGCGAGCGGCTCGCCGCGGCGTCGGCGAAATCCGCCGCGGTCACCGGAGACCCTGGACCCACGGCACACGCCGAAGGCGCCGGGCCCACCGGACTCGGCGACGACGCCGGACCGGCCAACGGCACCGAAGGCGCCGCAGGAGCACGGCCCACCGCTGCCCTCCCCCTGCCTTCGGCGCCGACCCACCCCACCTCCCCCATGGCCTCCCCCTCCCCTTACCGCTCTTCCCGCTTCCTGCGCCTCCCCGGCAGGCGCACCCCCGACCCCGACCCGTCCCCGGCCGGCGTGGCCGTCGTCGCCTCCCTGGCCGTCCGGCGCGGGCGGGTCGAGGCGCTCCGGCGGGTCGACCTCACCGCGGGACCCGGCGAGACCATCGCGCTGATGGGCCGCAACGGCGCCGGGAAGTCGACGCTGCTCGGGGCGCTCGTCGGGCTGGTCGAGCCGACCGCCGGGTCCGTACGGGTCGGCGGGGCGGTACCGCACCGCACGGTGCCGCGCGACCTCGTACGCCGTGTGGGACTCGTACCGCAGGAGCCCCGGGATCTGCTGTACGCGGACACGGTGGCCGCCGAGTGCGCGGCGGCCGACGAGGACGCGGGGGCCGCCGCCGGGACCTGCCGGGCACTGGTGTCCGAGCTGCTGCCGGACATCGCGGACGACACACACCCACGTGACCTGTCGGAGGGACAGCGGCTGGCGCTGGCGCTGGCCGTCGTGCTGACGGCCCGCCCCCCGCTGCTGCTCCTCGACGAGCCGACCCGCGGCCTCGACTACGCGGCCAAGGCCCGGCTGGTCACCGTGCTGCGCGGGCTGGCCGCCGGGGGACACGCCATCGTGCTGGCCACCCACGACGTGGAACTCGCCGCCGAGCTCGCCCACCGTGTGGTGATCCTCGCGGACGGTGAGGTCGTCGCCGACGGCCCCACCGCCGAGGTGGTCGTCGCGTCCCCGTCGTTCGCCCCGCAGGTCGCCAAGATCCTGGCCCCCGAGCAGTGGCTCACCGTCGCCCAGGTCAGAAGGGCCCTCGCATGAGCGCCGCCGACGCCTCGGCCCGCCGTCCCCCGTCGCAGCCGCAGCCCCGGCCGCAGCCAGAGCCACAGCGCCAGGCCAGGGCCGTCCGCCTCGGCCCGCGTTCCGTCGCCGCGCTGGCCCTGGTCAGTGCCACCGGAGCCGCCGGATTCGGCTGGCCGCTCTTCGCGGGGACCGGCTCGCAGGTCAGCGCGCACGCGCAGGACGCTCCATGGCTGTTCGCGGGGCTTCTCGTCCTGCTGGTCGCGGTGGTCGCGGCGACGATCTCCGAGTCGGGGCTGGGCCCGAAGGCGGTCGCCATGCTCGGCGTGCTGGCCGCGACCGGCGCCGCGCTGCGCCCGATCGGGGCCGGGACCGCCGGCATCGAGCCGATGTTCTTCCTGATGGTGCTGAGCGGGCGGGTGCTCGGGCCGGGTTTCGGGTACGTGCTCGGGTCCGTGACCATGTTCGCGTCGGCGCTGCTGACCGGCGGGGTGGGCCCCTGGTTGCCCTTCCAGATGCTGGCCATGGGCTGGTTCACGATGGGCTCGGGGCTGCTGCCGGGTCCGGACCGGCTCCGCGGCCGTGGAGAGCTGCTGATGCTCGCCGGATACGGCTTCCTCGCCGCCTTCGCGTACGGCACCGTCATGAATCTGGCCGGCTGGCCCTTCATGGACGCGCTGGCCTCGAACATCGCCTTCGACCCGCACGCCGCCCTCCCCGCCAACCTCGCCCGCTTCCTCGCGTACTGCCTGGCCACATCGCTCGGCTGGGACCTGGGCCGGGCGGTCGTCACCGTCGTCCTGACCCTGACGATCGGCCCGACCCTCCTCAAGGCACTGCGCCGGGCCACGCGCCGGGCCGCTTTCGAGAGCCCGGTCACCTTCGACCCCGGCTGAGCTGCGGCCCGCGTCACACCGCCCGGCCGCACTGGGTGGGCACCCCCGTACCGTCCGTCAGGTGCGGGGTGAAGCGGCCCACAGGACCCCCGTCACATACGAAGCGGCTTCGTAGACTGAATCTCATGGCATGGACGCGTCATTATGCCCTCTGACCTGGGGTTTGAGAGCCACGTCACATGAGGGACTTTCACCCCGGATGCGACCACCACTAGTAAAGGGGGTCATTGCGGACGGGCTCCGATCCTGTTTGTCTGGAGCAGTCGCCAGGCGCCACGAGCCCATACGGGTCGCGGCGCCGACGTACGCCGCCCCTTCCACACACCACGTGGTCACGGCGTACGAGCGACTCCATGCCCCCTAAGAAACAGGTTCTCCGTGTCCGTCTCTGTCATCCGCCGCATCGTCTCCTCCCCGAAGAAGGCCCTCGCCACTACCGCCGTGGCCGCTGCCACCGCCGGTATGGTTCTGGTCGCGGCGCCCGCCCAGGCCGCCACGCCGACCGCCGCCTCCTCCGCGAAGTCGATCGCCCACGCGATGATTCCGGACGCCTCGCAGTTCAACGCCTTCAGCAAGATCGTCGATCACGAGAGCGGCTGGAACATCAGCGCCACGAACTCCTCGTCCGGCGCGTACGGCCTGGTCCAGGCCCTGCCCGGTTCCAAGATGGCCTCCGCCGGCTCCGACTGGAAGACCAACCCCAAGACGCAGATCAAGTGGGGTCTGGACTACATGAACTCCCGCTACGGCAGCCCGGCCGGCGCCTGGAACTTCTGGCAGGCCAACGGCTGGTACTGATCAGCCCAAGAGCCTCACAGCACACGCAAGGCGGCACCCCGTTCCCGGGGCTGCCGCCTTCGTCGTACCCGGACTCGTCCGTCCCGCCCCCGGGGCTCGCCCCGGACCCCGCTCCTCGAACGCCGGAAGGGCTGAACCGGCCCGCGACAAACCCGGCACCGGACGCGAGCGCGAGCGCCCCCGTGGTGGACTGACCTCCATGACCACGCAGACGGACACGCCGCACGACCCTGAGTCACGAGGCCTGCGACTGACATCCGCGCTGCTGTCGCTGACCGTGGTCAGCGGACTCATCGACGCGGTGAGCTACCTGGGCCTGGGGCACGTCTTCACGGCGAACATGACCGGCAACGTAGTGGTGCTCGGCTTCGCGGCGGCCGGAGCGCCCGGCTTCTCCGTACCGCACACACTGACCTCGCTGTGCTGCTTCCTGGCGGGCGCGGCGACCGGCGGACGGATCGCCGCGCGGTTCGGCAACGGCTCGCGCCGCACCTGGGCCCGCGGCACGTTCGCCGCCGAGGCGGTCCTGACGGCCGCCTGTGCGGCAGTCGCCTTCGCCGCCCCGGACGCCACCGCCACGGCCTACACCGTGATCGCCGTCACGGCCTTCGCGATGGGCCTGCGCAACGCGACGGTCCGCAAGCTCGGCGTGGCCGACCTGACGACGACCGTCCTGACGATGACCCTGACGGGCCTGGCCGCCGACTCCCGCCTCGGCAGCGGCGCGGGCCACCACAACACCCCGCGCCGCATCGCCTCCGTGGCGGCGATGCTGGCGGGCGCCCTGCTCGGCGCCTGGCTGGTCCTGAACCACGGCCTGGGCTTCCCGCTGCTGATCGCCGCACTCGTCCCGGCGGCACTCGCGGTGACGGCCTCCGGCCGGGAGTGACGCCCCTCCGGAGCACCGGAAGCGCGGCACACGCGGCACGCGGATGTGCCTACACCCGCACCTGGACCTGCACCCGCACCCTCTTCACGGCCGCCGAACGGCGCCTACAGCCGCTGGATGATCGTCCCCGTGGCCAGCCCCCCGCCCGCGCACATCGTGATCAGCGCGAACTCCTTGTCGCCACGCTCCAGTTCGTGCAGCGCCGTGGTGATGAGCCGGGCCCCCGTGGCACCCACCGGATGGCCCAGCGCGATGCCGCCGCCGTTCACGTTCACCTTCTCCAGGTCCTGTCCGAAGACCTGCGCCCAGCTCAACACCACCGACGCGAAGGCCTCGTTGATCTCGACGAGGTCGATGTCCTTCAGGGACATCCCGGCCTTGCCGAGCACGGCCCGGGTGGCGTCGATCGGGCCGTCCAGGTGGAAGTGCGGATCGGAACCCACCAGGGCCTGGGCCACGATCCGCGCCCGCGGCCGCAGCTTCAGCGCCCGCGCCATCCGCTTGGACGCCCACAGGATGGCGGACGCGCCGTCGGAGATCTGGGAGGAGTTGCCGGCCGTGTGAACGGCCGTCGGCATCACCGGCTTCAGCTTCGCCAGCGCCTCCATGGACGTGTCGCGCAGCCCCTCGTCCCGGTCGACGAGCCGCCACATGCCCTGCCCGGCCCGCTGCTCGTCCTCGGTGGTGGGCACCTGCACGGCGAACGTCTCGCGCTTGAACCGCTCCTCGGACCAGGCGATGGCGGCCCGTTCCTGCGAGATGAGCCCGAGGGAGTCGACGTTCTCGCGGGTCAGACCGCGGTGGCGCGCGATGCGCTCGGCGGCCTCGAACTGGTTCGGCAGGTCCACGTTCCACTCGTCGGGGAACGGCTTGCCCGGACCGTGCTTGGACCCCGAACCCAGCGGCACCCGCGACATCGCCTCGACACCGCAGCTGATCCCGACGTCGATGACACCCGCCGCGATCATGTTGGCGGTCATGTGCGAGGCCTGCTGCGAGGAGCCGCACTGGCAGTCGACCGTCGTCGCCGCCGTCTCGTAGGGCAGCCCCATCGTCAGCCAGGCCGTGCGCGCGGGGTTCATCGACTGCTCGCCGGCGTGGGTCACCGTGCCGCCGACGATCTGCTCGACGCAGTCGGCGGGGATGCCGGTGCGGCCGAGCAGTTCACGGTAGGTCTCGCCCAGGAGATAGGCGGGATGCAGATTGGCGAGCGCGCCACCGCGCTTGCCGATGGGGGTCCGTACGGCTTCGACGATCACGGGTTCCGCGGCCATGGGGGCTCGTCCTCTCCTCAGGCCTGCCCGGCGGCCAGGCCCTGCTGACCCGCGCAGCGCGGGGCGTCCCGGCCCACCCACCGCGCAGAACTAGAACGCGTACCAGTTCTGCGTGCAGTTTGCTGAGCGAACCCCCCGCGCCGCAAGGGTCCTGCAGCTCCCGAAGTCGTGATCTGCACGAATCCCGCACGCAATTGGTGGGCCCGCACCTCTTGCCACTTGTAGAACCCGTTACTACCTTCACGGCGATTCCACGTTCCTGATGGACCGTCAGAACTATCCGCGGGGACGGCCCGTCACCACCGCAGGCACCACCGTAGGCGCGAGACCTGGAGTTGCCGATGCCCTGTCCAGCGCTGCCCGACGGGTTCGATTTCACCGACCCCGATGTGCTGCACCACCGCGTGCCCCTCCCGGAGTTCGCCGAGCTGCGCCGGGCCGAACCGGTCCGCTGGATCCCGCAACAGCCCGGTGTCGCGGGCTTCGAGGACGACGGCTACTGGGCCGTCACCCGGCACGCGGACGTCAAGTACGTCTCGACGCACCCCGAGCTCTTCTCCTCGTTCCTCAACACGGCCGTCATCCGCTTCAACGAGCACATCCAGCGCGAACAGATCGAGGTCCAGCGGCTCATCATGCTCAACATGGACCCGCCCGAGCACACCCGGGTCCGTCAGATCGTGCAACGCGGCTTCACCCCGCGCGCCATCCGCTCCCTGGAGGACGCGCTGCGCGCCCGGGCCGGCTCGATCGTCGCGAACGCGCTCGCGCAGGCCGGCCCCGACGGCGCCTTCGACTTCGTCACCCAGGTCGCCTGCGAACTGCCGCTGCAGGCCATAGCCGAGCTGATCGGTGTCCCGCAGGAGGACCGCGTCAAGATCTTCGACTGGTCCAACAAGATGGTGGCGTACGACGATCCGGAGTACGCGATCACCGAGGAGATCGGCGCCGAGTCGGCCACCGAACTCATCTCGTACGCGATGAACATGGCGGCGGACCGCAAGCAGTGCCCCGCCAAGGACATCGTGAGCACGCTGGTGGCGGCGGAGGACGAGGGGAACCTCGCCTCCGACGAATTCGGCTTCTTCGTCCTGCTGTTGGCCGTCGCCGGCAACGAGACGACCCGCAACGCCATCACGCACGGGATGCACGCCCTGCTCACCCACCCCGAGCAGTGGGACCTCTACAAGCGGGAGCGGCCGAAGACCACCGCCGAGGAGATCGTCCGCTGGGCGACCCCCGTCGTCGCCTTCCAGCGGACCGCGACCCAGGACACCGAGCTGGGCGGGAAGCGGATCAAGAAGGGCGACCGCGTCGGCATCTTCTACTCCTCCGCCAACAACGACCCCGAGGTGTTCGAGAGCCCCGAGGTCTTCGACATCACCCGTGACCCCAACCCGCACCTCGGCTTCGGCGGCGGAGGCCCGCACTTCTGCCTCGGCAAGTCCCTGGCCACCCTGGAGATCGACCTGATCTTCAACGCCATCGCCGACGCGATGCCGAACCTGCGTCTCGTCGGCGACCCGCGCCGCCTCCGCTCCGCCTGGCTGAACGGCGTCAAGGAACTCCAGGTCAGTCACGTCTGACGGGAGCCGCATGCTCGGGCCGACGGCCTCCCGGCACCGTCGGCCCGTCCCGAGGGAGGCAGGGGCACTCCCCCGCGCCCGCCCCTGCCTCCCCCGAGACCCGCACACGGGCGCAGGCACGGCCACGACCCGCACAACCCGCACAACCCGCACAACCGACACACCCGCACCCGCACCCGCACATCCGAGCCGGGGCGTACCGGATCAGCTCGGAGTGCGGCCCATCGCCGGGACCGGCTCCTTCGTGCCGACCTCGGCCCGTTTCATCGGGGTCCGGGGCCGCGGGCCCTGGAGGAGATGGGTCAGGCCGAAGCCCGCGGCGACCACGGCCGCGCCGCCCACGGCGTCCAGGACCCAGTGGTTGCCGGTCGCCACGATCGCGGAGACCGTGAAGAACGGGTGCAGCAGGCCCAGCGCCTTCATCCACCACCTGGGCGCCAGAACCGCGATGACGACCCCGCACCACAGGGACCAGCCGAAGTGCAGCGAGGGCATCGCCGCGTACTGGTTGGTCAGCTCGGTCAGGGTGCCGTAGTCCGGCTTGGAGAAGTCCTGCGCGCCGTGCACGGTGTCGATGACCCCGAGGCCCGGCATCAGGCGCGGCGGGGCGAGCGGGTAGAGCCAGAAGCCGACGAGGGCGAGCAGGGTGGTGAAGCCGAGGGCGGAGCGGGCCCAGCGGTAGTCGGCGGGGCGGCGGACGTAGAGCACGGCGAGGATGGTGAGCGGGACGCCGAAGTGGAAAGACTGGTAGTAGAAGTCGAAGAAGTCCCGCAGGAAGGGGACCTTCACCACCGCGTGGTTGACCCCGCGCTCGATGTCGAGGCGCAGGAACCGCTCCACGGCGAGGATCTGGCCGCCGTGGTGCTCGGCGGCGGCCCGGCCGTCCGCGTTGGAGCCGCCTGTCACGGCGAGGCGCACGGACGCGTAGGCGGAGTAGCCGACGCGGATCAGGAGCAGTTCGAGCAGCAGGTTCGGGCGGGTGAGGACCCGGCCCAGGAACGGGAGCAGCGGCACGCGCTTCCACCGGGCGGGGACGGGCGCCGCGTGGTCGGTGGGGATCGGGGCCCGGTAGAACTCCGAGGTGCGGGACAGGAACGGTACGACGGTGGCGGCGGCCAGCGCGGCGATCAGCACCACGTTGTCGCGCAACGGCTCGAGCAGCGGCTTGTCCGGCAGCATCATCCTGGCGGGCAGCGTCATGACGAGGACGACGGCGACGGGCCACACATAGCGGTCCGAGGCCCTCCGCCCGACCCGGCCGGCGAGCGCGAGCAGCACCCACAGCAGCTGGTGCTGCCAGGTGGTGGGCGCGACGACGACGGCGACGCAGCCGGTCATGGCCACGGCGAGCAGCAGTTGCCCGTCGCGTGCGCAGCGCACCGCGCGACGGAGGCCGACGGCGGCGACGGCCGCGCCGAGCGCCAGGAACAGGGCGATCTCCAGCGGCCCGGTGAGGCCGAGCCGCAGCAACGCGCCGTGCAGGGACTGGTTGGCGACGTCGTCGGCGTCCTTGCCGAGGCCGACGCCCGCCAGGTGGTGCACCCAGTAGGTGTTCGAGTCGTGCGGCATCACGGCCCAGGCGAGCCCGGTGAGGGCGGCGAAGGTGGTCCCGGTGGAGGCGGCGGCGCGGCGGCGCCCGGTGAACCAGAGCAGCGGCGCGAAGAGCAGCACGGTCGGCTGGAGGGCCGCCGCGAGCCCGATGAGGACCCCGCAGGCGCGCTCCCCGCGGACGGCGAAGCAGCCGAGCAGGACGAGCAGCACCGGGATGATGCTGGTCTGGCCGAGGTAGAGGGCGTTGCGTACGGGGAGCGACAGCATCAGCAGGCTGATGGCGACGGGTGCGGCGAGCAGGGACGTACGCCGGCTCACGGGGGGCGGCAGGGCGCGCGCGGCGACCATGCCGAGCGCGACGACGAGCAGCAGGGTGCCGAAGGTCCAGCCCCAGCCGAGAGCCTGTTCGGCCGACCGGGTGAGCGGTTTGAGGACGAGTCCGCCGAACGGGGTGCCGGTGAAGCGCGTCGAGTCGTACAGCGAGCCCTTCACATGCAGTACGCCGTTCGGGCCGACCCAGGTCTCCAGATCCGTCAGCCGGTCCGCCTTGGGCGTACTGAGGACGGCGGCGACCTGTCGTACGGCCAGTATCGCGGCGATCACCCAGAGCCCGACGCGGAGCGCGCGCAGCCGTGCTCGCGCCGTCTCCGCCACCCCCGCGAAGGCATTGCCCGCTCGTCCGCCGTGCTCCACGTTCGCCACGCCCCGTCGGCTCTCCCGCCCCGTTGATTCCTTCTTGTCCCACACATCCCATACGTCAGTCCATATCAGGACCTTATGGGGCACGACCACCCTCGTCGAGAGACACAGGAAACCCCCGCTTCACCTGACATCCGTCTCCGTTTTGTCCGAATGACGATAGTCGGCGAAGGGTCAGGTCCCCCCTCGACGTCGCGACATAGATCACAAATGACCCTCCGAAGAGACCGTCCCGGCCACCTCGTCGCGCCTGCGTACGCGGCATTTATGTGCGCTGTGCGGCGGGTCGCGCACCGCACGTGACGTGGACGAACCGTCCTAAGGTCGCTTTTCGGCCCGCCCCGGGCGAGCCACCGGTCCGCCTCCGGGCGAACCGTCGGCCCACGTCCGAGCGAGCCACCGGTCCGCCCCCGGGCGAACCCGTCCCTGTCCCCGGCGAAAGGAAGGCCCTTGCAGACCGCGACCCCGACAGCCCACGCCGCACCCGTCCCGACCCCCGCACGCCCGGCCTCCCCCGAGGTCACCGTCACCGACCCCGCGCTCGTCAGGCGCGCCGTGAAGGCGGCAGCGCTCGGCAACGCGATGGAATGGTTCGACTTCGGTGTCTACAGCTACATCGCCGTGACCCTGGGCAAGGTCTTCTTCCCCTCCGGCAACCCGACCGCCCAGTTGCTCTCGACCTTCGGCGCCTTCGCCGCGGCCTTCCTCGTCCGCCCGCTCGGCGGCATGGTCTTCGGCCCGCTCGGCGACCGGATCGGCCGCCAGAAGGTCCTCGCGCTCACCATGATCATGATGGCGGCGGGCACCTTCGCGATCGGCCTGATCCCGTCGTACGGCACGATCGGCGTCGGCGCCCCGATCCTGCTGCTCGCGGCCCGTCTGGTGCAGGGCTTCTCCACCGGCGGCGAGTACGCGGGCGCCTCGACCTTCATCGCCGAGTACGCGCCCGACAAGAGGCGCGGCTTCTTCGGCAGCTGGCTGGAGTTCGGCACGCTGGCCGGATACATCGGCGGCGCGGGTCTGGTGACCCTCATGACCGCCCTGCTGTCCACCGACGACCTGCTGTCCTGGGGCTGGCGCGTCCCGTTCCTGATCGCGGGCCCGATGGGCATCATCGGCCTCTATCTGCGGATGCGCCTGGAGGAGACCCCGGCGTTCGCCGCGGAGATCGAGAAGTCCGAGGCCGACCGTCCCAAGGTGCCGCTGCGCGAGATGATCGCCGGCCAGTGGCGCACCCTGCTGCTGTGCGTGGGCCTGGTGCTGGTCTTCAACGTCACCGACTACATGCTGCTGTCCTACATGCCGAGCTACCTGACCAGCGAACTCAAGTACGACGAGACGCACAGTCTGCTCGTGGTCCTCGGCGTGATGGCGCTGATGATGATCGTGCAGCCCTTCGCGGGCGCCCTGACCGACCGGATCGGCCGTCGCCCGGTGATCGCCGCGGGCTGCGCGGGCTTCCTCGCCCTGTCCGTCCCGGCGCTGCTGCTGATCCGCCAGGGCAGCCTGTTCGCCGTCGCGCTCGGCATGGGCGCCCTCGGTCTGCTGCTGGTCTGCTTCACCGCCGCGATGCCCGCCGCGCTCCCGGCTCTCTTCCCGACGCGGGTCCGCTACGGCTCGCTGTCCATCGGCTTCAACATCTCGGTCTCGCTCTTCGGCGGCACGACCCCGCTGGTGGTCACGGCCCTCATCGGAGCGACCGGGAACATGATGATGCCCGCGTACTACATGATGGCCGCGGCCATCATCGGCGGTGCGGCCGTCTGGTTCATGGCGGAGTCGGCGGGCCGGCCGCTCCCGGGTTCCGCGCCCGCCGTGGAACCCGCCCGCCACTGACGTCGCACCTCTGGGCGCCCTCCCCGCGCCCTGCCCCGGAACCGGGCCGGGGCGTCTCCCCTCGCCCTGCCGCCGGGGGCGTCCTCCCCGCGCCCTGCTCTGGGACCGGGCCGCCGGGGGGGTGCCCCTATCTGTTTCGTCAACCCTGGCGTGGGTGGTCCGTAAGGGTTCGTGCTGGTTTTCGGGAGCGTCCCGCGAAGCGGGACGCTCC